>NZ_JBQFZU010000001.1:0-344027 GCF_056542405.1 Ruegeria sp. AD11(2025) | reverse complement strand
TGGCGGCGTGTGGCGACCCGCTACGACAGGTGCCCGAAGGTCTTCCTGTCAGCCATCGCCCTCGCAGCACTCGTCATCTATTGGCTATGAGTCCTGACCCTAAGCAGGATCTTCCTTCATCTAGCTGAATAAATCCCGGAGAGCGCGAAAGGCTGACCTCCTCGCGGTCCAAACCTATCCGCCCGCGCCCCAACGCTTTTCGAGTGCTTCCAGCGCCGCTATCCGCTCATCGGTGTTGGGATGGCTCATCAACCATGCGGGCACAACTCCGGCGCGTTGCTGGGTCAAACCTTCCAGCTTGTGAAACAGGGATTTTTGCGGCCCGATCCCGATCCCGGCCTTGGTCAGCAAAGCAGCGGCATATTCATCGGCCTCATACTCATCCCCGCGCGACAGGCGCGAGGCCAGAAGATGCGTCAACATGTTGGCAATCCACGCGCCGATGAAGGGAATGAACCGGTTCAACAGCATCATCAACGCGGCCCGCAACGCGTTCTGGCCGGAAAAATCGATCATCCGACGCCGCGCGTGACCCAGTGCCACATGCCCCAGTTCATGCGCGATGACACTGGCCATTTCTTCGGCCGAGACCTCTCCGTTCCGAAACTTGCGGTAGAACCCACGGGTGATAAATATCCGCCCGTCCGGTGCGGCCAGCCCGTTCACCGGGTCGATCTCGTAGATGTAGACGGGCACCCGGTCGATCTCCAACGCCGCCGCCAGCCGGTCGGTCATGCGTTTCAGCGCAGGATCGGCCAGTTCGGTCGATTTTGCGTCCAGTTCCCTGTGTGTACGCCAGACAGAAATCCGGTACATCACAACGGCGTAGGCTATGGCCAGCAGGATCGGGGTTAGGCGAAGCATAAGGTAAATATGGGTAAACGCTGGTTGTGAGACAATATCGGTTTGGGCAGTTTGTCTGCTTTGCGCGACAAAGCAGCAATCCGAGCACTACGTAAAATTGACCACTAGACTGTTAGTGGGTGCTTTTCCGAAAGAGAATCTGGGCAATTCCTAGCGTCGGGGGAACTTGCGTTCAGCTTCACTGATTAAAGTGTAATTGGTGGCCCAAATGGATTCGAACATTGGGGTGGCTTGGTCGTGGTATAGTAAAATGGCTGTTTCCAAGCCCCCATTTTTCAATGCTTCGGAAATTGACCCGGATAGATCAACTAAAACTAGAACCTGTGCTACAGACTCTTTCAAACGCCTTTTTTCTTCTTCCTTTAGATCAGCGTTCGTGTCCAAGTGTGCAGATAGCCTTTTAAACTTAGGTAATAGCAGGCTTTCTGCTGCTTCACCCAACATTGCGGCATGGGTCCCATAACCCAAATCACCTTCGTTCCACCCGCCTTGAACAGCGATGATGGCATTTGCCTGAAGAAAATAGAGGTGCCTGCTGTTTTGCTCGAATTCTCGAAATAGTCTTAGCGAATTTTGGGCCCGGATCAGTTCAACTCGCTCGTCGGATTCGGATTGTCCTGACGCTGCATCCGGACTCCCACCGAACAGTATTAGAAAACTGACAATGACTCCCAAAAACCGCGAAGCTCGCATGTTTCACTCTCCCAATCTATCGAGAGGCCAAACGTCAAGTTTGGTGAGACGCACTTTAACACAGTGCTGTGAAAAAGTCTGCCTTGGGGCTCAAAGCCGCCATCCGCCAATCTTCACTTAACGCGTCAATTCTCGCATCCCCTGTTCCAGTCCGGCCAGCGTCATCGGGACCATGCGGTCTTCGAAAATTTCCTGAATCATGCCGATCGAGTGGGTGTAGCCCCAGTATTTTTCGGGCACCGGGTTGATCCACAGGTTCGATGCCCACTGTTCGCGGGCGCGCTGCAGCCAGACCTGACCAGCCTCCTTGTTCCAGTGCTCGTTGGCACCGCCGGGATAGGCGATCTCGTAGGGGCTCATCGAGGCGTCGCCGACGAAAATGCACTTGTAGTCCGAGCCATAGGTCCGCAGTACCTCATGCGTTGGGGTCTGCTGATCCCAGCGGCGGCGATTGTCGCGCCAGACGCCTTCATACAGGCAATTGTGGAAATAGTAATATTCCAGATGCTTGAATTCGGTCCGGGCGGCCGAGAACAGTTCCTCCACCACCTTGATGTGCGGGTCCATCGAGCCGCCCACGTCCAGAAACAGCAGCACTTTGACCGCGTTGTGACGCTCGGGGCGGGTTTTGACGTCCAGATAGCCGTGCTCGGCGGTGGCGCGGATGGTGCCGTCCAGATCCAGTTCCTCGGCCGCACCTTCACGTGCCCAGCGGCGCAGGCGTTTCAGCGCGACCTTGATGTTGCGGGTGCCCAGTTCAACCGTGTCGTCCAAGTTCTTGAATTCGCGCTTGTCCCAGACTTTCACGGCACGCTGATGGCGGCTTTCCTTCTGGCCGATTCGCACGCCTTCGGGGTTGTAACCATAGGCCCCGAAGGGTGAGGTCCCGGCAGTGCCGATCCACTTGTTGCCGCCCTGATGGCGGCCTTGCTGGTCTTTCAGACGCTCGCGCAGCGTCTCCATCAGCTTTTCAAAACCGCCCAAGGCCTCAATCTCGGCCTTTTCTTCATCGGACAGGTGCTTTTCGGCCATCTTGGCCAGCCAATCGGCGGGGATATCGACGGCCTCGAGCACCTGATCAAAGCTGATTTCGTTCAACCCTTCGAAACTGGCGGCAAAGGCGCGGTCGAACTTGTCGATGTTGCGCTCGTCCTTCACCATCGAGACGCGGGCGAGATAGTAGAATGCCTCGACATCATAGGTGGCCAGACCCTTTTTCATGCCCTCAAGAAACGTCAGGTATTCGCGCAAGGATACGGGAATGCCAGCTTTGCGGAGGTTTTCGAAAAAGGGCAGGAACATCGCTTACCCCACGAACCTTACAAGGATCAGCGACAGCACCAGCCCGGTAAGCGCAAAGGCAATGCCATAACCGGCAGCGTATTGGGCCATGTCGGCACCATTGCCATTGCGTTTGCGTGCCGTCAGCGCCCCAAGGATCGCCCCCAGTATCGCCATTCCCAAAACCACGACCATGCGTTATCCGCCCCTGTTGTTGCGAGGTCCTTCCGCAACGTCCTGCATCAGCGACCGGACCACCGTTTCCGAGCCGAAGCCGTAGCGTGCCCATCCTAGACTGTCCAGCCTGACGGAACGTGCCTGAGCGGTCCGGCCTGCCTGATTTAGCGCTTCGGATTTCAGCAGCAGCAACGTGGCCAGTTGCGATGCGTTTTCGGCACGTGTCATCACGTCGATGGCCTTGTCCAGTTCAGGCAGAGCTTCGGGGCCTTTGCCCTGCGCCAGCGCAAAGGCAGCGGTTTGGGTGGTGACATAGGCCTGATGGACCTCGGTGCCGGGAGTGGCGCGCAGAAATTGCAGGGCAATCTGATAGTTGCGCAGCGCCTCCTGTGGGTTATCGAACTGTTCCATACGCCCCATCACATAATAGGGATAGGCGCGGCGGTGGTCGGTCCAACCTTGTTCCTGCCCGATCCGGGCGGCCAGTTTGGCGTCTCTCAGACGTCTTTTTACCCCGCGTGTCGGTCGCAGAGATTTCTGAACCGCGTTGACCCACTCTCGCGGTGTCTCGGAAACCGGTTGCGCAGGCAAAGCGTCTCCGCGCGGGTTCAGGCGGCTGAGAACGTCGGGCAGGGCGGATTCAACTTGTTCGCGGGTCATGCCGCTGCGCAGTTCGGGCGCATAGGCCGTGCGCAGGATCAGCATGTCGAAACCCGTCAGAACGGTGTGGATATTGTCGTCGTTAAACACCGAATCCGGTAGGTGGTACAGGTCGTTCAACGGGCCCAACGCCTGCGCGACCTCTTCGTGCAGACAGTCGCGCTTTTCCTGCGGGCTGACGTCATAGGGGATGAAAATACCCAGGCGCTCGCGGCTGCGCAGGCGGGACCAGCTGCTTTTTTGTTTGCGTCGGTCGCGGCGGTATTCCTGAAAACTTGAGGAGTTGGGCACCACGAAACAGGCCGCCTGCGGCAGGATGGCATGGATTTCGTCCTGACTGACAGCCTCGATGGTGATGTTGGCCGTACCGTCAGAGATTTGACGGATGTCTATTCCGGCTTCACGGCGCAGGCGGTTCAGCAAACGGGTCAGGTCGCGCTGCATCGACGGGGTAGGGGCACCGGTCAGGCGGACGGTGATCGGGGTTTCGAACCGCGTGAACACTGGTAATTGAGCGCCCCCTTCCAGCGCGAAATGCAAGGATACGAAATCAGCCGCGATATTTGCGTTCGACCTGCCCGCAGGCGTGGGGGTCGAACGGGTAAACGCTTTGGCTGGCGGCAGTTTTTCCTCAATGACCTGAACGCGGGTCGGGACTTCGCTTGTCTCAACAGTCGCGCAGCCCGTCAGCGCCAAAGCGGCAATGATCGCGGTCCAACGCATCATGGACGCTGGTACCGGATGAATGGCGTTTGCTTGCCGATGCGGTCATACAGCTTGCGGGCGGTGTGATTGAAATCCTGCGTCAGCCAGTAGACGGACGGGGCTCCCTGACGATCGGCCTCATCATAGACAGCTTGGATCAGGGCGCGACCGACGCCGGTGCCGCGTGTCTCGGGCCGGGCGTAAAGGTCCTGCAAGTAGCAGACGGATTCAACTTTCCAAGCGTGGCGATGAAACAGGTAATGGGTCAGACCAACCAGTCGCCCATTTGTCTCGGCGACAAAGCACGAAAACTCATTCGGATCGTCGCCCAGCAGGCGTGCGAAGGTGGTGTCATAGACCGCATCCAGCACCGTTGTTTCATAGAAGGCCAGATAGTCGCGCCACATGTCCGACCAGTCTGGGCGGTCTTCGGGCTGCAACGCGCGGATGGTCAGAGAGTCAGCCATTCAGAATGTCCCGTCTTGTCCGGTCATACATAGCCCGGACACACCGGACCGCCATCTGCAATGCTGACAGGCAGGCCAGCGCAAAGCAAGCGGCGATCACCGGTTGTTCTATGCGCTCAGCGTTTGGCACGCGCCATGAACGCGAGACGTTCAAAAAGATGCACGTCTTGTTCATTCTTCAACAAAGCACCGTGTAGTTTGGGCAGGGCGTTGGCGCCATCGCGTTTCAAATCCTCGGACGTCAGGTCCTCGGCCAGCAACAGCTTCAGCCAGTCCAGGACCTCGGATGTCGAAGGTTTTTTCTTTAGGCCCTGCGTCTCGCGGATTTCATAGAACTGGGTGAGCGCGGTGGTCAGCAGCGCATCTTTGATGCCGGGGTGGTGCACCTCGACGATCCGGCGCATGGTCGCCTCGTCCGGAAAGCGGATGTAGTGGAAGAAGCAGCGGCGCAGGAAGGCGTCCGGCAGTTCCTTTTCGTTGTTCGAGGTGATGATGACGATGGGGCGGTGCCTTGCCCGGATGGTCTCACCGGTCTCATAGACGTGGAACTCCATTTTATCGAGTTCCTGCAGGAGGTCGTTGGGAAACTCGATATCGGCCTTGTCGATCTCATCGATCAGCAGAACGACCTTTTCGTCGGCCTCGAACGCCTGCCACAGTTTGCCTTTGCGGATATAGTTCGAAACGTCATGCACGCGCGCATCGCCCAATTGACTGTCGCGCAGGCGACTGACCGCATCATATTCATACAGGCCCTGCTGCGCGCGGGTGGTGGATTTCACATTCCACTCGATCATCTTCAGCCCCAGCGCACCGGCTACCTGCTTCGCCAGCTCGGTCTTGCCGGTGCCGGGCTCACCCTTGACCAGCAGCGGACGCTCCAACGTCACGGCAGCGTTTACCGCAATGTTCAGGTCGTCGGTGGCAACATACTCTGCGGTGCCTTGGAAACGTGCGGTCATGGGCCCCTCGTGTGGTTTCGCGCAATCTGTGCCGTTCGGGTTACAGAGAGGCGATGATTTTGACAAGCGGGGCCGCGACGTCCTGCACCGTGAAATAAACCGCGCCTTCGGTCCTTTTGGCGTGATTCGACTGAAATCGGATGCCCCTTTGGTTGTGATTTGCCGCAAAAATGCCCAATGAATTCCGCAGAAAAACAAGCTTTTGTTGTTACATGTATCATATTTAGACAAGTCAGAAACGTGACGTATCAAGACGACGTTTGTGTAGTGACATTCGCACGTGCGTCAGATAAACGCTCCGCAGAAGGGAGAGCCAAATGTCTGGTGAAACAACTGCAACCGACGTTTCTGGCCATACCGAGGGAGCAAAGATGAAGCAGGAAGTTTTTCTGCCGGAGGATTACTGTCCGGCCGAAGATGAGCCTTTCATGAATGACCGTCAGCTTGAGTATTTCCGCCGCAAGCTGCTGGATTGGAAGAATGAACTTTTGGCGGGCAGCCGCGACACGATCGAAGGGCTGCAGGGCAACACCCGTAACATTCCGGACGTTGCTGACCGCGCAAGCGAGGAAACCGACCGCGCGCTAGAGCTGCGCACCCGCGACCGTCAGCGCAAGCTGGTGGCCAAGATCGACTCGGCCCTGCGCCGCATTGACGAGGGTGAATACGGCTATTGCGAAATGACGGGCGACCCGATCTCGCTGAAACGTTTGGACGCGCGTCCGATCGCGACCATGACGCTTGAGGCGCAGGAGCGCCACGAGCGCCGCGAAAAGGTCCACCGCGACGATTGATCGCTGGAAAATTCGGGAAAACACCAGCGCCGGGGCCTGTGGCCTCGGCGTTTTTGCGTTAAGGCGGTGCCATGAATATCGACGGTCTGAAATTCAGTATCATCGGCGGCGGCATCGGCGGGCTGGCGGCTGCTCTGGCGCTGCGGCACCGCGGTGCGCAGGTGACGGTTCTGGAGCAGGCTCCGGCCCTGACCGAGGTCGGCGCAGGATTGCAGATCAGCGCCAACGGTGTAGCGGTTCTACGGGCGCTTGGCGTGGTGGGGAGCGTGCCCGAGGACGGGCAGCTGTCCCACGGAACGACGCTGCGCGATTATCGCAAGGGCCGCGTGATCAGTAGGGTTCCTGCGCCTGCGGCTGGTCCGACCTACTATTACCACCGTGCCGATCTGCTGGACCTGTTGCAACGGGCGGCGCGGGATGCTGGGGTTGATATCCAGCTAGGCGCACGCGTGACAAAGGTTGTCAAGCATCCAAGCGAGGCCGATGTCGTGCTGGAGGGCGGCGAGCGGTTGCGGTCGGAATGCGTCATTGCCGCAGATGGCGGGCGCAGCACGATCCGACCGATCCTGAACGGCACCGAGGCACCTCAGTTCACCCATCAGGTCGCCTGGCGGGCAACGATCCCCTGGTCGCAACGCGAAGAGATGCCACGTGCATCGCTGACTATGGGTCCTGGGCGCCATGTGGTCACCTATCCGCTGCGCGATCAGCGTCTGATGAATGTGGTGGCGATTGAAGAACGTTCGGACTGGCGAGAGGAAGGCTGGCGTCTGCAAGGCGACACCGATGATCTGCGCGCGCGCTTTGCAGATTTCGGCGGTCCGGTGCACGATATTCTGGCCGAGGTGACCGAAACCCACCTGTGGGCCCTGTTCCTGCGCCCCGTTGCGCAAAGCTGGCAAAACGGGCGTTTAGCGCTGCTGGGCGACGCGGCCCATCCCACGCTGCCCTTCCTGGCGCAGGGCGCATGTCTGGCGTTGGAGGATGCGTGGATTCTGGCCCGTGCTTTCGAAGATCAATCGGGTGTGAAACAAGCCCTTACCGCCTACGAAACGCAGCGCCGCCCCAGGGCAAGGCAAGTTGTTACCGCCGCCGGAGCAAATGCGCGCAACTTCCACCTGCGCGGACCAATGCGATTGGCGGCGCAGATGGCTCTGATGGCGGTTGGGGCTCAATTGGCGAAGAAATACGAGTGGATCTACAGCTTCGACGCGACGGCGTGAACAGTTACAGGTCGAGGTCAACCCAGACCGGCACGTGATCCGATGGCTTTTCGTACCCGCGCACCGCTGAATCAATCTGACAGTCGCGCATCAGATCGGCAGCCTGCGGTGTCAGCAAGAAATGGTCGATTCGAATGCCGTCATTCTTGTTCCATGCCCCGGCCTGATAGTCCCAAAAGGAATAGTGCCCCGGCCCCTGAATGCGCGCTCGAAATGCCTCGGTGAACCCAAGGTTCAACACTTTGCGAAACGCGGCGCGGCTTTCGGTACGGAACAGGGCGTCCTCGCGCCAGGCATCCGGACGGGCTGCATCCTCGGGCTGTGGGATGATGTTGTAGTCACCCGCCATCAGCGCCGGTTCCTCGCTGGCCATCAGGTCACGCGCGCGGTAATAAAGCCGCTCCATCCACGCCAGTTTGTAATCGTATTTCGGACCTGGGGCCGGGTTGCCGTTGGGCAGGTACAGCCCGCAGATACGCAGCGCCTTTTTGCCAATTGCCGTGGCCTCGATCCAGCGCGCCTGTTCGTCATCGTCGTCGCCGGGCAGGCCGCGAGATACGTCTTCAAGCGGTAGCTTTGACAGGATTGCCACACCGTTGAAGCTTTTTTGCCCATGCGTTTCGACGATATAGCCGCGTTCCTCGAAAATCTCGCGCGGGAAGTTTTCGTCGACCGACTTGATCTCTTGCAGCAGTACAACGTCGGGCTGCGCATCATCCAGCCACCGCGGAAGGGCCTCGGCCCGCGCTTTGATGCCGTTGATGTTGAACGTGGCGATTTTCATGCGCGATCCTCCGGCTGGCTGCCGGTCGATCTATCCCTCAACCGCGCGGGCAGGGCAAGGTCACATTGAAAATGAAGTACCGCAACCGCAGGACGAGGTGGCGTTTGGGTTCTCGATCACAAACCTTGCACCGATCAGTTCCTGCGTGAAATCGATCACCGCGTTTTCCAGAAACGGCAGTGAAATCGAGTCGACAATCACCTTTTGGCCTTTGCCTTCCAGCACAAGGTCGTCCTCTTTGGGTTCATCCAACGCGATTTCGTATTGAAATCCGGAACATCCGCCGCCTTCCACCGCGACGCGCAGGGCCTGACCCTGATCCGCTGCACCGATCTCGGCGAGGCGGTCAAAGGCGCGTTCTGTGACTGTGGGGGGCAGATTCATGCCAGTCTCCAAAGGTTTATTTCCTTTACTCCTTACAATATAGAAAGTGCAAGGACAGGCGACAAGGATATGGCCTTTGGACAGAGCAGGTTTTGCCTCGGACCCGGGCCGCGCAAGGGGGCGGCTTGTTCCAGAGGAGGAAAGCAGTTTCCGGTCATGCTTTCAGCGCGACCGGGACAGGATCATTCATGCCAGTGCTTTTCGGCGGCTCAAACACAAGACGCAAGTGTTTGTGGAGCATGAGGGCGACAGCTACCGTACACGTCTGACCCATTCCATCGAAGTGGCACAAGTGGCGCGCACGATTGCTGGCGCGCTTGGCCTGAACCCGGAACTTACCGAGGCAGTGGCGCTGGCGCATGACCTGGGGCACACACCCTTCGGCCATACCGGAGAAGACGCTCTGCACGCGTTGATGGAGCCCTATGGAGGGTTCGATCACAACGCGCAGGCCATTCGGATCGTCACCAAGCTGGAACGGCACTACGCCGAATTCGACGGTTGCAACCTGACTTGGGAGTGTCTTGAAGGCATTGCCAAACACAACGGGCCGGTCGAAGGAGAGTTGCCGTGGGCGTTGGCCGAGTGCAACGAAGGTTTCGATCTTGAGCTGCACACGCACGCCAGTGCCGAGGCGCAGGTGGCCGCACTGTCAGACGACATTGCCTACAACAACCACGATCTGCTGGACGGTCTGCGGGCCAACCTGTTCACGGATGATGAAATCCAGCAATTGCCGATTGTGGGCGACTGCTATGCAAAGGTGGACCGGAAATACCCTGGTTTGGATCCGTATCGCCGCAGGCATGAAGCGCTTCGCCGGGTGTTTGGCGTCATGGTGTCAGATGTGATCGACACCTCGCGCGGGCTGATCGCCGCGTCAGGGGCGCAGACAGTCGAGGAGATCCGGCACTTGGGATTTCCGGTGGTTCAGTTCTCCAACGGTTTGTGGGCGCGGCTCAAGGAAATTCGCGCTTTTCTGTTCACGCGGATGTACCGCGCGCCCAGTGTGATGGAGGTGCGCGCAGAGGTCAGTGCAGTCGTGCAGGACTTGTTCCCGATATACCTTAATGATCCCAAGCAGATGCCTGCGCGCTGGCACGAAGATATCGAGGCGGCCGGCGATGAAACGGCGCTCGCCCGGATTGTGTCGGACTATATAGCCGGAATGACGGACCGCTTCGCGCTACAGGATCACAAAAGGCTGACGGCCCGGTAATTACTCAACCCCGATATAGGCCAGCGCCCACACCTGTTGACCAGATTGTTTTTGCGCCAGTTCCGCATCTTCGGTCGGGGGAAAGACGATCATGGTTGGGCCGTATCCGCCAATTCCCATCGGAGCCCCGTCGGCATGGGTGGCAACAATGGGCTGATGCGCGGTGACGCTCTCCCAAGCGATTTCGGACTGATAACCATCCAATGCCATTGGCTTTGCGGTTTTGCCCGCGGCGCCTGCCATCGTCATCACGTCCGACAGCAGCGGGCCTGAAAACGCGATGTCGCGCTGGTTGCCTTCCGGGCCGTAGGTGATCGTGATCTCGACCTGTTCCAGACCATCCAGCAAGGCGGCATCAAACCCGGCAGCCCCGTCGTGCTGAACCTCAAGATACCCCAAAAGGCCGCCGTCATTCTCACCCCGGGCCGGCAGGTTGGTCTCGGTGACCGCGCCGCCAAGTGTCAACAGAACGTGACCCTGAGGCGCAGGCATCTCGGCCCAGACCGGCAGCGATGTGGTCAGGGCGATGGCAAGGGGCAGGGCTAGGCGCATGAAACGGTCTCCGGGTTCGTATTTCCTGTGACCTTAGCCCCGTTTACGGTTAATCCAAGCGGAAACTGATCGCTTGCATTGACCTTGCTGCTTTGCGTGGTAAACCGCCGAGCAAGCAAAAGGACATCCGAAATGAACCTGTTTTCCGAGATCCGCGGCCTTGTATTGGACGCGCTGGCACAGATGCAGTCTGAAGGCGCGCTGCCCGAGGGGCTGAGCTTTGACAACGTGGCGGTCGAACCGCCGCGCGACGCCGCGCATGGCGACATGGCAACCAACGCTGCGATGGTGCTGGCGAAACCGGCCAAGATGAAACCGCGCGACATTGCCGATGTGCTGGCCGGGAAGCTGGCGGCGGATGACCGGATCACCAGCGCCGAGGTGGCGGGGCCCGGCTTTTTGAACCTGCGGCTTGCGCCGTCGGTCTGGCAGGGTGTGCTGGCAGCGGTGCTGGGGAAGGGCACCGACTATGGCCGCTCGACCATGGGTCATGGCCAGAGGGTGAACGTGGAATATGTCTCGGCCAACCCGACCGGTCCGCTGCATGTGGGCCATACGCGGGGCGCTGTGTTCGGTGATGCTCTGGCGAGCCTGCTGGCCTATTCCGGCCATGACGTGACCCGCGAATACTACATCAACGACGGCGGCGCGCAGGTGGATGTGCTGGCGCGGTCAGCGTACGAACGATATCGCGAGGCCAATGGCCTAAGCCCTGAGATTGCCGAAGGTCTCTATCCCGGTGACTACCTGATCCCGATCGGTGAGGCGCTGAAAGAGAAATACGGCGACAGCCTGATCGACAAGCCCGAGGCCGAGTGGCTGGATGAACTGCGTGAGTTCTCGACCGACGCGATGATGGATCTGATCCGGGCCGACCTGAAGGCGCTGGGTGTCGAGATGGATGTGTTCTTCTCGGAGAAATCTCTTTATGGCACGGGCCGGATCGAGGCTGCGCTTCAGTCCCTGACCGAAAAGGGCCTGATTTACGAAGGCGTGCTGGAACCACCCAAAGGCAAAAAGCCCGAGGATTGGGAGCCGCGCGAGCAGACCCTTTTCAAGTCCACCGAGCATGGTGACGACGTCGATCGTCCGGTCAAGAAATCGGACGGCAGCTGGACCTATTTCGCGCCGGATATCGCCTATCACTATGACAAGGTGACCCGCGGATTTGATGCTTTGATCGACGTGTTTGGCGCGGATCACGGCGGCTATGTCAAACGGATGAAGGCAGCCGTTTCGGCTCTGTCTGATGGTAAGGTGCCGTTGGATATCAAGCTGACCCAGTTGGTGAAGCTGTGGAAAAATGGCGAGCCGTTCAAGATGTCCAAGCGGGCAGGGAACTTTGTTACCCTACGCGATGTGGTTGATGCGGTCGGACCAGACGTTACCCGCTTTGTCATGTTGACTCGTAAGAATGACGCGCCTCTGGATTTCGATTTTGACCAGGTACTAGCAGGCAACAACGAGAACCCAGTTTACTACGTGCAATACGCACACGCGCGAGTCATGAGTGTATTGAGAAAAGCAGAATCTGCATCAATTCCTGCGGATGATGCTACCTTGGCGTCCGCTGATCTCAGTCGTTTGTCTCACGATGCTGAACTGACGTTAACCAAGAAAATTGCAGAATGGCCTCGTTTAGTTGAGGCTGCCGCCAAAGCTAATGAGCCTCATCGAGTGGTCTTCTACCTCATCGAGTTGGTAAATGACTTTAGTTATCTGTACAATTTGGGCTTTGACGATGAATCTGTACGCTTCATCCAGGATGGCGATGTTGCCACAAGCCAGTCAAAAATCGCATTGGCCCGGGCTGTTTCTGTTGTGATTTCAGCGGGCTTGGATATTCTTGGCGTCACTCCGGCGCAGGAGATGCGGTAACTAACACCGCCCGAACCGCCGGAACGAGGCAGACAAGAAATGACCCGCGCGCCATGTTTTAAGGCGCTATCGGGCGGTGAGGCGGATATGGCAAGTTACGATTACTCGGGGCAGATGCGCCCCGAGCAGATGCATTACACGAATCAACCGAATCCTGAGGATGGGTACGAGTATTCCGACGACATGCACGGATATGAAGAGGCTCCGCGCGCAGCGGGGCTGAGCCGTATCGTCAATGCGATGGGCGCGGTTGCGTCCCTTGCTCTGGTCGCCGGGATCGGCGTTTGGGGCTACAAGTTGGTGATGCGCGATGTGTCCGGTGTGCCGGTCGTGCGGGCCATCGAGGGGCCGATGCGCGTTCAGCCCGATAACCCCGGCGGAACGCCTGCGGATCATCAGGGTCTGGCCGTCAACGCCGTGGCTGCGGTGGGAACCGCCGCACCGCCTGCGGACCGTCTGATCCTTGCGCCGCGCCCGGTGTCGCTGACCGATGAAGACACGCCAGTTGAACCGCTGAGGCCCACCCCGGCCGTGCATGTGGTTCAGGAAGAGATATCCAACCAAGAGGCCGCCGAGCTGCGTCAGGATACGGTGGATGCTCTGGTTTCCGAGCTGGCAGGGGACGCGGCCCAGATTGACGAACCGACGGAAGAAGGCGTGCAACTGGCTGCCTTGTCCTTGCTCGAAGAAGAGCCTGCAATCGATCCCACCGATCTGGCCGCACAACTGCCCGATCCAGAACTGGCTGCATTGCCTGGGGTCCGCCGGTCTTTGCGCCCGATCACGCGCCCGGCCCGCGCAACGCCCAGCCGCATCACTCCGAACAGCAGCACCGAAGACGCGATCAATGCCGCCGTCAAAGCGGCTGTTGGGGTGGATATTGATCCTGACACGCTGTCCAAAGGCACCCGCATGGCGCAGCTTGGCGCTTATGAAAGCTCGGACGTGGCGCGCGCAGAATGGGATCGACTGAATGGTCAGTTTGGGGATTATATGGATGGAAAACAGCGTGTTATCCAGAAAACCTCACGCGGCGGACGGACCTTTTATCGGTTGCGCGTTCTGGGGTTTGACGACCTGAGCGACTCGCGTCAGTTCTGTGCTGCGCTTGAGGCGAGCGGTGCCGATTGCATCCCGGTGGCCGCTCGGTGAGTTTTGGTGCGGCCATTACCGACGCCGAAGGCCTGCGCCTGACGCCACAGGAAAAGAGACTGTTTCGCGAGATGAACCCGTTCGGGTTCATTTTGTTTGCGCGCAATATCGACACTGCCGATCAGGTCCGGACCCTATGCGATGAATTCCGCGATGCCGTGGGCCGCAATTGCCCCATCACAATCGATCAGGAGGGCGGTCGGGTCCAGCGCCTGCGCGCACCACTGGCCCGCGAATGGCTGCCACCACTGGATCACGTTGCGCGGGCCGGGGAACAGGCCGAACGGGCGATGTATCTGCGGTATCGTCTGATCGCCGATGAGCTATTCGGGCTGGGCATTGACAGCAATTGCGCCCCGATGGTTGATCTGGCGCGGGACAATACGCACGCGTTTCTGAAAAACCGCTGCTATGGCTCTGATCCCAAACAGGTTTCGCGGCTGGGAAAGGCCGTTGCCAGGGGCCATCTGGATGGCGGCGTTTTGCCCGTCATCAAGCATATGCCGGGCCATGGTCTGTCCACGCTCGACAGTCACCACGACCTACCACACGTGGACCTGACACAGGACGCGCTGGAACAGGTCGATTTCGTTCCGTTCCGCGATCTGAACGATCTGCCGATGGGGATGACGGCGCACCTGGTCTATGACCGGATCGACCCGCAACCAGCGACGATCTCGCCGACTATGATCGGCCTGATCCGCGACAAGATCGGGTTCGACGGGTTGATTATGACCGACGATATCTCGATGAAGGCCCTGAGCGGTGCGCCCGAGGACATTGCCCGTCAGGCGCTGGACGCGGGGTGTGATGTGGTTTTGCACTGCAATGGCACGTTTGACGCGCGCGCCAAGGTGCTGGACGCGGCCGGACAAATGACCGAGCAGGCCGCGAAGCGCGCAGAAAAGGCGCTGACGATGCGGCAAAAGCCTGCGGAACTTGACATCCAGGCCGCCGAGGCGGAACTATCTGCCCTAATGGGCGGGCAGGTATATGAACGATAATCTTTTCAGAGAAGACCCGGTCTCGGTCGCGGATCGCCTTGCGGCCGAAGCACTGATCGTTGACGTCGACGGCTTCGAAGGCCCGCTGGACGTGCTGCTGACCCTGTCGCGCACACAAAAGGTTGACCTGCGGAAAATCTCGGTACTGGCGCTGGCGCAACAATATCTGGCCTTTGTCGAAAAGGCCCGAGCACTGCGGATTGAACTAGCGGCTGATTATCTGGTGATGGCGGCCTGGCTGGCTTTCCTGAAATCCCGTCTGTTGCTGCCGCCGGACCCGGATGACGAAGGCCCGTCGGGTGAGGAGCTGGCAGCGCACCTGGCCTTTCAGTTGGAACGCTTACAGGCTATGCGGGATGCCGCCGCCCGCCTGATGGCACGCGATCAGCTGGGCCGCGATTTTTTCAAACGCGGGCAGGGCGAGGACGTCACCCGCATCCGCACCGTGACTTATTCTGCCACTCTGCTGGACCTGATGCAGGGCTATGCCCGCATTCGCACGCGTGACGAATTCCGGCCTTTTGTCATGGACCGCGACGCCGTATTCACGATGGAACAGGCGCTGGAACGGATGCGCCCTCTGATCGGGTTTGCCGGTGCCTGGACGGATATGGAGACATATTTGCCCGAGGGTTGGGACGCCGACCCGGTCCGGCGCCGGTCGGCCACGGCGGCGACCTTTGCAGCCTCGCTGGAGTTGGTGAAAGAAGGACATATGGAAATCAAGCAAAGCGAAACCTTTGCCCCGATCCATCTGCGTAAGAGGACCGAAACTCGTGACTGACGCCCCCGAAGACGAAGGCACCGGCACCCTGTTCGAAGCTCCGCCCGTTGCGGAACAGGAACGTATGGTCGAAGCCGTGCTGTTCGCCAGTGCTGAACCGGTGACGGTTGGTGATCTTGAAGCCCGTATGCCCCATGGCAGCGATGCCGCACAAGCGGTTGAAATGCTTCAAAAACGCTATCAAGGGCGTGGCGTTCGCGTGGTCCGCGTGGGCGAGGCCTGGGCCATCCGCACAGCCCCCGATCTAGGCTTTCTGATGCAGAAGGAAACGGTTGAGACTCGAAAGTTGAGTCGGGCCGCCATCGAAACGCTGGCCATCGTTGCCTATCACCAGCCCTGCACCCGGGCTGAGATCGAGGAAATCCGCGGCGTTTCGGTTTCGCGCGGGACCATCGACCAATTATTGGAAATGGAGTGGATCCGGCTGGGCCGCCGCCGCATGACACCGGGCCGTCCGGTGACCTTTGTGGTGACACCGCATTTCCTCGACCATTTCGGGCTGGAGAACGCCCGCGATCTACCAGGCCTCAAGGAATTGCGCGCCGCAGGGTTGCTTGAAAACAGGCCACCGCCGGGCACTATTCCCTTGGGGGAAGGGCGTGAGGACGAAGAAGACGAGGATCAGACCGAATTGTTCGAGGAAGAGTGATCACATAGCCCTTTTGTTGTCACATGGGACCCCTATGTTGGACAACAGGAAACGGAGTTGAGCAATGAACGCCAATCGGATCATCGACATGATCGTACGTCAGGTCATGCGCCGCCTTGTCAGTAAGGGCGTGGACAAGGGCTTTGACATGGCCAGCCGTATGGGTGGAAAGTCGGATCAACAGCCTGACGATCCCAACCGCGCGAACAGCAGTGGCCCGCGACCATCGCAGAACCTGAGACAGGCACAGCGGATGACCCGCCAAATGCGCCGGTTCATGAAGTTCTAGCCAACAGCCTTGAAATGTTTGGACAGTTTCAGCCCCTGTCCCTGATAGTTTGACGCAATGCCCGCGCCGTATAGCTGCGTGGGCATTTCTGCCATCTTCTCATAGACAAGCCGCCCTACGACCTGGCCGTGCTCCAGCACGAAGGGCGCCTCGTGGCAGCGTACTTCCAGTACACCGCGCGACCCGGCACCGCCGGCTTCGGCGTGGCCGAAGCCGGGATCGAAGAAACCGGCATAATGCACCCGGAACTCACCGACCATCGCCAGATAGGGGGCCATTTCGGCGGCGTACGTCGGTGGGATGTGAACGGCCTCGCGGCTGACCAGAATGTAGAACGCACCGGGGTCCAGAATAATGCGGCCATCGCGGGTGCGTACCTCTTCCCAGTATTCCTGAGGGTCGTATTCGCCGATCCTGTCCAGATCGATGACGCCGGTATGCGGCTTGGCGCGGTAACCCACCAGATCGGTGTCGGGCAGTTGCAGGTCGACGGAAAAACCCAACCCATCCTGAATTACCGCCGGGCCATCGACCAGCGGCGACTCGTTGTGGAGCGCCATCAACTCTGCATCGCTGAGCACCGCCTGACCCTGCCGGAAGCGTATCTGATTCAACCGCATTCCCGGACGCACCAGAACCGAGAATGAGCGCGGACAAATTTCGGCATATAGCGGTCCGGAATAACCCGCCGGCACTCGGTCAAATTCCGTGCCACCATCGGTGATGGTGCGGGTCAGTAGGTCAAGCCGCCCGGTAGAGCTTTTGGCGTTGGCAACAGCGGTCACGCTGGCGGGCAAGGCCAGCGATTCCATAAGCGGCACCAGGTAAACGCAGCCTTTCTCAAGCACGGCACCGTCGGAAATGTCTATGCGGTGCATCTCGAACTCGGCCAGGCGGTCGGCGACCGAGCGCCCTTCGCCTGCCAGAAACGACGCGCGGACGCGGTAAGCTACTGTTCCCAGGCGTAAATCCAGGCTGGCCGGTTGAACCTGAGCAGGGATGATCTGAGGGCTGGAAGTGATTTCACCGCGTTCAATCATGCCTTCGATCTGTTGGTTTGGGCATACGCCAGTCATTCCGATCCCCCCTGATGCCAGAGCGGGATCTGGCCTGTCTGCCATAAACGTCGGTGTGATTTGGTCGGGCTAGCAGGACTCGAACCTGCGACCTTCCGTCCCCCAGACGGACGCGCTACCAGGCTGCGCCATAGCCCGACGTTGAGGTGTTCATAAAGACTTTCCCGGCGGGGGCAAGAGGAAATCATCGCCTTTTTTCTTATCCCGCCGATCGGTTTTCAATGCGGTTCAGAACGGCGCGCAGATCTTTAGCCACCGGTGCAATCTGTTTCAGCAACTGGTCGTCGAATTCGGTTCGATTCCACGCCTGCGTTGCGATTCCTCCCAGCAGGGGGCTTTCATCCAGATATTCAGGCGCGGCCATCGGGGTGGTTTGTTTCGGTGCTGGAGGACTGGGCGGCGGGGTCTCTGCTGTTTGCGGGGACGTAGGTTCGGGAGATGAGTCGCCCAAATCCAGATTGATCTGTTCGCTGGTCGGCGCAGAGTTTGAGTTGAAGGGTACGACAACGCTGTCGTTTTTCGGGGCTTCTGGCTCGGCCACCTCGTCCAGCCCCTGCGAAAGCGCCGCAACATATGCCACGCCCTGTTCGCGCAGGATTCGTTGAACGCCCTTGATGGTGATACCATCCTCGTGCAGCAGTTTTTTGATGCCACCCAGAAGGCGCATGTCGTTGGGCCGGTAATAGCGTCGACCCCCGGCGCGTTTCACCGGTTTGACCTGATTGAAACGACTTTCCCAGAATCGCAGGACATGAGCCTGAACGCCCAGCCAATCCGCAACTTCACTGATCGTGCGAAACGCGTCGGGGGACTTGCTCATAACCTTGCCGTCCTGATCTTATTTGCGGTTCCCTGCCGCGACGCGATCCTTCATCAGGTGCGACGGGCGGAAAGTCAGAACCCGGCGGGGCTGAATCGGAACCTCTTCGCCGGTTTTGGGGTTACGGCCGATCCGAGCGGTCTTGTCCCGAACGCTGAAAGTGCCAAAGGATGAAATCTTTACCTGTTCGCCACGCACCAGCGCATCGGACATGTGGTTCAGAACGCTTTCGACCAGTTGCGCGCTCTCGTTGCGTGACAGGCCAACTTCGCGAAAGACGGCCTCGCTCAGATCCATTCTGGTCAGTGTTTTATCGCCCATACCATTTCCCCTGTTGATACCAAAGAATATGGCGGAGGCAATTTCACTGTCAATATCAATGAATTGCAGGCCTGTGTGTAAGCCGTTTTGCGCCGGTTACCAGCGCAGGACAACCGCACCCCAGGCCAGACCGCCGCCAATGGCCTCGGTTACGATCAGATCGCCTTGCTTGATCTGGCCACGCTGTTTGCCCACCGACAGCGCCAGAGGAATCGACGCGGCTGAGGTGTTGCCGTGGTCCTGTACGGTGACGACCACGTTTTCCATCGGCAGGCCCATTTTCTTGGCAGTGCCCTGTATGATGCGGATATTGGCCTGATGCGGCACGATCCAGTCGACATCCGAATTGGCAAGGCCCGCGGTCTCCAGGGCGGTTTCCGCAGTTTTTGTCAGTTTTTCAACGGCATGGCGGAAAACCTGATTGCCCTGCATCCGCAAATGGCCGGTCGACTGAGTCGACACGCCGCCGTCCACATACAGCAGGTCCTTGTACCGGCCATCCGAGTTCAGGTCGGTGGCCAAAACACCGCGATCATCGGATGTGCCCGTGCCTTCTTGCAGCTCAAGAACCAGCGCACCGGCACCATCTCCGAACAGCACGCAGGTCGATCGGTCGGTCCAATCCATGATTCGCGAGAAAGTCTCGGCCCCGATGACCAGAACCCGTTTGGCCTGACCGGACAGGATCAGAGCGTTGGCGTTGCTGAGTGCAAAGACGAAACCAGCGCAGACGGCCTGAACGTCAAAGGCAAAGCCCTTGGTCATGCCCAGACGCGCCTGAACCATGGTTGCAGCAGACGGGAATGTCAGATCGGCAGTCGAGGTTGCCACAATGATCGCGTCGATGTCTTCCGCAGTCAGACCCGCATCGGCTAGCGCGGCCTCGGCGGCTTTGGTGGCCAGATCCGAAGTGGATTCATCATCGGCTGCAAAATGGCGGCGTTCGATCCCCGAGCGGGTCTTGATCCACTCATCCGTTGTATCGAGCGTCTTTTCAAACTCGGAATTCGGAACGACGCGCTCTGGCAAATAATGTCCGACACCTACGACAACTGAACGGCCTGCCATGCTTGGGTACTGCCTTTTTTGTTATTCGCCGGCCTTTGGCGGCGTGTGGGCGGCATCTTGTGCAAGCTCGGCTGTTGATGCAACCCGTGCCGCCAATTTTTCGGCGAAGCCAGACTGGGCGAGGGTAAAGGCCAGTTTGACTGCCGCTGAGACTCCGGTGGCATCGGCGCCACCATGCGACTTGACCACGATTCCGTTGAGGCCAAGGAATACCCCGCCATTCACACGGCGCGGGTCGATACGTTTTTTCAGACGGTTGAGCGATGTGATCGCCAGAACCGAGGCCAAGCGCGATAGGGGAGAGTATTTGAACGCCTGACGTAACAGGTCGCCAATCAGGCTGGCCGTGCCTTCGCCGGTCTTGATCGCGACGTTGCCGGTAAAGCCATCGGTTACAATGACATCTGCCTTGTCACCTGGAATGTCGCTGCCTTCGACGAAGCCGACAAATTCGAAATTCGCCTGCTCTGCGAACTCGGCGATCATTGCGTGGGCTTCTTTCAGCTCGGCCCGGCCCTTATGTTCTTCTGTGCCCACATTCAGCAGGCCTATGCGCGGACGTTCCAGCGCCATGCCGTTACGGGCATAAGACGCGCCCATCAGCGCGTATTGCAGCAGATCCTTGGCGTCGGCCCGCACATCCGCGCCCACATCCAGCATCACGTTGAACCCTTGCGGGTTGCGCGACGGCCACAGAATCGCAATTGCCGGGCGGTTCACGCCCGGCAATTTACGCAACCGCATCATCGACAATGCCATCAGCGCGCCGGTATTGCCGCAGGAGACGGCGCCATGGGCTTCGCCATTGCGCACCGAATCCAGCGTCGACCACATCGAGGTCTGCTTGCCGTTGCGGACAACCTGGCTGGGCTTGTCCTCCATCGTGACTACGTCGGGGCAATCACGAAAAACGACGCGCCCCTGCAGGACACGCCGTTTGGCGACAAGTTTGCGCAGCCTTTGCTCAGGCCCGTGCAGGATGAACGCGATGTCGGGGTTTATGTTTGCCGATTTGGCGATGCCCGCAACCACGGTTGCGGGCCCCGAATCTCCGCCCATAGCGTCAACCGAGATGGTAATCCGTCCGGCGTGCGTGGGCTGTTCAGTCATGCCTTGCCTTCGCTTTTAAAAGGCTTAGGCCGCGTCTTCGTCCAGATCGATTTCGTCGGCTTGTGCGACGACTTCACGATCATCGTAGTGACCGCAGGACGCGCACACGTGGTGCGGGCGCTTCAGCTCGCCGCAGTTCGGGCATTCGTTCGGGTTTGCAGCAACCAGAGCGTCGTGTGCGCGGCGGTTGTTGCGACGCGACTTGGAAACTTTGTTCTGTTGGACGGCCATGGTCTCAACCTTTGTCTAACTAAGGGCCGACAGATTCGCTGTGGCCGGGTTTCATTCTTCGTTTTTCTCGTGGTTTGACGCGCGTTTAGGGTACGAGCCCCACGTTGTCCAACCCAAATTCCGATGAGCGCGCGAAAATACTGCGATTCTCGGTATGTTCAAGCGATTTTTCTGAGCGCCTGCTATGACAGGAAAACAGACCTATGTCACTCGTCTTTTTTCAACGCATCGCGCAATCCTGCCAACCCGGCAAACGGCTTGACGTCTTCATCGGTCATCGCCTGTTTTCCCGGCTCGGTAAAGTCGGCCTGGCCCAGCTCGGCGCCTTCTTTGCGCGGGTATTGGGGCAGGGCCAGCGACAGCGCCTCGATCATCACAAGTGCCGGGTCGATCTCAGCGCCCAATTGTTCAGTCTCGTCATTTTCGGGGATTTCGAACTCGGGCTCTTCGGGATCAACCCAGTCGGCAATGAATACTCGGGTTACGGGGATGTCGATGCGGGTGGTCACCGGTTCCAGAGTCACCACGCAGGGCTGAACTACTGTAGCGCCCAATTTTGCATTCAGCGCCCAGTCGCGTTTGCCCTGTGCCCTTACGTCACCCACAAAGCTGAGTTTGCGCAGGCCAAGCAAGCCCAAGTCGTCCCTTATCGCCTCCAACGCCTTGTTGTCCGGGCGCAAGTCAAAAGGCGTGGCTGCGTTTTGGGGCAGGTCGGCCACCCGCAGAGATGTCTGGTTGCTCATTCGTGACCCTTTCCTGTGTTGAACCGGGGCTGCGGTTTGATGTAAGCGAATAGGGCCCGCAAAGGGCCAAGGCAAGAGGGTGTAAATGTTGAAGGTTGTGAACAGGTTGAAACCGGCGTCCAGAACGCTTGTCTTTGCGGCCTGTCTGGCGGCGGCCAGTGCATGTACTCCGGTCTTCAAGAATCACGGGTATATCCCGCCCCCTGAGGATCTTGCCGAGATCAAAGTGGGTGTCGACACCCGTGACAGTGTTCTCGAAACCGTTGGTGCGCCAAGCTCATCCGGAGTGGTGCGCGATTCCGGGTTCTATTACGTCCGGTCACGCGTTCGTCACTATGGCCCGAAAAAACCCGAAGTTGTCTCGCGTGAGCTGGTGGCAATCAGCTTTGATGACCGTGGCGTCGTTCGGAACATCGAGCGGTTCGGGCTTGAGGACGGTATCGTTGTTCCGCTGGATCGCCGCATTACCGAATCGACAATTCAGGGTCAGGGCTTTATTCGTCAGCTCTTGGGCAACATCGGCAACTTCAACCCAGCCAATATTCCCGGCGCGTCGCAGTAACGAATGCCATACCTTGCTATGGTCACATGGCAGTCACACATGATGTGATAGTGACACAGCAAGACGTAACGGGTCAGCAACCGCGGAGGATGCGACCATGGCACTATTGCTTGGTAAAGGCCGATATCGCGCGCGATTGGCGCAGACACCGCAGGATGTGACGGCTGCCCAGCGGTTGCGCACGATGGCTTTCGGATCCGATCAGACTGATCAGGACGCATTCGATTCGATCTGTGCCCATATCCTGGTCGAAGATATGCGAGAAGGCAGGCAGTTGGTCTGCTGTTTTCGTATGCTGACCATGGAAGACGGCTCCGAGATCACCCGCAGCTATTCGGCGCAGTTTTATGACCTTTCTGCCCTTCAAGGGTTCACAGGGCGGATGGTCGAGATGGGACGCTTCTGCATTCATCCCGACTGGACCGACCCGGACATTCTTCGCGTCGCATGGGGGGCAATGACGACCTATGTCGATCAGAACAACGTCGAGATGCTGTTTGGCTGTTCCTCTTTTGCAGGGACGGAAACAGCGGATTATCTTGATGCCTTTGCCATGCTGAAACAAAGGCATTTGGCGCCAAAACGCTGGCTGCCGCGGGTCAAGGCACCGGATGTGTTTCGCTTTGCCGCCCGTTTGCGCCGCCGCCCGGATGAGAAAATGGCAATGCTGCGGATGCCACCCTTGCTGCGCACTTATCTGATGATGGGCGGCTGGGTCAGTGATCATGCGGTGGTGGATCGCCACATGAACACACTGCATGTCTTCACCGGGCTCGAGATTGGCGCGATTCCGCCGGCCCGGAAACGTCTGCTGCGGGCAGTGGCCAGGTAATCCAAGTTGACGCTTCGGCCCTGCCGGTTTAGCTGGCAGGCATGGTGAGAATTCCTTTGTTGCAGATGTCCGGCATATCCCTGACTTTCGGGGGCGATCCGGTGTTTTCCGAACTTGATCTGGTGGTTCAACCGGGCGACCGCGTGGCGCTGGTCGGGCGGAACGGGTCCGGCAAATCCACATTGATGAAAGTGATGGCCGGTCTGGTTGAGCCTGATCGCGGCGATATCGTGGTGCCTCCGGGCAAATCCGTCGGATACATGGAGCAGGACCCCGGTATGGAGGGATTTACCACGCTGGGCGACTACGCCTCGAGCGGGTTGGAGCCGGGCGAGCTGTACAAAGTTGAACGCGCCGGCGAAGGACTAAAGTTCGATCCTTCGCGTCCGGTCGAAACCGCTTCGGGCGGTGAGCGGCGGCGGGCGGCACTGGCAAAGCTGATGGCCGAGGCGTCCGACTTGATGCTGCTGGACGAGCCGACCAACCATCTGGATATCGAGGCCATCGCTTGGCTGGAACGTGAATTGGGTGCAACGCGGACAGCCTATGTGCTGATCTCGCACGACCGCGCGTTTCTGCGCGCTTTGACCCGCGCAACGCTGTGGATCGACCGGGGCATGGTGCGGCGGCAAGAGCAGGGGTTCAGCGCCTTTGAGGCGTGGCGCGATAAGGTCTGGGAAGAAGAAGACCAGCAGCGCCATAAGCTGAACCGCCTGATCAAGTCCGAGGCCAAATGGGCCGTTGAGGGCATCAGCGCCCGTCGCAAACGCAATCAGGGCCGGGTGCGGGCACTGCAGGCGTTGCGGGCCGAGAAGGCGGCGCAGATCAAGCGGCAGGGTTCAGCGGCGATGACACTGGAGGCAGGGCCGAAATCCGGACGAAAGGTGATTGAGGCTAAAGGGTTGGCCAAGTCTTTTGACGCGCAGCAGATTGTTCGGAACTTTGATCTTTTGGTGCAGCGCGGCGACCGTGTAGCCTTTGTCGGCCCTAACGGTGTGGGTAAGACGACGCTGTTGAAGATGTTGTTGGGGCAGGAGCAACCGGATGAAGGCTCGGTGACACTGGGCACCAATCTCGAAATCGCGGTTTTCGACCAGACCCGTGCGCAGCTGGACCCCGAAATGAGCCTGTGGGACAGCCTGACCGGCGACCCCGAGATGCGAGTGTCGGGTAAGGCCGATCAGGTGATGGTCGGAGGGCAACCCAAACACGTGGTCGGCTACCTCAAGGAATTTCTGTTCGACGAACGGCAGGCAAGAGCGGCCGTTAAGTCTCTGTCAGGTGGCGAAAAAGCACGGTTATTACTGGCCAAGCTGATGGCAAAGTCCTCGAACCTGCTGGTGCTGGACGAACCGACCAACGATCTGGATGTCGAAACTCTGGACCTGCTGCAGGAACTGTTGGACGATTATGACGGTACCGTCCTGCTGGTCAGCCACGACCGGGACTTTCTGGATCGGGTCGCCACTACTACCATCGCGATGGAGGGCAATGGCCGCGCCACGGTCTATGCGGGCGGGTGGTCGGACTATATCGCGCAGAGGGGCGACCTTCTTCCGAAGAAGGAAGAAAAAACAAAGACCTCTAAGTCTAAGATAAAGCAGGAGAACCCGTCGAAATCGGGTCTGTCCTTCTCGGAGAAGCACCGGCTGGACAAGCTGCCCGCCGAGATCGAACGCCTTGAGGCCGAGATCGGCAAGCTGGAAGAACTCATGTCTGACCCCGAGCTGTTCACCCGCGAGCCGGTCAAGTTCCAGAAGGCGACCGAGGCATTGGTCGAGCGGCAGGAAAAACTGGCGGCGGCAGAGGAAGAGTGGTTGACGCTGGAAGAAAAGGCCGAGGGCGCTTAGGTTCGGGGCAGCGGTCGGGCAGGGTTGCCGACCACCGTTTCTCCGGCAGCGATGTCTTTGGTTACGATGCTGCCCGCGCCGATGGTCGCGTTGTCGCCGATGGTGACGCCGGGCATCAGGATAGCACCTCCGCCAACCCACACATTCCGGCCAATGGTCACAGGCAACCCAATTTCCAGACCCTGCGCCCGTTCGGCCGGGTCTTGAGCGTGCTGGGCGCAATAGATCTGGACGTGCGGGCCGAACATCGTGTCGTCACCGATGCGCACAGGTGCGGTGTCCAGAACCACGCAACCGGCATTGAAGTAAACCCGCGCGCCGAGGTGAATGTTGATCCCATAGGCGCAGTGGAACGGGGCCTCGAAAAAGCAATCCGGCCCGGTGCTGGCCAGCAGCGCCCGTAAGTCCGGTGCCATCGCACCGCGGCTATCCGGTGGACAGGTGTTATGCGCATGAACCACGCGACGGGCTTGCGCGCGCAGGGCGTCCAGTTCCGGGTCCAGACAGCAATACCACTGCCCGGTCTGCATCTTTTCCCGTTCGGTCATGCACCAGACTTACCGCATCCGCAGGGCACCGTCGATGCGGATGACCTCTCCGTTCAGGTAACCCATTTCGACGATGAACCCGGCCAGCCGTCCGTATTCACGCGGGTCACCCAAACGGGCCGGGTTGGGGACATCGGCGGCCAGTTGCTGCTGCACCTCTTCGGGAAGACCGGCCAGCATAGGGGTCATGAAGATGCCCGGCGCGATGGCCATCACCCGAATTCCGGTCGAGGCCAGATCACGCGCCATAGGCAGGGTCATTCCAACTACGCCCCCTTTCGAGGCCGCATAGGCCGACTGTCCCTTTTGCCCGTCAAACGCCGCGATCGAGGCGGTATTGATGATCACCCCGCGCGCGCCATCCGGTTCGGGGTCGTTCTTGGCCATCTCGACCGCTGCCAGGCGCGAGACGTTGAAGGTTCCGACCAGATTGATATCGATGGTGCGTTGGAACGCGTCCAGTGGGTGGGGGCCGTCTTTACCGACCGTCTTGATGCCATAGGCAATGCCGGCGCAGTTTACGGTAGCCGTGATCCGACCCATCCGATCCGCCGCCTGTGCAATCGCCGCCGCGACTGAGGTCTCATCAGTAACGTCCGTCTCCGCGAAATACCCACCGATTTCCGCGGCAACCTGAGTGCCGCGTTCTGCGTCACGGTCAAGGATGGTGACCTGTGCGCCCTGATCCGCGAAATGGCGGGCGGTGGCTTCACCCAGGCCTGAGGCACCGCCGGTGATGACCGCAGCTGTGGTCGACAATTGCATGAAAGATCCTTCCTTTCAGGATATGAACGTATGTTCATTTAATCCGACGGTTTAGATTTTGTCCATCATTTTGACGCCAATTTTCCGGGAAATCAGGCATTTCTCAAACCTTTCTCAGAAGACCTTTAACCATGCTTAATGCGCGGGTCTCACATCGATATCAGGCGAAATGACGCGTCCAAAGGGCGTCGTGCAAGGAGACAATCGTTATGGTTAAGAGTTTGAAGGTTGGAATTCCCGTGCTGGTGACAGCACCGTTTCTGACAATGATGGCGGCAGGCAGCGCCGCAGCAGCACCCGAGGTGTGCAACTGGAAAACGGCGCGGGACGCGGCAAATCGCGGGGACTATCAGGCGATGTGCGATTGCCAGCAGGTGACGCCCAGCTTTCTGAAACGTCTGCAAACGCGGCAGGATTTCCCAGTGACACTGCGCAACACAACCGCGCAGTGCCCGGGTTTGGCAGCATTGCTGACGGACCAGCCGACAGGCTCAATCAGTGCGTCGGAAAACCGGGGTGAGGCGCGGGGCAATGATCAGTTTGCGGGCTTCGACTCTGACAACGGAAATGACTCGGGTTCGGGCGGCGGAGGTGGGGGTGGTAACCCCGGTAACGGTGGTGGCGATCCCGGTGATGGCGGCGGTGACCCTGGCGATGGCGGAGGTGGTCCCGGTGATGGGGGTGGCAATCCCGGAAATGGCGGCGGCAACGGCGGCAACAACGGCGGCGGCAACGGCGGCAACAACGGCGGCGGCAACGGCGGCAACAACGGTGGTGGCAACGGCGGCAACAATGGTGGCGGAAACGGCGGCAACAATGGTGGTCCCGGCAACGGGAACGGAAACAACGGAAACTCTGGCAATGGCGGAGGAAACAACGGCGGATCCGGCCCCGGAACCGGCAACGGTGGGGGCAACAACGGTCACGGCAATGGCTCTGGCCAAGGCGGCGGGGGTCACGGCAACGGTGGCAGCAACGGCGATGGCAAAGGTGGCCACGGTGGCGGCAAAGGCGGCGACGGAAAAGGTGGCGGCAAAGGCGGCAAACGCTAAACCCGCGGATGTTTCAAGCTGAAGTGGTTAAAATAAAAACGGCCACCCGTTTTGGGTGGCCGATTTTTTGTGAGTTTCCGCGGGGATTAGCCTAGTTGCACAAGCGCGTGCCGTTTCTTACCCGCGCTGAGCTTGATCGGGGACGACAGCGCGCCTGCGTCGATCATCAGCCCGGCATCAGTCAGCGGAGCGTCATCCAGCTTGGCACCATTCTCGGCGATCAGGCGCTTAGCCTCTTTCCCCGACTTCGCCAGACCCGACTTAACGATAATCTGCACGATGGACATGCCGTCGCCCAGCTCAGCAGGGCTGAGGGTCAGGGTGGGAAGATCGCCCCCAACACCGCCTTTTTCGAACACTTCGCGCGCGGTCGCTTCGGCGGTCGCGGCGGCTGTGGTCCCGTGGGCGAGAGTGGTTACCTCGTTGGCAAGGCGGATTTTGGCCTCATTGATTTCGGACCCTTTCAGGGCGCCCAGACGGTCGCACTCATCCACCGGCATTTCGGTATAGAGCTTCAGGAACCGCCCGACATCCGCATCGGTGGTGTTGCGCCAGAACTGCCAGAATTCATAGGGCGAGCGCATGTCGGCGTTCAGCCACACCGCACCGTCCTGAGATTTGCCCATCTTCTTGCCGTCGCTGGTGGTCAGCAGGGGCGAGGTCAGGCCATAGATTTCGTGGTCCAACACGCGGCGGGTCAGGTCGATCCCGTTGACGATATTGCCCCACTGATCCGAGCCACCCATTTGCAGAACGCAGCCATAGCGGCGGTTCAGCTCAAGGAAGTCATAGGCCTGCAGGATCATGTAGTTGAACTCGAGAAAGCTCAGCGATTGTTCACGATCCAGCCGCGATTTCACGGACTCAAACGAAAGCATGCGGTTGACCGAGAAATGTCTCCCGATATCACGCAGGAAATCGAGGTAGTTCAGACCGTCCAGCCATTCGGCATTGTTCAGCATCAGCGCCTTGTTCTCGGCGTCGCTGTCATAGTCGATATAGGCCGAGAACACCTTTTTGATGCCCGCGATGTTTTCGTCGATCTGTTCGGGACCCAGCAGCGGACGCTCATCCGCGCGGAAGGACGGGTCGCCCACCTTGGTGGTGCCGCCTCCCATCAGGGTGATCGGCTGGTGGCCGGTTTTCTGGAACCAGCGCAGCATCATGATCTGGATCAGGCTGCCCACATGCAACGACTTGGCCGTTGCATCAAAGCCGATATAGGCTGGCTTGCATCCACTCATCAGCGCTTCGTCAAGGCCCTGATAATCGGTGCAGTCGGCAAGAAAGCCGCGCTCGATCATCGTGGCGATGAAATCCGATTTGGGATGGTAGGTCATAGCGTGCCCTTTGGGTAGAAGTTGCGGGGCACTGTATAGGCGGCGCGTTGGGTAAGGAAAAGGCACCTTTTCCAACATTACGCGGGCCTGTGTCAGCTTTTGGTTGGTGGCAAGCGGAAGGCATATAGCATTGCGATCAGATTCAGTACCGCCAGCGCAATGATCGGCGTCACTGGGTCGTGTAGATGTGCCACTGCACCAAGGATTGCGGCAAAGACCATCCCGACCAGACCGGCACTGACATCTCCGAGGGCAACCAGATACGGGCGTTCCTTTTCCGAGGTCATTTCGATGATGTAGAGGTAGCGTCCATAGATCACGCCGTTCCCGCCCAATGACAGCAGCAGGATGACCAGAGCATAGATCCAGACATTCTGCGCATAGCCCATGAAGGTGAAGGCCAGTGCCATGATGGCCGAAACCGCCGAGATCAGGCATCCCAGCCACATCACCGGCTTGACCGAGATCCGTCCGCTGAGCCAGCCCCAGATGATCGAGCCGAGCACCATCCCCAGACTGGCCGCCATGACGAAGTAACTCAGCGAGTGTTTGGTCCCTACATGGAACGTTGCCGCATGGATCGTGTAAAAGGGCATCGCCAGTTCAACCGAGACAAAGATCAGCCGGGCCGTCAGAAACTTTCGATACCACCCGTAGGCCATGCCGGTTTTGAACCCGGTCACTAGCTCGGCCAGCGGTTTTGGTTTTGCCTTCGGAGCAGGCGCGTGGACCTGTTCCTCTTCCAGCAGGCGGACACCGGCAAAGCTGACCCCGGCGGCGAACATCGCAATGACCCCACACCACAAAACGACGATATGGCGCTGCATCGGTAGGTCCGAGGCCAGAAGGTCCCGGGTCACCCAGACAACAAGGATGGCCAAAATGCCCGATATCGTAGCCTGCGCGAATACCATCCGGTTGCGTTTCTCATTGGGGACGGAAATGCCGTAAATCTGACTGGTGCCCAGACTGGTGATGCCTTGACACAAACCCATGACCAAAGCGGTCGTGAGGAACAGCAGAACTATCATTAAATTGGGCAGATTGGTCGCGAACAGGGCCACGATGGCCAGAATCCCAGCGGTCAGGATGTTGGGCACGTAAACTGCCAATTTCGCGCGGGTCACCCGATTGATGAATGGAGACATAAAAATCTCGGCGATCAGCCGCGACCCGGTCACGAAAGGCAACAGCAGTCCGGCGAAAAACGTTGGTGCGCCCAGGGCCAGATACAGGAACGGCAGTACCAGATTGGGATTCACCAACTGCCCGCCAATCGTCGCCAATGATCCGGACCAAAAGATCAACTGGTAATTGCGCCCCTCGGCGGGTTGCTTGGGTGTCTGTGTGTCCGTCATGGCAGTCCGTTTGAGATACAGTTAGGCTCAATGGTTACTCAGCCCGTGTCTTCGTGCAACTGTCCCGATGGGTGCGATGTGGTTGCAGGCGCGCAGGTTGCGTCAAAAATACACGCGAAAGGTGCATTCTGGCTTGCCTTGGACTGCCTGAAACGTGCAGGTTTGGCGCGCCGCGTCGTGCAGACGACGCCAATAAACACAAGAGGTGAGCGTGAACCGGGCCATCAGGAAAAGCGGGCCGATCAAGGCCCTGGGTGCGATGTCTGGAACTTCGCTGGACGGTGTGGACACGGCAGTGGTCGAAACCGACGGAAACAGGATCATCGGCTTTGGCCCCAGCGGCTATCGCGCCTATTCCGATGCCGAGCGCGCCGATCTGCGCGCCGCCCTTGGCCAATGGCACGGCCCGGCGGTGGACCGGGCGGCCGAGTTGGTGACCATTGCCCATGCCGAGGCGCTGTCGGAGTTTGAAGACGTCGACTTGATCGGTTTCCACGGCCAGACCCTTGCGCACGAACCAAGCGGACAGGGAACGTTGCAGGTGGGTGATGGCAAAGGTCTGGCGCAAGCGCTGGGCGTGCCAGTGGTCTGGGATTTCCGCAGCGATGACGTGGCGATGGGGGGCGAGGGCGCTCCGCTGGCGCCGTTCTTCCACTTTGCTTGTGCCAAGTGGATCGGCGCTGCCGAGCCGCTTTGTTTTCTGAACCTCGGTGGGGTCGGGAACCTGACCTATGTAGACCCCAGCTTTGACGGGCCCGAAAAGCCGGGCGCGCTGTTGGCCTTCGATACTGGCCCCGCAAATGCGCCTGTGGACGACCTGATGCAGGCCCGGCTTGGCCTGCCGATGGACCGCGACGGCGCAGTCGCGCGGGGCGGGACGGTTGAAACCGGGGCGCTGGAGCTGTTTCTGGCCGAGCCGTTCTTTACCCGGATGCCGCCAAAGTCGCTGGACCGCAACGATTTTGCCGAGATGATCGGACTGGTGCAGGAGCTTTCTGACGCCGATGCCGTGGCCACCCTGACGGGAATGTGTGCAGCCGGCGTGGTGCAGGGGATGGAGCACTGCCCAAAACCGCCTTCGCGCGTGCTGGTGACCGGCGGCGGACGCCACAATCCGGTGCTTATGGAAATGCTGCGGGTGTCGCTCGAGTGTCCGGTTGAACCGGTTGAGGCCGTGGGTCTGGACGGCGACATGCTCGAGGCGCAGGCATTTGCCTATCTGGCCGTGCGCGTGGCTAGGGGGCTGCCGACCTCTTGCCCGGGTACGACGGGGGTCAAGGCCCTGGTCGGAGGCGGGGTGTTGAGTGCGGTTTGAGGTTGAGAGATGAATTTCGACAGTGAACAGAGCGTTGTCGCAGACCTGAACCTCAGACCGCAGGACCGTTTCTCGAACCCAAAAGGTTATGCCATTGGGGTAGAGTATGATGTGCCCTATTGCTCGTTCAAGATCAACGCACCGAAAACCTCGGGGGTATACTGGATATTGGCAAATGATGCGGTTGTTTACATCGGCAGGGCAAAAAACCTGCACAACCGCCTCAGCGTCCAATACGGTACGGTTTCCCCACGGCATCCGTTTAAGGGCGGGCAACTGCAAAAGTGCCGAACCAACGCGAAGATAAATTCCAACTTTTCCGAAGGTGGATATGTTTCTTTCAGGTGGCGGGCTTGCAAGGACTATGTTGAACAGGAGCATGCGTTGTTAAAGTCACCTGAAGCCAGACCGGCTTGGAACCTGCGTGCGTAACTGTGGGCCCGACCGTTTCATGATGCCATCTTTGTGGGAAGGCATCCCAGGTAAAAAATCATCTGAGAGACTTTGCATACTCACCCGCGAATTTCGGGTACCCATCCGAGGTTGATTTCAGGTGTGCTCGTGTCCAGTCGTGCAAGGCCGGTAATTGGTGGAAAGGCACATTCGGAAAAGCATGGTGTTCCGCGTGATACGGCATGTTCCAGGCCAGAAATCGGACGATTCGGTTGGTGAAGGTCGTGCGCGAGTTTTCCAGCATGTTAGCGACCGGGGGGCATAACCCGTGCTCGGCCAACAGGTAGAGGCGCAGAAAAGGTTGCCCGATCAGGACCGGACAGAGCCACAACCAGAAAAAAAGCGGCGTGTAGAACAGGCTGAGACCTAAGAAGGTGTAGAGAGCCAACAATAGCCGTGCCTCGATCCGCATAGCACGGTGTTGGGAGGCGGGCAGGTAAGGCGCATCGATCTGGCCAAAGGCGTTTTGCGGCAGAGTCTTTGCCATTCCGGTCCAATAGGGCCAACCGCTGAGATAGATCAACAATTCGGGCCAGTTGTCTGGCCGCGGTTTACCCGCAAGCTCGGGGTCTTTTTCCGGGTGGTTGGTCCATTTGTGATGCGCCAGGTGGAAATATCGAAACCATTTGAAAGGCAGGGCAATGGGGATCGAGACCAGATGCCCGATTATGTCGTTCAGCCATCCATTGCGAAACGGTGTCTTGTGGGTGCATTCATGGCTGAGAGTGAAGAGGAAGACCAACAGCACCCCTTGGGGCACCAAGAACACAGACCAATACGGAATCTTGAGCGCGATCCAGGTCGTCGTAGCCGCCAGCACAGCGATGTAAAGCGCAAGATGCCGTAGCCCGGCTGTGTTCGAGCGACGCTGCAAGTTGTCTTTCGCCTCGGGCGGGATCGACGATATGAGTTCGCGGTGATCCATGCTTTAGCTGCGGGGAATATCAAAAACCGGCTCAGCCAGAACAAACCCGTCGAACTCGAACCCTGGAGAGACGGTGCAACTGACCAGAGTGAAGTCTCCGGTGGTTTGCGCCGATTGCCAGTGGTTCTTGGGCACGATGACCTGCGGTGCACCCTTGGTCAGGTCCGGGGTCAGCAGATGGTCGGTCGCGGGGCCGTCATCCGTTGGGCTGAGCGACAGGGTCAGCGGCGCACCGGCGTGGTACAGCCAGATCTCAGTCGCATCTACGCGGTGCCAGTGGCTGCGCTCACCTTTTGGCAGCAGGAAATAAATGCATGTGCCAGTGGCGCGGCCTTCGTTATCCGCGCGCCATGTTTCGCGGAACCAGCCCCCCTCGGGATGGCGGGACAGGTTCAGGTGATCGATGATTTCTTGCGCGGTCATTGGGGCCTCATTGTCATATGCGGTGATTATGCACGCGCAGGTGCGATCCGCTATGGTATTCGTGTGGTTCAGCAATATGTTTGCGACATGACCCTGACGATCCCGTTTGACAACAGCTACGCCCGGCTTCCCAACAGCTTCTATGCGCGGCAAGCGCCAATACCGGTGCGCGCGCCGCGTCTTGTGGCGTTCAACGAGGAATTGGCGCGTATTCTGCGTGTCACCCCTGGTGACGTGCACGAGATGGCCGAAACGTTCGCTGGAAACACGCTGCCCGAGGGGGCCGAGCCGATTGCGCAGCTTTACTCGGGGCATCAGTTTGGCAGCTATAACCCTCAGCTTGGCGACGGGCGCGCGGTTTTGTTGGGTGAGACGGTCGGAACGGATGGTATCCGGCGGGACATCCAGCTGAAGGGCTCTGGCCCGACGCCGTTCAGCCGCAGGGGGGATGGCCGGGCCTGGCTGGGGCCAGTGCTACGCGAATACGTGGTGTCCGAGGCGATGCACGCGCTGGGCATTCCGACCACCCGCGCCCTTGCGGCGGTTGAGTCCGGAGAGATCGTTTTCCGCGAAGGCCCGATGCCCGGCGCGGTGCTGACCCGCGTGGCGCAAAGCCATCTGCGTGTGGGGACGTTTCAGGTCTTCGCCGGACGCGGGCAGACTGAAAACCTGCGGAAACTGACCGATTACGCAATTGCCCGGCACTATCCGGGTGCCGAGGGACCAATGGGTCTGTTGCGCGGAGTGCGGGATGCGCAAGCGCGTTTGATCGCGCAGTGGATGAGCGTCGGGTTCATCCATGGAGTGATGAATACCGACAATTGCTCGATTGCCGGGGAAACCATCGATTATGGGCCCTGCGCCTTCATGGACAGTTATCATCCGAATACGGTCTACAGTTCGATCGACCAGATGGGGCGCTATGCCTATTCCAACCAGCCGGACATTGCGGTGTGGAATTTGGCGCAACTGGCCACCGCCCTGATCCAACAGGTCAATGAACCCGAGGCCGCCGTCGAAGAAGCCACCGAGATCGTGCACGCCATGCCGGGTCTGATCCATCAGGAATGGCTGGGGCGGTTCCGCGCCAAGGTCGGGCTGACCACCAAAGAGGAAAGCGACGAAGCCCTGATCTCCGATCTGCTGACCCGTATGGCCGAGAGCCGCGCCGATTTCACCAACACGTTCCGGGCGCTGGGGGGTGATAAGGCCCGCGATCAGTTCCTGAAGCCCGAGGCCTATGACGCATGGACTGTTGGCTGGCAAACACGACTGGAACGGGAACAGGACCCACAGGCGGTGATGAACGACGCCAACCCGGCTTTCATCCCGCGCAACCACCGGGTTGAACAGATGATACAGGCCGCCGTTCAGGGGGATTATGCCCCGTTTCTTCGTATGACTAAGGTTCTGGCGCAACCCTACAGCGATCAGCCCGAGGCGGTCGATCTGACCTATCCTCCGACCGAAAAGGAAGTGGTCCACGCGACATTCTGCGGGACGTGAGTAGGTCTTCAAGCGGCTGAGAAAAGGGTTCTCTGCTTGTTCCGGATAGATATACTTCCCGCTGCCAAGAGGATGCAAAGTGAACCAGGATACAAAATTCGAACGCTTCAAAGCGCTTCACGACAAGGACGAAGCGTTTGTTATTCCGAACCCTTGGGATGTGGGCTCTGCGCGGTTGCTGGCCAGCATGGGGTTCGACGCATTGGCAACAACAAGTGCCGGATACGCCTTTTCCAATGGTAAGCGGGATTCATTTGCCAGCCTTGGGCGAGAGGAAATTCTGTTAAATGCGGCCGCAATCGTTCGGGCGACGGATTTGCCAATCACTGCCGATTTGGAAGATGGGTTTGGCGCTGCTCCCGAAACCTGCGCAGAGACGATCGGGCAGGCGATCGAGGTCGGCTTGGTCGGTGGGTCCATCGAGGATGCGACGGGTGATGAAAGTGATCCGATCTACGCGCTACCCATTGCGGTCGACCGCATTCGTGCAGCTGCGGATGCTGTTCGGGGAAAACCATTTCTGTTGACCGCCCGGGCCGAGGGTTTTCTGTGGGGACAAAAAGACCTGTCAGAAACAATCAACCGCCTGCAGGCGTTCTCGGATGCTGGGGCCGATGTTTTATACGCGCCCGGTCTTCCGGATATCGACGCTATTCGAACGGTATGCAGCGCTGTGGACAAGCCCGTGAATGTCGTCATGGGGCTGCAGGCTCCGTCGTATACCGTGGCGCAACTGTCAGACGCCGGAGTGAGGCGGATCAGCGTGGGAGGGTCGTTCGCCCGCGCTGCGTTTGGGGCGTTACAGCGTGCCGCGCATGAGGTCAGGGTCAACGGAACCTTCACTTATGCCCGTGATGCGATGCCCGGAGATGAAATCAGCGCGGTGATGTCGCAACGCAAGTTATCGGATCGACGATGACTTCCTTTTGATACTCAACGGCAGAGAAGCCGAAATGTGGGAAGGAATGAGAGTTCCCCGTCGTACCTTGTGAACTGGGGGAAAACTGAAAGAAACACCAGATCCAACCGCCCTCCGACTTACCCTCAAAGAAGAATGCTGCATAATGGGTGTTTCGGGGGAAAACTCTAATTTGATTTAAGGAGCACATAATGCGCTACTCCTTGTTGTTGGAAGACGCAGAGGGCCTTTCGTATTTTGAAGACCGGGACATTGATCTGGAACTCAAGACCTTTGCCCCGCCCGCCGCGCCTTTCCACGTGTCCGGCGAGTTTGACGCCTCGCGCTTTGTCTTCCTCACATTGCCTGCAGGGTGGAAAGGAATACAGCACCGCTCTCCCAAGCGGCAGCTTGCGACGGTTCTGTCGGGGACGTTTCGCGTTCAGGCGGGGTCGGGTGAGGTTCGCGACTTTACGGCCGGTGATCTGTTCTGGGCAGAGGACATTACCGGAACGGGTCATGCCTCATCCGCCGAAGGGGGCGAACCCGTCAATTTAATGGTTACGCAGTTTTGAGAGAAACCGGTTGCCGCGCACTGTTACATGCCAATCACAGGACATCCATGATCCAATCCTCAACCCTGCGCATCGCCAGCTATAACATCCAGAAATGTGTTGGTCTGGATTTTCGGCGGCAACCGCAACGCATCATGCAGGTTATCGAAAGCATGAAGGCGGATATCGTGGTGCTGCAAGAAGCCGATAAACGCCTGCCGCCGCGTCCCGCCGCCTTGCCGCATTTCATGCTGGATGAGGCCGGGTGGCAGATTGTCGATCTGGGCGGCGCGGGCAGTCTGGGCTGGCACGGTAACGCCGTGATTTGGCGTGGGGACGCGATCCGGGTCCGGCAGGCCGGTCACCACGACCTGCCGGGGTTGGAGCCCCGGGGCGCGGTACGGGTAGAGTTCGACACACATATCGGGCCATTGCGGGTGATGGGAATGCATTTGGGGTTGTTGCCTGCGTCCCGGCGCCAGCAGATCACCCATATCCGTCGTTTTGACAATGATCTGGACCATATGCCCACCGTCTGGGCCGGCGATTTCAACGAATGGTCGCGACAACCGGTGCTGGATCACCTAGCCCCTGACATGCGCTTTTTACCGCCCGTTCCAAGCTTCCCGGCCGCGCAACCCTTGGGGGCACTGGACCGGATCGCGCTGGGCGTGGGGCTTGAGGCCGTGGTGCATGGCGTCCACGATGCGCGGCCAGCGCATATCGCCTCTGACCACCTGCCGATCTGGGCCGATTTGCGGGCGGCGCGGGAAACCGCAATTCCCCGGTAGCGCCAGCCGCCCAGACGTATTAAGACAGAAACCCGAACTACTCTGGGGATCACATATGTCCGACACGATCATCGCCCGATGCGAAGCCAAAGGCCTGCGCATGACCGGCCAGCGCCGCACGATCGCACAGGTTTTGCAACAAAGCGAAGATCATCCGGATGTCGAGGAGCTGTATTCCCGCGCCTCCAAGGTGGATTCGGGGATTTCCATCGCTACCGTCTATCGAACCGTGAAACTGTTCGAAGAGGCCGGGATTCTTGAGCGTCTGGAATTCGGTGACGGGCGCGCGCGCTATGAAGATGCCGAGCGGGACCACCACGACCACCTGATCGACATGCAATCGGGCGAGGTGATCGAATTCGTAGACCCCGAGATCGAAGCGCTGCAGGAAAAAATAGCCGCCAAACTGGGCTATAAGCTGAAGGGCCACCGGCTGGAACTGTACGGCGTGCCGCTGGACCAGGACTGATCCATCACCAAACACGAACGGCAGGCCCACGGGAAATCATGATTTCCCGTCGGATAATGCTTGCTTGAATGGGTGTCTTGCGTTTTGGGTGACATAAGGGGCGGCGAATAGGGCCGCAGAGATTTACGGAAATGACCATGAACAACGTAAACGGCATTTTGCTGGTCGTCGGCGCTATGGCGGCTTTTGCGCTTGAGGATATGTTCATCAAGCTGCTGTCGGTCACCGTGCCGACCGGTCAGATCATGGTTGTTCTGGGCGTTGTCTGTGGGATTCTGTTCGGTTTGTTGGCTGTGGTCACCCGCAAGCGCATCCTTGATCCTCTGGCCTGGCAGCCCTTGCCGCTGGCACGCGCTGCGACCGAGATGGTTGGGGCGCTGACCTTTGTTACCGCGCTGTCGCTGGTTGATCTGTCTACCGTGGCCGCCGTGTTTCAGGCGATGCCGCTGGCCGTCACCATGGGCGCGGCGCTGTTTCTGGGGGAAAAGGTCGGCTGGCGGCGTTGGAGCGCCGTCGGGCTGGGCTTCATCGGCGTTCTGATGATCATTCGGCCGGGATTTGAAGGGTTTCAACCCGACTCCCTGTTCGTGGTGGCAACCGTAATCGCCATCGCCGCGCGGGACCTGATCACCCGCAAGCTTGATCCGCGGATCGCGTCTTCGGTTGTGGCTCTGCAGGCCTATCTTGCAGTGGCCGTGTCGGGAGTGGCGCTGATGGTGTTTTCGGCGCAGCCCGTCATTCCGCTGCAATCGGCGCAACTCGGCCCTTATCTGGGCGCCGTCGGATTCGGTGTGCTTGGGTATTACGGCATCGTCACCGCCATGCGGATCGGCGAGGCTTCGGCCCTGATGCCTTTCCGCTATACCCGGCTGATCTTTTCGATCATGGCAGGGATGCTGATGTTCGGGGAGCGCCCTGATTTCCTGACCTTCGCCGGGGCGGCGTTGATCATGGGGTCGGGCATGTACACCTTTATCCGAGAGCGCAAGCTGGCCCGTGAACTGGCCGTCGCGGCCTGACGGATCGTCGCACGTTGGCGCAAACAGGAACCTGTTAGCCCTAAAGCTCCGATTATATACCTGTTAGCGATAACATGACCGGTTTACTTTTTACCCGGTGATGGTATGAGGCATGCAACTTATTGCAGCCACAGGGACGGGCCTCATGAGCACCATCATCGACATTCACGCACGCGAAATTCTGGATAGCCGGGGTAATCCGACGGTCGAAGTGGACGTGATCCTGGAAGACGGCACCATGGGCCGCGCCGCTGTGCCCTCGGGCGCGTCAACCGGTGCCTATGAGGCGGTGGAAAAGCGTGACGGTGACAAGGCCCGCTACATGGGCAAGGGCGTGCTGGAAGCTGTCGCCGCCGTGAACGGCGAGATCGCCGAAGAACTGGTGGGCTTCGACGCGACCGAACAGGTTGCTATCGACGAGGCGATGATCGAACTGGACGGGACCGAGAACAAGGGCCGACTGGGTGCCAACGCCATTTTGGGTGTCTCGCTGGCAACCGCCAAGGCGGCGGCGGATTTCACCACGCAGCCTTTGTATCGCTATGTCGGCGGCACCTCGGCCCGCGTTCTGCCTGTGCCGATGATGAACATCATCAATGGCGGCGAGCATGCGGACAACCCGATCGACATTCAGGAATTCATGATCATGCCGACCTCGGCCGCCAATATCCGCGAGGCGGTGCGCATGGGTTCGGAAGTCTTCCACACTCTGAAAAAGGAACTCTCGGCCGCTGGTCTGGCCACCGGCGTCGGTGACGAAGGCGGTTTTGCCCCGAACATCGCCAGCACCCGCGAAGCGTTGGATTTCATTCTGAAGTCCATCGAAAAGGCAGGCTACAAGCCGGGTGAGGAGATACATCTGGCGCTGGATTGCGCCGCGACCGAATACTTCAAGGACGGCAAGTACGTGCTGGCGGGCGAGGGGATCTCTCTGAGCTCGGAAGAGAATGCGGCATACCTGGCGGCGCTGGTCAATGACTATCCGATCATCTCGATCGAAGACGGCATGTCCGAGGATGACTGGGACGGCTGGAAGGCCTTGACCGATATGATCGGCGACAAGGTGCAGTTGGTGGGCGACGATCTGTTCGTGACCAACCCCGAGCGTCTGGCAGAGGGGATCGAGCGTGGCTGCGCGAATTCGATGCTGGTCAAGGTGAACCAGATCGGTTCGCTGACCGAGACCCTGCGCGCCGTCGATATGGCCCACCGTGCCCGTTATACCAACGTGATGTCGCACCGCTCGGGCGAGACCGAGGATGCCACCATTGCCGATCTGGCGGTGGCGACCAATTGCGGTCAGATCAAAACCGGCTCGCTGGCGCGGTCGGACCGGTTGGCGAAATACAACCAACTGATCCGCATCGAGGAATCGCTGGGCGAGGTTGCTGAATATGCCGGAGCCTCGATCCTTAAGCGGTAATCCGGCGAACACAGCCCTGCCTGAATCCGGGCAGGGCTTGTCAGGACGGGGACCAGGTCATGGTAGAAGCGTTGATCTTTGACGTATTTGGCACCTGCGTTGACTGGCGTAGTTCCATAGCGCGCGAAGTGGCTACGGTTTTGCCGGAACTGGACGCTCTGGAATTCGCCGATGCGTGGCGGGCGGAATACGATCCCTCCATGGCAGCCATCCGTGAAGGGGGCAGGGGCTATGTGCCCCTGGACGATCTGCACCGCGAAAACCTGGAACTCGTCGCAACCCGATTTGGTGTTACCGTCCCGAACCCCGCCGATCTGACGGCAGCATGGGAAAGACTGGACCCTTGGCCCGATGTGGTCGCCGGTCTGCTAGCGCTGAAACGCAATCGGATCGTCGCACCCTGTTCCAATGGCTCCATTGCGTTGATGACCCGACTTGCGAAGTATGGCGGACTGCCTTGGGACTGTATTCTTGGGGCCGAGATTGCGCGGGATTACAAACCCAAACCACAAGTGTATCAGGCGAGTTGTGCAGCGCTGCGTCTGAGCCCCGATCAGGTCATGATGGTCGCCGCGCATAACGATGACCTGTACGCGGCCCGGCAGGCCGGTTTGAAAACCGCTTTTGTGGCCCGCCCGACCGAGCACGGACCCTCCCAATCCCATGACCTGCAGGCCGAAGGGAATTGGGATATTGTCGCCAAAGATTTTGCAGATCTGGCCGACAGGCTTGGTTGAGAGTGGCTCGCGCCCAAAAAAACTAGAAAAACTTGATTGCGTAACGTCCTCAAAAGGCGGTTACTTTTTCCGAAAACGGACTTTTTACCGACATAAATCAGGTTATGTGTGAACTTTTTCCTATTTGTATCAAATTGAGCTGACATATTCTGCCGGCAGAACAGAAAGGAGAACACCATGACTGGTTCGAAATTCCTTCTCGTAGCCTCAGTGATCGGCACTGTATTCTTGGCGGCTTGCGCAGGGCCGGACACTTACCCGATTACCGGCGATCCGGTGTCTGCAAATGATCCGGTTCAGAAAATGGACACACCCACATATATCTTCCGCGGCGAGTCCCGCTAGGCGCTATTGAGCCAATCATGGATATTTGCGATCGTGATGGGGACGTTCGTCAGAGCTTTCTGGTCATCAGCATGTAACGCTCACGCGGTCTGAAGCCGGTGCGCAGATACAGGTTCTGAGTGGCTTCGTTGGTACGGTCGACTTCCAGATGCAGCGCGGTAAGGCCAGCCCCGGCCAAGGCTTTGGGCAGGTCCAGCAGAACTTCGCTCGCGATCCCGCGTCCGCGAACAGCGGGGCGGATGTATATCTCGTCGACAAACCCGTCCATGCCGCCGAATTCAACCGACCAACCGAAGGTCAGGACGATATAGCCCAGCGGTGCGCGGCCGGGTCCGATCAGGTAGATGCAGCCGTGGGGGATACCCTCAAGCAGAGGGGCCAATGCCTCGCGGCGTTGGTCGGCGTCCTGCTCAATTCCGGCCTCGGTGTGAAAGGCCGCGACCAGCCCCATCAGGCGATCCAGATCTTCGGGGCGGGCGAGTTTCAGTGCGGCGCTCATAGGCGGGCCAGCCTTTCTGTTAGCAGGTCAAAGAATCCGTCGGCGTCGATTTCGCCCATGAACATGGCGTTGGGCGGATGATCCGTGACACGCCACCAGTCCGCGACGGTCATCCCAAGTGTGAGATCGGATTGCGTTTCGATCTGAACGTTGATGTGGCGACCCGAGAAGAGCTCGGGTCGGATCAGATAGGCAGTCACGCAGGGATCGTGCAACGGCGCGCCCTCAGAGCCGTATTTTTCCTTATCGAACCGTTCGAAGAAATCTGTCATCTCGGCAACCGCATGGCCGACTTTTGAGTCCAGTGCGCGGAAGGCTTCGTTGCGGTGTTTGGTGACCAGGGCATCATGCGTGACATCCAACGGCATCACCACGATATGAACGCCGGATTTAAACACAATTTCAGCAGCTTCCGGATCAACGTAAATGTTGAACTCGGCGGTGGGAGTGATATTGCCGACCTGAAAATACGCCCCACCCATCAACACGATTTCCTGAACGCGATCGATGATGTCGGGCGCTTTCTGGAAAGCGGTGGCAATGTTGGTCAGCGGCCCAAGCGGACAGAGCGTTATCGTCCCGGGTTCATGCGCGCGCAGGGTGTCGATGATAAAGTCGACCGCGTGCCCATCGGTCAGTGGCATCTCGGGGTCGGGCAGCACAGGGCCGTCCAGCCCGGTCTTGCCGTGCACATGCTCGGCTGTCACCAAAGGCCGATTCAAAGGGCGATCACACCCGGCGTAAACAGGGATATCCGTGCGCCCGGCAAGTTCACAGACGATCCGCGCGTTCTTTGCGGTCAGCTCCAGCGGCACGTTTCCGGCCACAGCCGTGATGCCCAGAACATCAATCTCATCCGGGCTGGCCAGCGCCAACAGAATGGCGACGGCGTCGTCCTGTCCGGGGTCGGTGTCGATGATGATTTTGCGGGCTGCCATGCTCTGCCTCCGGGGTATTGAAGCGCGGACACTCGCAAGTGTCACCGCGCTTGTCCAGCGGTTTCAAGCCCCGGTCGTGGCGTCCACAGGCGGGAGTTTGCCGTTGGCGCGATGCTCTTCGGTTTTCACCTCGTCCCAGAGCGCGTCCATCTCGGCTAAATCGCTTTGAGACGGGGTTTTTCCCCGTGCAGCCAAACGTGTCTCGACCTGTTCGAACCGTCGCGTGAACTTGGCGTTGGTGCGGCGCAGGGCGGCCTCGGGCTCGATCCCCAGATGCCTACCCAAATTGACCATCACAAAGAGAAGATCACCGAACTCGTCCTCGAGCGCGTCCTGGTCCATACTGTTGCGCGCCTCTTCCAATTCGGCGGCCTCTTCGGTGATCTTGGCCAGCACATGGCTGGCATCGGGCCAGTCGAATCCGACGCGGGCCGCACGTTTCTGCAGTTTGTGGGCGCGCAAAAGGGCGGGCAGGTTTGCGGCCACCCCGTCCAGTGCGCCTTTCTGCTCTTTGCCTGCGCGCTCGGCGGCTTTGATGGTTTCCCAATCCACGGTCTGCTGTTCGGCGGATTTGTCACGGGATTCGTCGCCGAAGACATGCGGGTGGCGGGCAACCATCTTGTCCGACATCGTGCGTACCACGTCCTGAAAGCTGAAATGCCCTGCTTCTTCAGCCATTTGCGCGTGGAAGACGGATTGGAACAGCAGATCGCCCAACTCTCCCTTCAACTCGTCATAGGCGTTTCGTTCGATAGCGTCCGCGACCTCATAAGCCTCTTCGATCGTGTAGGGCGCGATGGTCGAGAAGTCCTGTTCGATGTCCCACGGGCAGCCGTTTTCTGGGTCGCGCAGGCGGCGCATGATTTCCAGCAAACGCTCGATACCCGCATCGCTGTCATGGATCAGAGGATTTTCGGCCATTGCGAACCCTTTCTTTCCGGTGTCAGATGCATCCATTCCGCAGTCAGGATCAGGAGTCCACCCCAGATGCCCGTCGTCAACCGAATTGCCGATTTCTCTGCCGATATGGCCGCGTGGCGGCAGCACCTGCATTCCATCCCCGAACTGGAGTTTGAATGTCATGAGACGGCAGCCTTTGTCGCAGAGCGCTTGCGTGAATTTGGCGTGGATGAAATGCACGATGGGATCGCCAAAACCGGTATTGTGGCAATCATCAACGGGCAGGCCGAAGGCCCGACCATCGGCTTGCGTGCCGATATGGATGCGTTGCCGATCCCCGAGGAGACCGGTGTCGAATATGCCTCGAAGAAGCCCGGCAAGATGCACGCCTGCGGCCACGACGGGCACACCGCGATGTTGCTGGGGGCCGCACGTTATCTGGCTGAGACACGGAACTTTGCGGGCCGCGTCGCGTTGATTTTTCAACCTGCCGAAGAAGATGGCGGCGGTGCCGGTGTAATGGTCGAAGAGGGGATCATGGACCGGTTCGACATTTCTGAGATCTATGCGCTGCACAATGCGCCGGGGATTCCTGTGGGAGATTTTCACACGACACCGGGTCCAATTATGGCAGCGGTGGACACGTTTCACGTTTATATTCAGGGGGTTGGTGGGCACGGGGCTATGCCGCATGAGACACGCGATCCTGTGATGGCCGCCTGTGGTATCGCGCAGGCGATCCAGACCATTGTCAGCCGAAACCACTATGCTTTGGATGATCTGGTCGTCTCGGTCACGCAAATCCACACCGGTACAGTTAATAACGTGATTCCGGATACGGCCTACATCAACGGTACCGTGCGTACCTTTGATCCGGCCGTTCAGAAAATGGTAATGGAACGGATGGAGCAGATCGTGCAGGGGCAGGCGGCCTCTTACGGGGTTGAGGCCCGGTTTGACTATGAGGTGAATTACCCAGCCACGATCAACGACGTTGAAAAGGCAGGTTTCGCCGCTGGCGTGGCCCGCGAAATCTCAGGCGCTGACCGCGTGACTGCCAATGCGGGTCGCGAGATGGGGGCCGAGGATTTCTCGTACATGCTGCAAGCTAGACCGGGCGCCTATCTGTTCCTTGGGCAGGGCGAGGGAGCTGGTCTGCACCATCCGAAATACAATTTCAACGACGAGATCGCGCCGGTGGGAGCTTCGTTCTTTGCACGGATCGTGGAAAAGGCGCAGCCGCTGGGTTGATAGGGGAAAGACATGGCACTGGAAGACGCAAAAAATCAGGTGGATGAGGCGTTCACCAACCCGGACCTCAAAGGGTTGTCATTCGAGAACACCTTTGGCGGCGCTACCTCGTTTCTGCGGCGGCTTTACACCAAGGATCTGAAGGGTGTCGATATTGCCGTGACCGGTGTTCCGTTCGACCAGGCGGTGACCAACCGCCCCGGCACCCGGCTGGGGCCCCGGGCCATCCGAGAGGCCAGCGCGCTGCAATCACCGGATGCGCCCTATGGCTGGCCATTTGATGCGCTCAGCGAGTTGGCTATCGTGGACTATGGGGATGTGGCCTATGACTACGCCAATATCCCGGCTTTTCCGGATACTCTGACCGATCACATCCGAACCATTCTGGAGGCCGACGTGGCCTCGGTTTCACTGGGTGGGGATCACTATATCAGCTTCCCGATCCTGAAAGCCTATGCCGAGAAATACGGCCCCATGTCTCTGCTGCAATTCGATGCGCATACGGATACCTGGGCCGATGACGACATGACCCGCGTGGATCACGGAACCATGTTCTACAAGGCGGTTAAGTCGGGGATCGTGGACCCGAAACGCTCGGTTCAGGTCGGTATCCGCACCACAAATGAGGACACGCTGGGCGTCAACATCATCGACGCGCGCGAGGTCTACGAATCCGGCCCCGCCGCCGTGGCGCAAAAGATCAAAGGCATTCTGGGCGACAGCCCAGTCTACCTGAGCTTTGACATCGACGGCCTGGACCCGGCCTTTGCCCCGGGCACCGGCACGCCGGTCTGGGGCGGGCTGAGTTCCATTCAGGCGCAGATCATCCTGCGTGATATCGCCGGGATCAACATAAAGGGCGGCGACGTGGTCGAGGTGTCTCCGCCCTATGACACATCCGGCGCGACGGCGATTGCGGGGGCCCATGTAGCGACGCAGATTATTTGCCTGTTGGGGTGGAACAAGCTGCGGCCTTAACCATTGGTTAGCCAACTTTCCGCTATCAGGTTAACCAAAAGGCCGGACGGGAGACATACGGGCATGACAGAGTTTAACCAACCCATCAGCGGCAATGATCTGGCGCGGTTTTCCGGGCCGAACACATTCATGCGCCTGCCACAGGCGGATACGCTGGCCGGGCTGGATGTGGCCGTTCTGGGCATTCCGATGGATATCGGCACTTCGTGGCGGTCGGGCACACGGTTCGGACCCAAACAGATCCGCAGTGAAAGCGCGATGATCCGGCCTTATAACATGGCCAACTCCGCGGCTCCGTTCGACAGCCTGCAAATCGCGGATATCGGCGATCTGGCGATCAATACGTTTTCGCTGGCCGATAGCCTCAAGATCATCAAGGAAAGCTATGACGCCATTCTGGCGCAGGGCGTGACACCTGTTGCGATGGGAGGGGACCACTCGATCACCCTGCCGATCCTGCGGGCGATTGCGGCCAAACACGGCCCGGTGGCGCTGGTGCATGTGGACGCCCATGCAGACGTGAATGACGAGATGTTCGGAGAAAAGGAAACCCACGGCACAGTGTTTCGCCGCGCCTGTGAGGAAGGGTTGATCGTCCCCGACAAAACCTTCCAGATCGGCATTCGCGGCTCGGGCTATGCTGCCAGCGATTTCACCGAGGCCAAGGGCTGGGGCTTCCGCCAGTTCCCGGCGTGGGAGCTGTGGCAGCAGAACCTGACCGAGATTGGTTCACAAATCCGTAAAACGGTCGGGGATCACCTGACCTATATTTCCTATGACATCGACAGCCTCGACCCGTCCTTTGCACCCGGCACCGGCACACCCGAGATCGGCGGCCTGACCACACCGCAGGCGCTGCAACTGATCCACGCGATGGCCGGCATGAATGTGGTGGGCTGCGATCTGGTCGAGGTTTCTCCGCCCTATGACCCCACTGGCAACACGGCGCTGACGGCCGCGAACCTGCTGTTCGAGATGCTGTGCATTCTTCCCGGCGTGACGCAACGGTAGGGGGATCGGTACCTTGTCCGACGTGCCTTTGCGAATAATGCTTGTCAAAAGAACGGTTTCGGGATGAAGAAAACGGTGTTTTGGCTGATCGTTGGTCTGGTGGTGCTAGTGGGTGCCTATATTCGTTTGGCCCCAGCCGATCCCGGGATTTGGCATGTTGCACCCGTTGTCGAGGCCGATCTCGACATGCAAGGCGGCGTCTTTCGGGTGATTGAGACCGGGCCGGATGGCTTGGCCCGGCTGGACTCGATTGCAAGGCGCGCGCCGCGCACCACCGTACTTGCCGGGTCGGTGGATGAGGGGATGGTCACCTATGTCACCCGCACCAAGGTGATCGGTTTTCCCGATTACACAACCGTTCAGCAGGACGGGGATACACTTCGAATCCACGCCCGCCTGAGGTTCGGCCGGAAGGATTTTGGCGTGAACAAAACCCGGGTCGATGGGTGGCTGGCGGTTCTTCAATAGGTTGAATTCACGTAATTTATTCCCATATGGGTAGTATGAGTGACTATGAAAGAAAGTATCAACGCGCAACTGCTGAGCTGGAGAGTGCGGGACTACAGGAAAGGGGTGTGACGCCGCCGATTACCCGTATTCTCAGGAAAATCGGGTTCGAGCCACGACCTCAGTATTACCGAACGACAGTATCTCGATTTGCCTATGATCCACTGATCCTTGGTGGTGTTTGGGGGCTGGCAATGTTCTTGGTGACCGATGTTCCCATGTGCTTGCTGGCGATGTTCGTTCTGATGTCCGCTGCATTCGGTTATTTTCTTACGGGATTGTCCGAAATCACGATCCTTCGGCAGCGCAAGCGGCAGAATTTAAGCAACTGGGAAGACTTTTAACACCTATAGGGCGCTAGCAGGATTATTGGGCGCGTCCGGGGTAGGCCTGTCAGTTTGTAAATTTGAAGACAGGCATCCCTCGGACACCTCGCGCCACATCGGCACATTCAGCGACATCTGGCACTGGGCGGTGAACATGCGTCCATCGACCTGCAGGCAGATCATCTCGCCCAACTCGATGCGCGATCCCGATTTATCGGTGCAATAACAGTCTTGTACCTTGCCTTTGGGGCCGACAACATCGGCCATGGCAGGGGTCGCGCACAGCAGGAATACAAGCGCCAAACGTGTCATACGCGTCAGCTTAGCACAGGGACGGCACTTGACCAAAGCTTCGGATTGATAGACACCGCGCGAATGATCCCCGAAGAACGCCTTGAACAGATAACCCAGCGATTCCAGTACCTCGAAGCGGCCATGGCAGACGGCGCCTCGGGCGGCGATATTGCGGCTTTGGCCAAGGAATACTCGGACCTCAAGCCGGTAGTTGATCAGATCATGGCCTGGCGGCAGCTGGTCGCCGATCTGGCCGAGGCCGAGGTGATGCTGGCCGACCCCGACATGAAAGAACTGGCCGAGGAGGAAATCCCCGACCTTCAGGCCCGCATCCCCCAGGCGGAACATGCTCTGCAACTGGCACTGCTGCCCCGGGATGAGGCCGATGCGCGACCCGCGATGCTGGAAATCCGTCCAGGCACCGGCGGGGATGAGGCCGCGCTGTTCGCGGGTGATTTGCTGCGCATGTATCAGCGCTATGCCGAAGCACGCGGATGGCAGTTCGAGATTATCGAGGAACAGGCGTCGGACTTGGGCGGGATCAAAGAAGTGGTGGCCCATATCAAGGGCGACAATGTCTTTGCCCGGTTGAAATACGAATCCGGAGTACACCGGGTGCAGCGCGTCCCGGAAACCGAAAGCGGCGGGCGCATCCATACATCGGCCGCCACCGTGGCGGTTCTGCCCGAGGCCGAGGATGTGGACATCCAGATTGATGCCAATGACATTCGCATCGACACCATGCGTAGTTCCGGCGCGGGCGGGCAGCACGTGAACACCACAGATTCGGCTGTGCGGATCACGCACCTACCGACCGGTCTGGTGGTGACCAGTTCCGAGAAGTCTCAGCATCGCAACCGCGAGATCGCGATGCAGGTGCTGAAAACGCGCCTGTATGATCTGGAGCGGCAACGCATCGACAGCGAACGCTCTGCGGATCGTGCCAGTCAGGTAGGTTCGGGCGACCGGTCCGAACGGATCAGAACCTATAACTTCCCGCAGGGCCGTATGACAGATCACCGCATTAATCTGACGCTGTATAAGCTGGATCAGGTCATGCAGGGCGATCTGGACGAGGTAATCGACGCGCTGACCGCCGACGATCAGGCGCGTTTGCTGGCGGAGATGGCGCAATGATCGCGGCTTTGACAGCAGCGCAGGCAATGGTCGTCGCCACCGCGCGCCTGCGTGCCGCAGGGGTGGCCGATCCGGCGCGGGACGCACGGGTATTGCTGGCCCATGCCGCACGGATCGAGGCCAGCCGTGTCACGCTGATCGCGCCCGAGGAACTCTCGCCCGAAATTGCCGAACGCTATGACCAGTTGATCTCGCTGCGGGCTATTCGGGTGCCGGTGTCGCATCTGTTGGGTGAGCGTGAATTCTATGGTCGCCAGTTTCGTGTCAGCCGTGACGTGCTGGATCCGCGGCCCGAAACCGAGACCCTGATCGAGGCGGCGCTAAGCGAACCGTTCGATCATGTGCTGGACCTGGGCACTGGCTCCGGCTGCATCCTGATCACGCTGCTGGCCGAGCGCACCAGCGCCAGTGGGATCGGTGCGGATTTGAGCGAATCCGCCTGTTTGCAAGCCAGCGCCAACGCGGTACAGCATCAGGTGCAGGGACGCGTTGAGATATTGCGCTCGGACTGGTTTGAGAACATTGAAGGCGAATTCGACCTGATTGTTTCAAATCCGCCGTATATTTCGCTTTCCGAAATGGACGACCTGTCGCCCGAAGTGCGTGAGCATGAGCCCCGGATGGCCCTGACGGATGAGGGCGACGGGCTTGGCGCGTACCGCTATATTGCGGCCGCAGCGCCGGATTTCCTGATGTCGGGTGGGCGGATTCTGGTAGAAATTGGCCCGACACAGGGTCAAAGCGTCGCATCCTTGTTTCAGGCGGCGGGATTGGCCGAAACGCGTATCATTCCCGATCTGGATGGCCGTGATCGTGTAGTTCTGGCCAGATTGCCGTAAATACGGTGTGAGGTGAGGCTGAAAAACGCCGATTAATGTAAAAAAGCTGCAAATTTTTGGACAAACCTCTTGTCTGCGCGCGCTGGACATGCTTACTCAGAGATAGTCGGAGAGGTTGACGCTGTTTCAGCGGGCCCCTGACGCCAAGCCCAAAAAAGTCGACATCGCGTGACGGCTAAAGCCATTGAGCAGTGCAGGACGCGACTTCATCGGCACCGAATGACAAGGCTGACGTAAAGTAAGATGAGATCTTCCAAATCCCGCTCGCGGGCCAAGAATAACCGCAATCGTCCTTCTGGCGGCAACGTTGTTAACCGGGTTTTTGACAGCTCGGGTCCTGAAGGCAAGGTGCGCGGTACGCCCCAGCAAATCATTGATAAATACAATCAGTTGGCGCGCGATGCACAGCTGTCGAATGACCGTGTGGCTGCCGAAAACTTTCAACAGCACGCAGAGCATTACCTGCGCCTTCTGAGTGAAGCGCAGCGCGAGATGGAAGCGCGTCGCGAGGAGCAGGAGCGCCAGAATCGCGAGCGGCAGGCCGAGCGTGACCGCGAACGCGCCGAACGCCAGGAACGCGAAGCGGCCCGCCAGGCCGACCCGGCCGATGCGCCGCAGCCCGACGTGATGGATTTCGGCGCGCCTGAGGCCGCACCCGAAAGCGGTTTGGTCGAGACGCCGGAAAACAAGGGGTCCGAGTCGGCCCCGGCGCCGGAGAAGAAGGAAAAACCTGCCCGTAAGCCCCGGGCTCGTAAACCCAAAGCACCACCTGCCGAGGATGCGCCCAAGACGGATGGGGACGCGCCGGAAGCAGCCGAGTAAGCGCTGGTACGGAAATTGCAGAAGCCCCGGGATTTCCGGGGCTTTTTCATTTGTACTCAGCCTTTTTTCATTTCGCGGGCGAGCGCGCAGAATGCCTCAAGCGGTACTTGCTCGGCCCGTTCCGTGGGCTGGATACCAGCCGCCAAAAGACGATCTTCAATATCCGAGGCGACGCCTTTCAATGAGGCGCGCAGCATCTTACGGCGCTGGTTGAAGGCTGCCGCGACGACGCGTGACAGGGTCGCGGCGTCGGCAGGATAGCGGGGCTCGGGCAGAGCAGTCAGGTGCACCACCGCGCTCGACACTTTTGGCGGCGGGGTGAAGGCACCGGGGGGCAGGGACATGGCGATACGCGCCTCGGCCCGCCATTGGGCGAGGATGGCGAGGCGGCCATAGGCCTTGCTGCCGGGCTGGGCGACGATACGCTCGGCGACCTCGCGCTGGAACATCAGGGTGAGGCTCTGCCAGAAGGGCGGCCATTCGGGTGGGGTCAGCCAGCGGACCAGCAACTCGGTGCCAACATTATAGGGCAGATTGGCCGCTATTCGTATCGGCGGGGTCAGGTGCGCCAGCGGGTCGATTTCCAATGCGTCACCATTGATCACCTTGAGCCGACCGGGATTGGCGGCGGCGATGTCGTTCAAGGCGGCGATGCAGCGGGTGTCTTTTTCGACCGCCACGACTTTGCGCGCGCCTTCGGATAGCAGCCCGCGGGTCAAACCTCCGGGACCGGGGCCGATTTCCAGCACGTCGCAGCTCGTCAGGTCTCCGGCCTGACGCGCGATCTTGGCGGTCAGGTTCAGGTCCAGCAGGAAGTTCTGGCCCAGCGACTTGCGGGCCGAGAGCTGGTGTGCTGCGATGACCTCGCGCAGAGGGGGGAGGTTGTCTATTGCGCTCATGATCCGGTTACCGTGGCGCGGGTTTCGGGTAATGCGCCAGAGATTTTTTGACTCTGGCGGGGATATTTGGAGCCAAGTGAAGGATCAAGAGCTTTGTGCCATGCGTTGCGCGAGTTTCAGGGCCTCAATCAGGCTGGTGGGTGTGGCGACGCCTTTTCCCGCGATATCAAGCGCGGTGCCGTGGTCGGGTGAGGTGCGAATGAAGGGCAGGCCCAGCGTCACGTTCACGCCGCGATCAAAATCCAGCGTCTTGATCGGGATCAGCGCCTGATCGTGATACATCGCGATCGCCGCGTCATAAGTCGCGCGAGCGGCGGCGTGGAACATCGTATCCGCGGGGTGCGGGCCGGTGACCGTGTAGCCGTCGGTGGTCAGTGTTTCAATCAGCGGGGTGATCCAGTCCAGCTCTTCCCGGCCCATCTTGCCGCCTTCGCCCGCATGAGGGTTCAGTCCCGCAACGGCGATGCGGGGATGTGAGATACCGAACTGGCGGCGCAGGCCGTCGGCAGTGATGGAGATGGTTTCGTACAGCAGATCCGGTGTCAGGGCCGAGGGTACTTGCGAAAGAGGGATATGAATGGTTGCGGGCACCACGCGCAATTGGTCGCTGGCCAACATCATCACCACGTGTTTACGATCCGCGAGGGCGGCCAGAAACTCTGTATGGCCGGGATAGCCAAACCCCGCCCCGTCGATCAGGGCCTTCTTGTGGATGGGCGCAGTGCATAGCGCCGAGGCCGCACCGGATCGTACCAGCGAGACACCCTGTTCAATAGCGTCGATGACGTAGGGCGCGTTGGCCGGGTCCGGCTGACCCGGAACGTTGGGGGCAGGAAACTCCAGATGCAGAGCCGGCAGGGCGTTGGCGCAGATATTCGCCGCCTCGGAAGGGTGCGTGATGCGCGCAACCGGTGTGTCGGACGGCAAATGGGTGGCGTCACCGATATAGAAAAACGGGCAGGTGTCGCGCAGTTCCGACCAGGCTTTGGCTGCGATTTCCGGACCTATACCGGCCGGGTCTCCGCAGCTGAGCGCGATCGGGGTTGTCATTGTTCGATTATGGTTGCTTCGGCGCGAAGCTGCGCCAGCAGGCTGTTCGCAAAGGCCTCGAGCCGTTGTTGGGTAAGCGCGTTTGCCACGTCTGTGCGCGTCGTCTCTTCGCCCAGGTCGCGGGTACGGGTGCAGAGCATCAGGAACATCAATGTCTGGCCGTTGTTTCGGGTCAGCGTTGTGGAGACTTCGTTCAGATCCAGCTTGGCAAGCTCCAGCGCCACATCGCGGGGGATCTCGCCAGGGCTGGCCTGAATACGCTGCAGCACTTCGGCGGGCTGATCCTTGGCAATGCCGTAGAGGTCATCGCAATTGTCGATCTCTTCCCTCAGCCGGGCCGCCTTGGCCAAGGTGTCGGCACTGCGGCCACCGGGCATGTTGTAGACTGCATAATCAATTTCGGAATAGCGGGTGGTGCCTGTCGCAACCTCGCGCAGGCCGCGCATCTGGAACAGAGCGATGGCATTGGGCAGGGTCAGTGGTTGGGTGATATCGCCGTTTTTCAGCCCGATGATCACCGGTTGCAGCGCCGGTGGCAGGCTCGAGAGGTTCAGCCAGTCCAACCGTCCGCCATTATCGCGCGTGGCAGCGGCCGAATATTGAGTCGCTGCAGCTGAAAAAGCATCAAAGCCTTCCAACTGGGAAATCTCCTCGGCCAGCAACTCGGCCTGTGCCACGGTCTGTTGGTTCACCGGGATGATGATTTCTGACAACAGGACCTGCAGGCCGCCGCTGTCGGTTTGTCCCAGCGCGCGGTTGATCTCGTCATCGGTCGGGCGCGCCTGCGACAGGAAACGCGCGCTGACATAGTCGCGCCAGGTAATTTGATCGGCGACGAAATCACGAACTGTTTCACGATCGACGCCCTGATCGGCCAGCAATTGCAGGAACTGATCGGTCGACAACTGTCCTCGCGCGGCAAATTCGTCGATGCCGACTTGAATGTCTTCGGGCGCGGCCTGAACTCCGGCGTCGCGCATGACCTGTTTGCGCAGCCGCTCGTCTATCAAAGTCTTGCGCACTGCGTCCTCAGACGCGCCGGGTGCACCCAGAGCGGTCAGGAACTGTTGCCGCTGGTCCAGCTCGTACCACGTGATGATATCCTGGTTGACCTTGATCGCCGGCGAAAACAGGCTTTGCGCATCGGCCTGAGGCGACGTCAAAGCCAGCATTGCCCCGACCAGCAAAGGGGTGACCGGTTTTAGCCAACCGGAGCGAAGGAAACTGGTGAAACCTGAAATCAACTGCATCTTCTCTTGTACTGTTGGCCGCCACTGTTAACGGAATAACCCGTCAGGGCTACGGTAAAGCCGAATTCTGTCGAAGGCTCAATACTTGATGACGAGGTATAGCGCCTGCTGACGTTCATGTTAACCTGCACACATTCATTCTGATACGTGACCCCCAACCCATAACGGATCGGTTCGGATTCGCTCAGGTCATAGCGTGCCAGGGCGGTTGTGTTCCAGTTCTGATCCACACGGTAACGTCCGGTCAACCAGACCTCGGAAATCTCGTCATCCACGTTTTCCGCCGGATCGGGCTCTTGCCAGACATAACTGCCGGTGACGCCCATTTCTGATTGCTGCCATGCGGCACGAAGTTCGGCCTTGGCAAAGCTTAAATCCCCGTTCAGAAGGCCGCGTCCGGCCAGAGACCAGCCATTTGGGGTCTGAATCTGACCGGCCAGCAACAGATCCGAGCTCGTGCCCTGCAAACCGGAGGTCAGGTTGAAATTTGGGTCCGCATCGGCGCGAAACACCTGGCCGATCGTGGCCAAAGCCCGCCAGTTGCCGGCAGAATAGCGCGACCAGTTGACGCCAATGACGCCGGTCAAGCCGTCTTCGCGCTGGTCCGGTGCCGGAAATCGGGACAATGACAACAGGTTACCCTGATCGAATTCCTGAAAGGTGCTTTCGTCGTTGGGGACATCGTCGTCGGTCACATGGGTCCAGCCAACCTGCGCAATCGGTTCAAGAATCTGGGTCGCTCCGGACGTTTCCCGTTTTCGCATCGGATAGCGCAGCGTCAGGGCCGCACGGGGCGTGGCCCGGGTCACCTGATCTGGGAAATCGCTGTCGTGGCGTATGTTGAACGTATCAACTGACGTGCCCACACGCGCCTCAGCCCGCAGACCTGACGCGTAGGTCCAGTTGCGCAGCCATTCCGCATCAAAGGTGGCGCGGGCGATATCGCGGCCGAGGACGTCTTCATCGCTGGTACGCTCATGCGCGTGCGTGATGAAGCTCAGCCGGACCTCGCCGCCCAGAGTCTTGGGGAACATGCGTTTCTGATGGTACAGGTCGAAGATCCGGGACGGGATTTCATCCTGGTTTTCGCTGTCGCGCAGGGTTTTGTAGTGGATAAAACTGGTGCGGAAGGCGGTGTCGCGCCTGATCCGCTCAAGGGCGACCTCGCTTCGCAGCCGGTCGAGATCAGGCAGGCCGTAGTCAGCCAGATAGGCGTCGTCGGACGTGGTTCTGACGTTGAACAGGAATCGGTATCCGTCGTTCAGGTTGAACCAGCCATTGGCAAACAGGTATCCCCGATCCTCGCCCTGTTGCAGGTCGTCGCGGGTATATGCGCCCTCAAGCTGGATGCGACCGTTCTTGAACGCCTGCCGATAGCGCAGTCCAAGCGTTTTGGTCTTGGACGAGACATAGGGGGTCAGCGTCAGGTCCTTGTGATCCCCCAGCTTGATGAAATAGGGCACCTGCACGCCGGTTCCCAGTTGTGACGTTGTCCGGACCGATGGCACCAGAAATCCGGTTGCGCGTTCCAGGGTCGGGTCCGGCAGCCGCAAATAGGGGAAATAGAACACAGGCACGTCCAGCACCCGCAGCTGCGCCCCTTCAAAATAGAGCTGACGCTCCAGTTGATCGTGCGTGACCTTTCGCGCGCGAATCTGCCAGATCGGTGGTTTGCCATTGGCGCAGACGTGGCACGAGGTGGCAGAGACCTTGCTGAACTGCGTGTATCTGCCCGCCGCGCGGGTGGCCTGAACCGAGGCGATTTGAACCTGCTGGTCAAACACCATCCGGGCACCGATCAGCAGGCCGTTCTGAATACTGTCATCCAGTTCCGCCGAATCTGCCAGGATCGTCGTCGCGCCGGCCTCATCGATCCGGATCGGACCCTCCAGCGACAGCGCACCGGTCTCGCGGTCATAAGTGATGCGGTCGGCAGTGATTTTGACATCGCCCTGAAAGGCCTCGACATTGCCTTCGGCCACCAGCACGCGTTCGGGCGTGATGAAAATCTCGTCCGCGACCAGCAGGGCGGGCTGGTCTTCCTGTTGGACATCCTGCGCCGGACCGGGAGTAGGTTGGGTTTGGCCCACGGCACCGGTTGGCAGTGCCAGCGCAACGGCGCCTGACAGCAGAAGATGGGATATGATCCGCATCAGCCGTCCTCCGCATGAAGCAGAAGGCCGAGGGACAGAAGAATGGCTGCAAAGGGCGGAGCCCAGGCCGCGACGACGATTGGCAATTGACCGTTTTCCCCGAGTATTTGGGCAAAGTTGCGAACGAAGTAGATGGCAAAGCCCAGTAGAACGGCGGACAGAACCGCTATGCCAGTGCCGCCAAAGCGCACATGGCGCATGGTGAAGGCCGCGCCGATCATTACCATCGCCATCAGAAATAAGGGCCGCGCAAGCTGTACCTGCAGCCAGACCTCATATTGTTTGGTGGAAAACCCAGCTTCGCGGAGGTCGCGGATCAGTTGAGGCAGGTCATAGACCGAGACCGAATCCTGCTGACCCAGCGTGTCCAGAATGCGTTGCCGTGTCAGGGTGGTCGGGATTTCGATCTGCGCGTGCGCCTCGGCGACGGCTTCGGGGTTCACGTCATCGGCCAGAGACCAGATTTTTGCGTTGGACAGAATCCACGAACCGTTTGACAGCCGCGCCCGATTGGCAACGATCTGCTGCGTCGGTTTGCCATCCGGCGAAAACGAGATGATTGTTACCCAGATCAGCTCCAGCGTATCAGCATTCGTGGTGCCGCGGGCATGAATAACTGATTGCCCATCTGCCGATCCCTGACGCAGCCAAAGCCCTTCGCTGGTGATGGACAGGGCGGAGTCGCCATTGTTCTTATAGGTGTCGGAGAGGCGCCGAAACTCCTCGGACGTGGCGGCGGTAATCGGGTTCAGCAAGGCGACTGCAAGAGCACCGATCACCAGCGCCAGTGTCACGGGCGCCAGCAGCGCCCGGATACCCGACCGCCCGATGGCGCGGGTCACCACCAGTTCCGAGCTGCGCGCCATCCCGACAAACAGTGCGATGGTAGACAAGATCACCAGCAACGGAAGCATTTCGCTGATTGCCGCTGGTGTATTCAGCAAGGTCAGGTGCAACAGTGCGCCGAAGGACAGGTTTTCCGAGTCGAACCGGCGGGCCTGTTCGACCAGGTCGATCAGAATCAGCAGGGTCAGGAAAATGCCGCCGATGACCAGAAAGCTTTGAATGAACCGGCGGGCGAAATAGCGGTCGAGGATCACGAATGTGCCTCCGCCCAGCGGGCATTCTTGGGGAAACGGGCGATCATCGGGCCGGATTCACCGTCGCCTGCGCGGATGCGCACCGGCTTATGCCTGCCCTGTCTCGCCAACTCGTTCTCCCCCGATCCTGCCGGAATTTTTCGGGGACTGTAATGCAATTGGTGCGCGGGGAAAACTGCTATCTGGTCAAGCCGCCCGGCGCGGGCTAGGTCTTGGGGAACAGATTTTGAGGAGTTTGCAATGAGCAGTCTTGTACCGATCCGGTTTCAAACCTTTGACGTGGACATAATGGCACAGGCGGAAGGGCGTGTGGTTGTGATCGTATCGCCCGAGGGCAAAATGAGCCCTGCGGTGCGTCGCGCCAATCGTCTGACCCGCGGTGCGGTTGCTCGGCTGATCGAAAGCGCCCGCTTCGAAAAGGTCAAATCGGGTGATGTGATCTCGCTGGCGTGGCCCGGCGGTATGGCGGCCGAGGCGCTGGACATCGTGGTTCTGCCGCGCCGTCCCGACACGGCCGAGGCGCGCAAGGCCGGTGCCGCGCTGGCCAAGCTGGCGGGAGGTAAAGCCCTGCTGGTGATGGCGGGCAATCAGGTGCGCACCGAGGACATCGCCATGGGCATCGCCCTGCGCAGCTATGAATTCGACGCGCACAAGACCAAGGAACAGGACGAGGTCGGAACCGTTACAATCAGCCACCAGAAGGCCGATGAGGTCGAGGCCGCCTTTGCCCCGCAATACGCTGTGGCCGACGGTGTGCGTATGACCCGCGACCTGACCAACGAACCCGCCAATATTCTGACCACCACCGAATTCGCCGACCGACTTGCTGAGATGGAGGCGCTGGGGCTCGAAGTTGAAGTGCTGGAAGAGGACAAACTGGCCGAACTTGGCATGCGTACGCTGCTGAGCGTGGGGCAGGGCTCGGTCAGCCCCTCGAAGGTTGTGGTGATGCAGTGGAACGGTGGCGATAAGGACGACGCACCGCTGGCCTTGGTCGGCAAGGGGGTTGTGTTCGATACCGGTGGTATCTCGCTCAAGCCCGCAAGCGGTATGGAAGACATGACCATGGACATGGGTGGCGCGGGTGTCGTCGCGGGCACCATGCGCGCGCTGGCCAAGCGCAAGGCCAAGGCCAATGTGGTCGGGCTGGTGGGTCTGGTCGAGAACATGCCCTCAGGCAACGCGACCCGTCCGGGTGACGTGGTCAAATCGATGAAGGGCGACACGGTCGAGATCATCAACACGGATGCCGAGGGCCGTTTGGTTCTGTGCGACGTGATGTGGTACGCGCAGGAGCGGTTCCAGCCCGTGGGCATGATTGATCTGGCAACGCTTACCGGTGCGATCATCATCGGTCTGGGGCATGAGAATGCGGGTGTTTTCTCGAACAACGACACGTTCTGCGATGCCTTCCTGAAATCGGCCAAGGTCGAGGACGAGGGTGCATGGCGTATGCCGCTGGGCGAGGCCTATGACAAGCAACTGAAATCGCGCATCGCGGACATGAAGAACGTGGGCGGTCGCCCGGCGGGCTCGATCACCGCCGCGCAGTTCCTGCAGCGGTTCGTGAAAGAGGAGACGCCGTGGATTCACCTCGATATCGCGGGTGTGGCGTCAGTGTCGTCCGAGACCTCTTATGCGCCCAAAGGGGCCACTGGCTGGGGCGTTCGCGCTCTGAGCAGACTGGTGCAGGACAATTTCGAGTAATCCTATGGGCGCCGTATATTTCTACCACCTGACCCGGCAACCGCTGGAACACACCTTGCCGGTTCTGTTGGATAAGGCGCGACAGGCCGGGTGGAAGATCGCCGTGCGGGGCACCGATCCCGCGCGGATGGACTGGCTGGATGAAAAGCTGTGGCTGGGACCTGACGAAGGGTTCCTGCCACATGGCCGCGAAGGTGGCGCGCATGACGCGGCGCAGCCCATTTTGCTGACAACCGGACCCGTGGCCGCCAATGAACCGGCCTGTGTCATGGCCGTGGACGGGGCACCGGTGGATCCGGATGAAGTGGCGGCGTTGGAACGGGTCTGTATCCTGTTCGACGGCAATGATGGCGAAGCCGTTCAGCAAGCGCGGGGACAATGGAAAGCCCTGACTGGCGCGGGCTGCGCGGCGCAATACTGGTCCGAGGAATCGGGCCGGTGGGAGAAAAAGGCCGAGGCATAAGTCGCGGGCTAAAAAAGAACCTCAGGAGAGCGACAGATGGAAATGAAGCCGTTGGGCCGCACCGGCATTATGGTGACCGACCTTTGTCTTGGCACGATGACCTTTGGCACGCAGACCTCTGAGGCCGATGCCCACACGCAAATGGACATGGTGCTGGAAGCCGGAATCAATTTCGTCGACACCGCAGAGATGTACCCGGTCAACCCAATCTCGAAAGAAACCGTGGGCCGTACCGAAGAGATCTTGGGCAATTGGAACGGCGCCAACCCGTCGCGGCGGGGCGACTACGTTCTGGCGACCAAGCATTCGGGCGCTGGATTCGCTCATGCCCGCGATGGTGCATGGATTTCGGGTGAAACCATTCCCGAGGCGATTGAAGGCTCACTGCGGCGCTTGCAGACGGATTGCATTGACCTCTACCAGTTTCACTGGCCGAACCGTGGCAGTTACATGTTCCGGCAAAACTGGAACTATTCGCCATCGGGACACAATACCAATGCCGTTCTGGACAACATGCAGGATTGCCTCGCGGCGCTGCAGGCGCAGGTCGACAAGGGTAACATTCGCGCCTTTGGCCTGTCGAACGAAAGCGCCTGGGGCACCGCGCAATGGTTGCGGATTGCCGAGCAGATGGGTGCGCCGCGGGTGGCTTCAGTGCAGAACGAATACTCACTGCTTTGCCGTCATTTCGATACGGATATGGCGGAACTCAGCGTACACGAGGGTGTAGGGCTGATGGCCTTTTCTCCACTGGGAGCGGGCTTCCTGACCGGCAAATATCAGGGTGGAGCAGTTCCCGAAGGCTCGCGAATGTCGTTGGTAGCCGAGATGGGCGGGAGGAAATCAAATCGGGTCTTTGATGCAGTTGCAGCCTATCTTGAGATCGCCGATCGGCATGGGCTGGACCCGGTTCACATGGCGCTGGCCTGGTGTCAGACGCGACCGTTCATGATGTCCGCTATTTTTGGAGCGACCACCGTGGCTCAGTTAGAGCATATTCTGGCTGGAAAAGACCAACGGTTGTCGGATGAGGTCGTGGCCGAGATTGGCCAGACGCACCGCGCGTATCCGATGCCGTATTAGGGGGATTGCCCCCGCTGCGTTGTAGGCAATCCGGGGGTATATTTCTGGCCTTTGTAAGAGGATTCCGTCAGTGATGGGTAGGCTGCGTGCGCTCTTGCCTCAGGTCGCGGGCCGAAAGGCCGTGGGCGGTGCGGAAGGCGCGGGCGAAGCTGGACTGCGAGGCGAACCCCGTAGCAAGCGCCACGTCCATCAGCGGTAAGTCGGTGTCGGTGACCAGACGGCGGGCTTCGGCCAGGCGCAATTGCAGGTAGTGATCCTGCGGCGTGGTATTCAGGCGCAGGCGGAATTGCTGTTGCAGGGTACGGGGGCTGGTGCCCAGGGTTTCGGCAATATCAGCCAGCGGAAGCGGCTCGTCGAGGGACGATTGCATCAGCGAATTCGCCTTGGAAGTCAGGGCGGTATGGCGATGAGGGGCTCCGGTCCGGCTTTGCGGTTTTGCGGGGTCCGGCATACCGTCATAAAGGAACAGGCCGGACACACGCGCGGCAAAACCTGCGCCGTGGCGGGCGGCGATGATGTGCAGCATCATTTCGACTGCCGGAATCGCACCACCTGACGTCAGGCGGTTACCAGACACGGTGAACCGGTCAGGTCGCACGTCCACTTGGGGGAAACGGGCCGCAAAATTGTCGAGGTCTTCCCAATGGGTCGTGGCGGTGTGGCCGTCGAGCAGTCCGGCCTCGGCGAGCAGCCAGGGCCCCCCGTCAATGCCGGCCATCGTCGCGCCGGTGCCCGCGATGCGGCGCAGGCCGGCCAGCAGGCTGGGTGTGGCGTGGCGCGCCAGTTGGAATCCGGCCACCACGATCATCAGATCACAACTTTGCAACCTTGCCAGGGGGATGCCCGGCACGCTCAGCGCGCTTGTCAGCATCGCTGGTTCTGCTTTTGCGGTCACATAGTCCCAATCGAATGCCGGACGGTCAGCCAACCGGTTGGCAGCGCGCATCGGATCAACAGCCGAGGCGAAGCTGAGCGTATTGCATTCGTCCAGCACCAGCACCGCCGTTTTCAGGGCGCGATGTTCGGGTTGGAGTATGTTTTTTGCGGATTTCATCAAGTTCGATTCGCATTCTGGCAAGTGTTTCTACAAGGCTGCGTCAGAGTTGAGGGTAACGCAATTCGGAATCCGGGGAGAAGCCTGGGGAAAACCCACGGTAAAACCGGGTATAACTTGGGGAAAACGTCATGCCTCTGGAAATGAACCGCGAAGTCTTCATCACCTGCGCCGTTACCGGCTCTGGTGGAACACAGGATCGCAGCCCGCACGTGCCGCGCTCGCCGCAGCAAATTGCCGATAGTGCTATTGCCGCGGCCAAGGCGGGGGCGGCCGTGGTGCATTGCCATGTGCGGGACCCCGAGACCGGTGCACCCAGCCGCCGTCTGGACCTGTATCGTGAGGTGACGGACCGTATTCGCGATGCCGAAGTGGACGTGGTACTGAACCTGACCGCCGGGATGGGCGGGGATATCGTGTTCGGTGGCGTCGAAAACCCATTTCCGGTCAACGAGGCGGGGACCGATATGATCGGGGCCTCGGAACGTGTCGCCCATATCGCCCAGTGTCTGCCCGAGATATGTACTCTGGACTGCGGCACCATGAACTTTGCCGAGGCCGATTATGTCATGACCAACACGCCCGGCGCACTGCGGGCGATGGGGCAAATGATGACCGACATGGGCGTGAAGCCCGAGATCGAGGCCTTTGACACCGGCCATCTGTGGTTTGCCAAGCAATTGGTGAAAGAAGGGATTCTGGAACCTAATGCTCTGGTCCAGCTGTGTATGGGAGTGCCGTGGGGCGCGCCGGATGATCTGAACACCTTCATGGCCATGGTAAACAATGTGCCGGACGACTGGACCTTCAGCGCGTTTTCATTGGGGCGTAACCAGATGGCCTTTGCGGCGGCCGCGGTCCTTGCGGGAGGCAATGTGCGCGTTGGTCTGGAAGACAATCTGTGGCTGGACAAGGGCGTGCTGGCTGAGAACTGGCAATTGGTAGAGCGTGCTGGAACCATCATCGAAAACATGGGCGCGCGGGTCATTGGTCCGCAGGAAGTGCGTGAGAAGCTGAGGCTGGTGAAACGGGCACCGAAGTGAAACTGAATGTGCTCTCGGGGTTGCTTCTGATTGTGGTGGCCTGTTCGCCAGCAGATGATCACGAGCAAATCTATGTCGAGCCTGATGGCTCACATGCTCTGAGCGTGGTCTGCGAAAACATAGCAAGTGACTATCGCACAGGCAGGAATGCAAGCCCTGATCTTTGTGTTGGCTACGATGTGAATGGTTGGCCCATAGAAGGCGCTGAGATTGCGCTACCAGAAAATTGGTGAATGAAATGACAAAAACAGCAGCTATCATTGGCGGTGGCGTGATCGGCGGCGGTTGGGCCGCTCGGTTTCTGCTGAATGGTTGGAATGTGCGGGTGTTCGACCCGGACCCCGAGGCCGAGCGCAAGATTGGTGAGGTTCTGGACAATGCGCGGCGGTCGCTGCCGGGGCTGAGCGATGTGCCCTTGCCGCCCGAAGGCGCGCTGACTTTCCACGATGACATGGCCGAAGCGGTGCAGGGTGCCGAGTGGATTCAGGAAAGCGTGCCCGAGCGGCTGGACCTGAAACTCAAGGTCTACAAGGACCTGCAAGAGGCATGTGACGCGCAGGCGATCATCGGGTCTTCGACCAGCGGCTTCAAACCCTCCGAATTGCAGGACGGCGCGCTGCGCCCTGAACAGATCGTGGTGACGCACCCGTTCAACCCGGTTTACTTGTTGCCGCTGATCGAATTGGTGCCTACGGACAAAAACGCACCCGAAATGATTGAACGCGCGCAGCAGCTACTGAAATCGGTCGGTTTCTTCCCGCTGCATGTCAAAAAGGAAATCGACGCGCATATCGCCGACCGTTTCCTTGAGGCCGTGTGGCGCGAGGCACTGTGGCTGGTCAAGGACGGCATCGCCACGACGGAAGAAATCGACGAAGCGATCCGCATGGGCTTTGGCATCCGCTGGGCGCAGATGGGCCTGTTCGAAACCTACCGCGTGGCGGGGGGCGAGGCCGGGATGCGGCATTTCATGGCACAGTTCGGGCCTGCGTTAAAATGGCCATGGACCAAGCTGATGGACGTGCCCGAGTTCACGGATGAGCTGGTCGACATGATTGCCGATCAGTCGGATGCGCAATCGGGGATGCATTCGATCCGCGAATTGGAGCGTATTCGTGACAACAACCTTGTTGGCATGATGCGGGCCCTGAAGGCGCAGAACTGGGGTGCGGGCGCGGTGCTGAACCAGCATGACGCGGCGCTGAAACCCGGCGCGTTGCCGACGATGGAGCAGGCTGATCTGAGCCAGCCGATCCTGACCGTTTCCCGCGCGGTGCCCTTGGACTGGACCGACTATAACGGTCACATGAACGAGGCGCGCTACCTTGAGGCCTTCGCGGACGCGACCGACCGGTTCATGGAGATCATCGGCTGTGACGCGGACTATATCGCCTCGGGCGGCAGCTATTTCACTGCCGAAAACCACATCCGTTACATCGATGAGGTTCACGCGGGAGCCAAGATCGAGATTCGCACGCAGATGCTGCTAGGGCAGGGCAAGAAGCTGCATGTCTTTCACAGCATGTATGAGGGCGACAAGCTGATCGCTACAGGAGAAAGCTTCCTGCTGCATGTCCGCCTTGAAACCCGTCGCCCCAGCGCTCCTTCAGCCGAAATCGAGGCCGCAATGGCACGTATCGCCGAAGCACAGGCCGGTTTGCCATATCCGGAAGGCGCCGGTGCCGCGATCCGGAAACCAGCATGAGCGGGCGCGTTCTGATCACCGCCGGTGCTTCGGGCGTTGGTCGGGCCATGGCTAAAGCCTTCGATGCAGCTGGCGCGCAGGTGTGGGTGGCGGATGTGGACAAGGCCGCGCTGGACGGTTGTCCTGGGCATTGGCAGCGCTCGGACGTGGACGTGGCGGACGAAACTGCCGTTTCCACGTTGTTCGCAGACATCGAAGCTTCGTGGGGCGGGTTGGATACGCTTTGTGCAAATGCAGGCGTTGCTGGCCCAACCGCTTTGGTCGAGGACGTGGCGCTGGATGAGTGGCGGTTCTGTCTAGCGGTCAACCTAGAGGGGGCGTTCCTGTGCGCGAAATACGCGGCACCGATCCTCAAACGGCAACGCGGCGGAGCGGTACTGATCACGTCATCCACCGCCGGGCAATACGGATACCCCAACCGCGCGCCCTATGCGGCGGCGAAATGGGGCGTGATCGGACTGGGCAAGACGCTGGCGATGGAGCTTGGGTCACACGGTGTGCGGTGCAACGTCATCTGCCCTGGTGCGGTTGAAGGCCCGCGGATGGAGGGCGTGCTGGCCCGCGAAGCGACCGCCAAGGGCATGACCCGGGATCAGGTCTATGACGGCTATGCTGCCGGCACATCGATGGGCCGGTTCGTCGAAGGGCAGGATATTGCCAATATGGCCGTGTTCCTCGCCTCGGACGCGGCGCGGTTGGTGTCGGGCCAGGTGATAGCCGTAGATGGTCATACGGTGAACCCTGACCCGAAAATCTAAACCGAATTAGCCCTGATTTGGCCCACGAAACTGGCGGATGGTCTGACGGACCGCCTGCCAGTCCTGCGCTTGCTGCATATTCCCGGCGGCTTCGCATTCGCGCATTTTCTTTGCAGCTTCCGCCTCGGCCTGATCACCATGAGCGGTATAGAGAGCTCGTGCGTATTGAGCGGTTTGTAGTGCGTCCATTCCTATCGTCCTCCCGTCTATGATCGGAATACCCGAAGGTTCGCGCCGAAGGACGATAGCACAAGAACGCCGCAGGTGCATCCTCAACTCTGGGGTGGGCTGGAAATCGCCGCGCGCAGCTGTCTGAGGTGGTCAGGAAAGTCGCGCGCGGTCAGGTCGGCCTCGCGTACCAGGCGGTCGAAATGACGTGTAAACATCTCGATCCGGTCGCGGTCGCGGAAGGCCATATAGTGGCTTCCTGCGTAGAACACACACAGAAGTGGGCCGAAAATGGTCACCGGGGCCGAATAGAGCCTTTTTGCATCAAAAAGATAAATGCGTAGACGGGGGTAGAGCTGTTCGCAAATCTCCAGCAGGTGGTCAATCTGTTCCAGCCTTATGTTGGGGCAGAGACCTTCGTTATAGCCCGAGGCGTAGGCGAAACTGTCGATCTCATACAGTGGCATGGCGATTTCATAATCCGACTGGGCACTGCGCATCCATGTCAGCCGGTCTGCCGAGGCACCGATGGCCTGATCCGCAGTCCGGCCAAGATGCGGCGCGTATTCCCATTCCAGCACGGCACGAGTTTTTAACATATCTGGCAAAGTCGCTGGAACGTAACGGATTTTATAGCCCGCAGCCTCCTGGTGCCATTCGAAAATACGCTCGTCCACCAGTGCGCGGGGAGCCTCGGTCATGGTCAGGGAACTGGCCAGCAATTCCGCCGCACTTTCCGGTCGATCTGAAAGGCTCAGCAGCCAGTCTGCAGACACCCCAAGGGCCGACGCGCAGCTACCAACCACATGCGCATTCGGCAGGCGCGCGCCCTCATCAGTCAAAAGCTGAGATACGGTCGAGCGATCCACACCGATTTGTCGCGCCAACGCACTTTGGCTGACGTGACGCTCTTCCATGGCCCGGGCAAGTCGCAGGCGGAACTGCGCTGCGCGGTCTCGTTTGTCGATTTTATCCTGCATTTGATGGAAAATATCACAGATGATGAGTTTTGTTAATCATATTCAGAATTTTCAACGGGCGCGGCAACCCGTAATTTTAAATACATAACAATAATATGGGTGACGGAATGGAAACACGACGAAGATCAGTCGTGAAAGCGGTGCTGTGGAATGTAATGGGCCTGATCGTGATGACGCTGGTGGGTTTGTTGGCCACCGGGTCGGCGGCGATTGGCGGCACGCTGGCGATTGTGAATACGGCCATCGGTCTGACCATGTACGTGATTTACGAACGTATCTGGTCGGGTATTTCGTGGGGCCGCAATGTTTAGGCCATCAACCCCCGAGTGGGGCACGTTGGCCCTGATCGTGGCGTGTTATGGCGCCTGGCTGGCTGTTGTGTTTCTGCTGCCGCTGTGGCTGGCGATTCCGATGATGGCAGTGGTGGCAGCGCTGCATTCTTCACTCACGCATGAGGCGTTGCATGGGCACCCGTTCCGTACAAAATGGCTGAACGAGATGCTGATGGTGCTGCCATTGACCCTGTTCATCCCGTATCAGAGATTCCGCGACCTGCATCTGGCGCATCACCGGGATGAAACGCTGACCGATCCCTATGACGACCCCGAATCCAACTATCTGGACCCGCAGGTCTGGAGCACCTTGCCCGGTTGGCAACGGCGGTTACTGAGTGTGAACAATACTCTGCTGGGGCGGATCGTGTTGGGTCCAGCCATCGGGCAGGCCGTTTTCATACGCAATGAGTTGCGTGGCGGTCGTGATGTACTGCAGGCTTGGGCACTTCATCTGCCCGGAGTCGTTGTGGTCCTGTGGATTGTCGCGCAGTCCCAAATGCCGATCTGGGCTTATGTGCTATCCGCTTATTTCGGATTGGGTCTAGTCAAAATCCGCACCTTTCTGGAGCACCGCGCGCATGAAAACTCCGGCGCCCGTACAGTGATCATCGAAGATCGTGGACCGCTGGCTTTTCTGTTTCTGAACAACAATCTGCACGTCGTTCATCATATGAAACCCGGCGCGCCTTGGTATCGGTTGCCCGCGCTGTACCGCGCTGAAAAAGAGCAGTATCAGGCCCGGAATGAGGCCTATGTTTACCGTTCATACGCGCAGATTTTCCGGTCATACTTCCTGAGATCGAAAGACCCAGTAGCGCATCCTCTATGGCCAAAGGGTTGATTTGACGACACAAGGGAATCCATGAGTTTATGGATTCCCGTCACAATCGCCGCCGCCGCATTCCAGACCGTGCGGTTCATGCTGCAAAAGTCGCTCAGCACCGTGAAACTGACTGCGGCTGGCGCGACCTTTGCCCGGTTTGCCTATTCGATGCCGCTGGCGCTGCTTGGGCTGTTTCTGGCGCTGCAGGTGACCGGGCTCAGCCTGCCGACTTTGACGGCAAATTTCTGGCTGTTTGCGGTGATCGGTGGAACGGCGCAAATTCTGGCGACCATCTGCGTGGTGGCCCTGTTCAAACAACGCAACTTTGCCGTCGGGATTACCTTTAAGAAAACCGAGGTGATCCAGACCGCCATTGTCGGTTTTCTGGTGCTCGGCGATCAGGTCTCGGCCGGGGCGCTGGCGGCGATTATTCTGGGTCTTATGGCGGTGCTGCTGCTGTCAAAATCACCCGGAGGTGACGGAGCATGGTGGAAGCACCTGACCAACCGCGCGTCGCGGCTGGGGCTGGGGTCGGGTGTGCTGTTCGCGTTTTCATCGGTCAGTTATCGCGGTGCTTCGCTGGAGCTTGGCGATATCGACGCGTGGTTCCGCGCGCTGGTTACGCTGGCTTTCGTAGTGACGTTCCAGTTTCTCAGCATGGGGATCTGGTTGTTATGGCGCGACCGATCAGAACTGATTGCAGTGTGGCAGACCCGCCGAACCAGCGTATTTGTTGGCCTGACCAGCCTCTGCGGCTCGTTCTGCTGGTTCTTTGCTTTCACGCTGCAGAACGCGGCCTATGTCAAAGCGCTGGGGCAGGTCGAACTGCTGCTCAGCCTGTTCGCTTCGCTGCTGTTTTTCCGTGAAACCATCACCCGGCGAGAGATTGCCGGGATGACGTTACTTGGCGCGTCGATACTGGCATTGGTGCTGGCAATTTAGGTCGTGTTTGATTTCAGGATCTCGGAACCACTGGAATTCTGCGTTGAAGCCGACAGGCGAGAGGCAGCGAAATCCGTTTCAATGCAATCAAACCCGGCTAGCCAGCGCGGCGTTCATCAAAGCTCAGCGCTATAAAACTGGGCAAGTGATCCCCCATGCCCACGATGGCGGGGCCGTTGTCATCGCGGCGACCGCGACCCTTGGACTCTTTGTCCTTCTTGCGGTCGCCTTTCTTGCTGTCGCTCTTTTTCTCGTCCGAAGATCTGGATCTTTTCTCAGGCTTCGGTTTTTCGTCCTTCGGCTCTTCCTTGACGGGATTATCAAGTCGCGGGATATCTTTCTGGATCAGTTTTTCGATCGCATCCAGGGCCTTTTCGTCCCGGCCAGAGCAGATTGTGATTGCCTTGCCCTCACGCCCGGCACGGCCAGTACGGCCGATGCGGTGAACGTAATCTTCGGCATGGCCAGGCACGTCGAAGTTGAACACGTGGCTGACCGACGGAATGTCCAGCCCGCGCGCGGCCACATCCGAGGCAACCAGCAGGCGCAGAGAGCCATCGCGGAATCCGTCCAGCGTTTTCATCCGTTGCGATTGGTCCAGATCACCATGGATGGCGGCGGCATTGTAGCCGTATTTCTTTAACGATTTGGCGCAGATATCCACATCCGTCTTACGGTTGCAGAAGATGATCGCGTTGGTGCATTTGTCGCCTTCGCCATCGATCAGCGCGCGCAGAACCTTGCGCTTGGCACTGGCTTCGCGGTCGCGGCGGCCACCTTTGAACATGACCACGCCCTGTTCGATGGTCTCGGATGCGGTGGCTTGACGGGCAACCTCGATCCGGGCCGGGGCGGACAGGAACGTGTCGGTGATCCGCTCAATCTCAGACGCCATGGTGGCCGAGAAGAACAGCGTCTGGCGGGTGAACGGCGTCAGTGAGAAGATGCGTTCGATGTCAGGGATGAAGCCCATATCCAGCATCCGGTCGGCCTCATCCACCACCATGATCTGAACGCCGGTCAGCAGCAGCTTGCCGCGTTCGAAATGGTCCAGCAGACGGCCCGGAGTGGCGATCAGCACGTCAACACCACGGTCGATCAGGGCGTCCTGTTCCTTGAAGCTGACACCGCCGATCAACAGCGCTTTGGTCAGTTTCACATTTTTGGCATATGTGTCGAAATTCTCGGCCACCTGCGCGGCCAATTCCCGCGTCGGGCACAAGACCAACGAGCGCGGCATCCTCGCACGGGCGCGGCCACGTGCCAGCAGTGTGATCATCGGCAGGGTAAAGCTGGCGGTCTTGCCAGTGCCGGTCTGGGCGATCCCCAAAACGTCCTTGCCCTCAAGCGCAGGCGGAATTGCTCCGGCCTGGATCGGGGTGGGGGTTTCGTATCCGGCTTCCTCAATGGCTTTGAGGACCTTCGGGTTCAGGTTCAGTTCGTTAAACTTTGTCATGTATGTCCGGTTTTTGCGGACACTTACCTGGCCCGCGCGTCAGAGGTTTGCCGGGCCCGGATGGCCATACGCGTCATTGCGAACTTCGGCTTGAGGGGGACATAACAAAAACGTTGATCGGGGTCAAATGAAGACCCCTTTAGGGTTTTCTGAGGCCCAGCGGTGCGGATTTCTCGCAACAATTCAGACACTTCCGGGAAAGTGTTTCCTGAGTTTATCTTCCAGATACAGCGGCCGGTGAAGGATCATGCCGTGGTCTTCCAGTCGGGCCCGCCCTTCGGGGTCCGCGCAGCTCATTTCATTGAAAAAAGCACGCAGTCCGTCCCAGCCTTCTTCCGCCTCGATCCAAGTGAGCAATTCATTCATGTTCATGCCGCCACGCTCGCGCGGGACATTGGGCGACATGCCCCTCTGGTACGAGCCGCGTTCCAGCCTGAACCGGTAGTGGGCCAGCCAATGGTCCCAATCGGGGGCGTGCCGGTGACACAGACCAACACCGGGCAATTCTGTCCTGCAAGGCATCCTCTCGCCATTCTGAAACAGGCTATGGATGCGGAAGTTGATCTGGGGCAGTCCTGTGCGTGCAAATACTTTGCCTTGCAGATGGCTCAGAAAGCCGCCCTTCACGAAGGCTCCGAAATTTGGATACAGAGCTTGCACGATGTCCACGCGGTCCGGACCGGACGGGATGTAGGCCTTGTACAGGTCTTCGCCACTGGCCAGAGCCTCGTCGGGACGGACACGAACAACGTTGATGTCATCCGGGACCTTGGCCAACAGCTGAGCAATCGGACGGTCCGGCCAGAAGAACTCGTCCAGATCGATGTGAGCCAACCAGTCCTCAACGGCCTTGCGATAGGTAAAGGTCGCGTTGGCGGTCTGACGGATCTGGTGTTTGTCTGGACGTTCGCGTTGTCGATAGGCCCAAAACCCGTCGTCGCAATTGCGCACTTCGACCTTTGGATGACGGTTCAGCGCGTTGAACGCCTTGGGATTGGGCTCGTCCAGATAGATATACATCCGGTCGACCTCAAGATCGAGGTGATAGGCCACGAAGCGTAGAATGTCCGATGCAGAGCCCCGAACCGTCGAAACAATACCCCAGCTTGTCATGCCCGAGACGTCTTGGCTGCGCGGGTCTCCCGCATGGTTTTCAACCTGCGCAAAACCCCGCCCGGATCATCGTTAAGGGATTGCAACAGATGATTGGCCAATGGAGCAATCGTTGGATCTGTCAGGGCTTTTTCCCAAATTGGTGCGATCAGGTTTATGTCCAGCCCCCCATGTTCAAGCGAAAATGACTCCATGCCCACAGGCAAAGGCGCATTAACTTTGCGTCTGAACCGGAACGGGGTTTCTGGTGTGAAACCTGAGAATAGGCGCTCGAATTCATAGAGTTTCATCATGCCAAAAAGCATACGCAATGCCTGACCAACCTCGCGTTGGGTGGCTGTTTGGCCGTGATCTGCGAAGGTTTGTATGGATGAGACTTGCCAGCGCAAATCCAGAGCCAGCAGTAGATGCCGGGACTGTTCGGACCATAGGCGCTGAAACAGCGACGGGGCATGTCGGGGGTACGACCGTTTACGCAGGTTCGATACCAACTGAGCGTTGAGAAAGGCCAGCTCTGAATTCCCAACGAATTCGGTGGCGATCCGGGCGCGTTTGCGCGCCCAGGAAGTACTCGGACCGTCGGCCGTGATCTGCGTCGCATTCTGATGCACGACTTGCAGAGCAAGCACATCGAGTTTCACATCCAGAGGAGGCAAAGCCTCGGGACCGAAATCGAAGGGGGCTCGCCGCCCCTCGAACCGGTCCAGCATTTGGGGCAAACCGCCTGGATAGGTTAATTCTTCGCTGCTCATTCACGCAAGATGGCATGGCTAAACTTGCCTGCGCAATCAAAGAGTTGCATTACGTCATCATCTCTTTCGTCGCCGTCAGGTTCAGCGCCGGATAGTCCCGCACAATCCGGTCGATATCCCATTGCAGGCGGGTCAGGTAAACGATGTCACCGTCGTGGTCGTGGGCGATATGTTGCTTGTTGGCGTTGACGAATTTTTCGACCTCAGCCTTTTCGCCGCTGACCCAGCGGGCCGAGGTGAACTGAGACGCCTCGAACCGGACAGGCAGGCCATATTCCATCTCAATCCGGCTGGCGAGCACTTCGAATTGCAACGCGCCGACAACGCCGACGACAAAACCCGAGCCGATCGAGGGTTTGAACACCTTGGCGGCACCTTCCTCGGCGAACTGCATCAGGGCTTTTTCGAGGTGCTTGGCTTTCATCGGATCGCCCGCGCGGACACCTTGCAGCAGTTCCGGTGCGAATGACGGAATGCCGGTGACGCGCAGCGCTTCACCCTCGGTCAGCGTATCACCGATTCGCAGCTGGCCGTGGTTGGGGATGCCGATGATGTCGCCGGCCCAGGCCTCTTCGGCCAGTTCGCGATCAGATGCCAGGAACAGAACCGGGTTGGAAATCGCCATCGGCTTCTTCGACCGCACATGGGTTAGTTTCATGCCGCGCTTGAAGTGCCCCGAAGCCATGCGGACAAAGGCCACCCGGTCACGGTGTTTGGGGTCCATGTTGGCCTGAACCTTAAAGACAAAACCCGCGACCTTTTTCTCATCCGGTGAAATCTGACGCGGTTCAGCGGACTGAACCTGCGGCTGCGGACCATACGCTCCGATGCCTTCCATCAACTCTTTTACGCCGAACGAGTTGATTGCCGACCCGAACCAGATCGGGGTCATGTGCCCTTCAAGTACCGCTTGCGGATCGAGTTTGGGCAGCAGTTCGCGCGCCATCTCAACCTCTTCCAGCAGTTTTTCCAACAGATGCTCGGGCACGTGCTCGGCAAGCTTTGGGTCGTCCAGACCGTCAATCTTGATGCTTTCGGCCACCTTGTTACGGTCGGCGCGGTCCATCAGCTCCAGCCGGTCGCGCAGCATGTCGTAGCAGCCAATGAAATCGCGGCCCACGCCAATCGGCCACGCGGCAGGCGTGACGTCGATAGCCAGCATTTCCTGAATCTCGTCGATGATCTCGAACGTATCGCGGCTTTCGCGGTCCATCTTGTTACAGAAGGTCAGGATCGGCAGATCACGCAGGCGGCAGACCTCGAACAGTTTTTGCGTCTGGCTTTCCACACCTTTCGCACCGTCGATTACCATGACGGCGGCGTCCACGGCGGTCAGTGTCCGATAAGTATCTTCCGAGAAATCGCTGTGACCGGGTGTGTCCACCAGATTGAACCGGAAATCGCCGTAATCAAACGACATCGCCGAGGCGGAAACCGAGATGCCCCGATCTTTTTCCATCTGCATGAAGTCGGATCGCGTCCGCCGCGCCTCACCCTTGGCGCGCACCTGACCAGCCATCTGGATCGCGCCCCCGTACAAGAGGAACTTTTCCGTCAAAGTCGTCTTGCCCGCATCCGGGTGCGAGATGATGGCGAATGTCCGGCGCCGGGCGATCTCGGGCGGCAGGGTGGGTTGGTTCGAAGTATCAAGCATATTCGCGCGTATAGGCGGGGAATCCTGCCGAGGCAAGACAAAGGGGCTGGTTCGAATCGTATGGCTGTGGCAATAAGAACATATAGTGAACAAAACATGGAGAGTATCAATGAATTTGAAAGAAATCGCAGCCGAATTGGTCGCCGGTTGTCGCGAGGACCGCGCCAAAGAGAACTTGCCGAAACTCTACGCGGCGGATGCCGTTTCAGTCGAAGCCCAGGACATGGACGGGATGGGGCGCGAGACCCACGGTGTCGACGGTATCCGTGGCAAGCACGAATGGTGGGAAGGCGCCCACGAAGTCGCAGGAGCGACGGTTAGCGACCCGTACCTGCACGGCGATGACCGCTTTGCCGTGATCTTCGAGGTTCAGGGCAAGGTGAAGGAAACAGGTGAGAGCTTCGATATGAAAGAGGTTGGTGTCTATCACGTTACCAATGGCAAGATCGTACGTGAGGAGTTCTTTTACTGATCGGCGTTGAAATCTGGTCGTCTCCCTCTGGCCGTTTCCGGGCATGCGGGTAACAACAGATGGAGAGGATCAGATTGAAGTCGTATGTATCTGTTTTTGCGATTTTTTTGCTTTTTCCAGTGCGCTAGTGACGGCACAGAACGCGGATGAACAGAATGCAAGTATGACGCCTTCGGGCGGTGTGCGCCCGATTCCGCTTATGGGGGGCATTCAGGATCCTGAGTTTCTGGAACTGGCTAAGCAGACCGAAGTAGTCTTTCTGATGCATTCTCCAAACCATGCAGAACCGTGAGACCGTGCTATTGCGCTCATTGCATTTATTGGGTCGGATTTAGTATCGGATGGTCAGTTTGTTGCCCCGGACGACGTTCATATTGCCAAGCAACACCTTGGGAGGGTGTCAGAGCGGGGATTCCCGATCGAGGGGTGTAGGGTTGATCGCTTGAGTTCTGAGGCCGAGCGAAGATTTCGCAGTGTAAATTGTTGACGCTTTTAGAGCCAACCACCGACTTAATTGGGCATTGCCTGTTGGTTGCGACAGCGACTGCTCGTGGATAGGACTTGCACAAGCAACCTTAATGGCAGTGGCGGAAATGCGCGAGCTTTTGCGCCAACATCAAGAATATGACAGGTAAATGCGGATGGCTTTAGAAGCACTCCGTGCTTGCAGAAAAATTGCGGAGGACTGAATGGATCTGGGAATACAGGGAAAACGCGCCCTAGTCTGTGCCAGCAGCAAAGGTCTGGGTCTGGGCTGCGCCGAGGCTTTGGCGCAGGCGGGCGTTAATCTGGTGATGAATGCGCGTGGGGCCGAAGTGCTGGAGGCCGAAGCCGCACGCTTGCGGTCCGAACACGGCGTGGATGTGCAGACGGTGGCTTGTGATGTGACCTCGGCTGAGGGGCAGGCGCAGGTGATCGATGCAGCTCGGGATGTTGATATTCTTGTGACAAATGCAGGTGGCCCACCGCCGGGCCAGTGGTCGGACTGGGAGCGTGACGATTTCATCAAAGCGCTGGACGCCAACATGCTGACGCCGATTGCCTTCATGAAGGCACTGTTGCCGGGGATGGTCGACAAGGGCTGGGGCCGGGTGGTGAACATCACTTCGCAATCCGTCCGTGCGCCGATTGCGGTGCTGGGCCTGTCGAATGCGGCACGCACCGGGCTGACCGGTTACGTGGCCGGGACATCACGACAGGTGGCGCCGTATGGTGTGACAATCAACAACCTGCTGCCGGGTATTCACGCCACTGATCGCGCAGATTCGCTGGATGGCGGTGTCGCGGCGCAGCAGGGCATTTCAATTGACGAAGCCCGCGCGAACCGCGCGGCGACGGTTCCGGTCCGGCGATATGGGTCGCGGCAGGAATTTGGTGCAACCTGTGCGTTCCTGTGTTCGCAGCATGCTGGCTTTATCGTAGGCCAGAACATCCTGTTGGACGGCGGGGCGACCAACTTGACGATGTGACGATGGCCGAGAACTTTTCGCTTAAAGATCAGTTATTCAATGCCGAAAAGACCCGCTATCTGGCGGGGCTCTTTGCCGGGGCTGTTCCGTCCTTTGATGTTGAGGCATTCCAGGCGCGCGTCATGTCCCGCCTGCTGGAGCTTGAACTGAAAGAACGCATGTCCTGGATCGCTATATGCCTGCAACAGGCCGTGCCCGGTGACTTGCCTGACATCGCGCCGACCCTGCTGCGCGCGCTGCCACCACCGCTGGACCCAACCAAGACTGATGATGATTTCGGCGATTTCATCTTTGCACCTTTGGGAGATTGGGTGGTCAGTGTTGGGTTGGATCATCCCGATCTGGCACTGGATGTACTCGAAGAACTGACGCAGCGGTTCTCGATGGAATGGGCCATCCGCCCCTTCCTCAACCGTTACCCGGATCAGGTGCTGGCGCGGATGGAGATATGGTGTGCCCATGACAGCTATCACGTGCGCCGATTGGTCAGTGAAGGCACACGACCGCGACTGCCATGGGGGCAGGCGGTTGTGCTGAACATGACCGACCCGCTGCCTTTGCTGGACAGGTTGCATGGGGACCCGACGCGCTTTGTCACGCGGTCGGTGGCGAACCACCTGAACGACATCTCTAAGAAAGACCCTGATCTGGTGCTGGCCCGATTGCAGAGCTGGGACTCGGCAAAGCAACAGGGCAAGGATGAATTGCGCTGGATGACCTCTCATACTCTGCGGGGGTTGGTGAAATCTGGCCACCCGGGCGCCATGAAAATGTTGGGCTATGATCCGGATGCCAAAGTCACGGCGGACGTACAGGTGACCGGTGACGCCCGGATCGGTGAGGCGCTGGAATTCGAAGTGACATTAAGCGGAGCCGGGAATCCTCCGGTTTTAGTGGATTATATCGTTCACTTTCAAAGGCCTGGAGGTAAAACCTCAGCGAAAGTGCATAAGCTGAAGCAGGCTGCGTTGCGGGATGGCACGCTGAAGCTGAGCAAGAAGCACAAGCTGAAGGGCAACGCGACCACGTTCAAGCTCGTCCCGGGTGCGCACCGGCTTGAGATTCAGGTGAACGGGAAGGTGCGTACAGGTGTCGATTTCGACCTGCTGGAGTAGCTCGGTCGTCTCACGCTTTCGTCAGATTCTATGGGTGCGGATTGCACGCGGGCCAACGCTGTATTAGCTGCGGTGCAGCCAGTAAGGAAAGGGATAGCCGCGATGAAGCATGAATCGGTGCAGAACTACTATGGCGAGGTGCTGCAAGGCAGCGCAGATTTGCAAACCAATGCGTGCTGCACGCCCGACGACATGCCGGATCATGTGAAAAAGATCCTCTCGCAAATCCATGACGATGTGCTGACCCGTTACTACGGCTGCGGCCTGATCGCGCCTCTGGATCTGGAAGGTATGAGCATCCTCGATCTGGGTTGCGGTGCGGGCCGTGACGTCTATGCCCTGTCGGCGATGGTGGGCGAAAACGGCCGTGTCGTCGGTGTCGATATGACGCCCGAGCAATTGGACGTTGCCCGCACGCATCAGGATTATCACGCGCGGGCCTTTGGCCACGCGACCAGCAATGTGGAATTCCACCACGGCTATATCGAAAAGCTGGACGAATTGGACCTGGAACCCGGATCCTTTGACATCATCGTTTCGAATTGCGTGATCAATCTGGCCACCGATAAAGAGGCTGTCCTGCGGGGCGCGCACCGCCTGTTGAAAGAGGGCGGCGAGATGTATTTCTCGGACGTCTATGCCGATCGCCGCATCCCGACCGCAATGGCCGAGGATGAGGTGCTGTATGGCGAGTGCTTGTCTGGCGCACTGTATTGGAACGATTTCCTGACGCTCTCGCGCAGGGCAGGTTTCGGCGATCCGCGCCGCGTCACGCACCGCCCGTTGACCATCGAAAACCCAGTGCTGGAACAGCGCGTTGCGCCGCTGAAATTCCTCTCGGCCACGTATCGTCTGTTCAAACTGCCAGAACTGGAACCGGCCTGCGAAGAATACGGGCAGGCGGTGATCTACAAAGGCACCATCCCCGACGCGCCGCATCTGTTCGAACTGGACGACCACCACGCGATTGAAACCGGCAAGGTGTTTCCGGTCTGCGGCAACACCTGGAGGATGCTGAAAGACACCCGTTTTGCCCGGCATTTCGACTTCATCGGTGATTTCTCGACCCACTATGGCATCTTTGAAGGTTGCGGTGGTGAAAGCCCGTTCGAAGCCACCGGTGAGGCCGCCTCGGGCGGGTGTTGCTGATCCCTTGCACCTAACGGGCGGGGTTGCTATCCCCGCCTGAAGCCCGATGAATTTCATCGGGAAAAGGCAATGGGGTCCATCGGTGACAGTTGACGCAACTCCTCCTCGTCTGGAAATCCGCAATCTGATCGCCCGGTACGAGGGGCGGGTCGTTGTGGACGACGTCTCTCTGACCGTTGAGGCGGGGAAGGTAACCTGTTTGCTGGGACCGTCGGGCTGCGGCAAGTCGACCACTCTGCGCATGATCGCGGGGGTCGAGATGCAGGAGTCGGGTGAAATCTATGTGGATGGCAAGCTGATCTGCGACACAGTCTTTCGCGTACCGCCCGAGCGCCGCGAGATCGGGCTGATGTTTCAGGACTTTGCGCTGTTCCCACATCTGAACGTCGCCGACAACGTGGCCTTTGGCCTGACGGGGCGCAAAGAGGAAAAGCGCGCTCGTGTCGAGGAACTACTGCGCAAGGTCGACCTGATCCATTTCATTGACAAGTTCCCGCACCACCTTTCCGGCGGTGAACAGCAACGGGTGGCATTGGCGCGCGCGCTGGCACCGCGCCCGCGTATCATGCTGATGGACGAGCCGTTCTCGGGTCTCGATAACCGTTTGCGCGACGGTATCCGCGATGAGACTTTGGCGATCCTCAAGGAAGAGGACGCCGCTGTTGTACTCGTGACGCACGAGCCCGAAGAGGCGATGCGCATGGCTGATGAGATTGCCCTGATGCGGCGCGGTAAGATCGTGCAGCAAGGTGCGCCTTACAACGTTTATACCCGTCCTGTCGACAAGGCTGCGGTAGCATTTTTCAGTGATGTCAACGTGGTACGTGGTCGAGTTGAAGGCGCCCTGACAAAAACTCCATTCGGTCAGTTCCTGGCGCCGGGCGTACCAGACGGCACGGATGTCGAGATTGTTTTTCGGCCTCAGCACGTCCGGCTGGATTTCGATCGCAACGGCAAGGGACCTTTGCCTACGGTGACCGACGGCGTCGCCGCCCGCGGCGTGGTCGAGCGGGCGCGGTTTCTGGGCAATGAAAGCCTGGTGGAGTTTCGGATGGATCATGATGGCTCGATCCTGCGGGCCACCGTGCCGAATGTCTTTGTGCCCAATCCGGGGCGGGTCATGTGGTTGACCGTTCGCCGGGATCGGTGCTTTGTTTTCCCGGATTAGGGTCTGAAATCACAGTTTGAGCCCAAGTGGTGCGCGAAAGCCGCAGATTGCGGGTTCGCATTGCTTGCCGCCACGCTGGGGCGGGTCTATCAAGGTCAAAACGCAGCGGTGGATGGGGCATATGCGTATTCTTTTGACCAATGATGACGGCATCAACGCTCCGGGCCTGATCGCATTGGAGGCGGTTGCAGCCGATCTGGCCGGGCCGGATGGAGAGGTGTGGGTTGTCGCACCTGCTTTCGAGCAATCGGGTGTCGGCCATTGCATCAGCTATACCCACCCGATGATGGTTGCCAAGCTGGGCGAGCGTCGCTTTGCCGCCGAAGGCTCGCCTGCCGATTGCGTGTTGGCCGGGCTGCATGACGTGATGAAGGACGCACGGCCTGATCTGGTGTTGTCAGGGGTGAATCGAGGCAACAACTCGGCGGAAAACACGCTCTATTCCGGTACCGTCGGTGGCGCGATGGAGGCCGCCTTGCAGGGCATCCCGGCCATCGCGCTTTCGCAGTACTTCGGCCCGCGCAACCTGGGATTGGATGACCCGTTCGAGGCTGCGACCCGATTTGGTGCCGATCTGGTGCGGAAAATCCTGCATGCGACTCCGACAGAGCAGGGCGACTATCAGCTGTTTTATAACGTAAATTTCCCTCCCGTGCCTGCGGATGAAGTGTTGGGCACGCGTGTGGCACCGCAAGGCTATCGCCGCGATACCCATTTCTCGGTCGAACCGCACAGCTCGCCTTCAGGGCGGCGGTTCCTGTGGATCAAGGGCGGCTATCAGCACAACCCGACCGCGCCCGGTACGGATGCGGCGGTCAATCTGGCGGGCTATATCTCGGTCACGCCGATGCGGGCCGATCTGACGGCGCATGATGCGCTTGAGGCACTGAAGACAATCGAATGACCGGACTGGATCCCGAAACGAAAATGCAGTTCCTGTTCGCCCTGCGGTCGCGGGGCGTGACGGATGCGCGCGTGCTGGCGGCGATGGAGCAGATTGACCGGGGCCGGTTCGTCAAAGGTCTGTTTGCCGAACGCGCCTATGAGGACACGCCGTTGCCGATTGCCTGTGGGCAGACGATCAGCCAGCCCTCGGTAGTGGGGTTGATGACGCAGGCGCTTGAGGTCAGCCCGCGGGATACGGTGCTAGAGGTTGGAACCGGCTCGGGCTATCAGGCTGCGATCCTGTCCAAGCTGGCACGACGGGTCTATACGGTGGAGCGTCACAAGCGTCTGGTGCGCGAAACCGGGCAGTTGTTTCGCGATTTGGGGCTGACCAATGTCACCGCGATGCTGTCGGACGGCTCTTTCGGTTTGTCCGAGCAGGCACCGTTTGATCGAATCATTGTGACCGCTGCGGCGGAAGACCCGCCCGGGCCGCTCTTGGCGCAGCTCAAAATCGGCGGTATCATGGTGTTGCCGGTGGGACAATCGGATGCGGTTCAGACCCTGATCCGGGTCCGGCGTACCGAAACCGGTCTGGACTATGACGAATTGTTGCCCGTTCGTTTCGTGCCCCTGTTAGAGGGGCTTGGCAGGGACGGGGCGTAAGTAAATATTCTGCAAAAGCGCCGGAACCCCGGAGAACAGGGGCAGGCGTTGAGGACAGTAAAATGAGAGCAGTTTCCAAATCAGCGATGCTTCGCTGCGCGACAGGGGTTGCGGTTGTGGCGTTCCTTGCCGGATGCGAGGGCCCGTTCGACTATGATCTGCGCGGGGAGGTCGGTGGATTTTCTACCGCCGACGCAGCGAGAGGCGTGACCGCTAATCGCCCAACGCCCGACGCGCGCGGAGTGATTACCTATCCTAACTACCAGGTGGCCGTTGCGCGCCGGGGTGACACGGTCAGTGATGTCGCCGCGCGTATCGGTCTGCCAGCGGGCGAGTTGGCCAGATTTAACGGGTTGCAACCGGCAGACCAATTGCGCGACGGCGAAGTGATTGCTCTGCCGCGCACCGTCAGTGCGGCCAGCACGGTGGATATCGCCACTATTGCCGGAACAGCGATTGACGAGGCTCCGGCGGATGGTTCGGTTCGGACATCGACGCTGGAACCTGCGCGACCCGTCGCGGCACCGGCGCCGACACCGCCTGTCGCCTCGGGGCCAGAGCCGGTTCGCCACAAGGTCAAACGTGGCGAGACGGCCTATACCATTGCGCGGCTCTATGATGTGCCGATTGATTCACTGGCAGAATGGAACGGGTTGGGACCGGACTTTACAGTGAGGGAAGATCAATTCCTGCTGATCCCGATCAAGAACCAACCAGCGCCGCAACAGGCCGCTGTGCCGGCCACCAATGTCACGCAGCCGGGGCAGGGATCGCCCACGCCGACACCGCCAAGCGCGACGCAACCTCTACCGGATGAGCAGATATCCCCGGCCGTGCCTGCGCCTGACGTGACCGCAGAAGCGCCGACCAGTCAGAGCAACTCGGCCCTTGGCCTGCCGGTCACAGGGACGATCATTCGGACTTATGCGAAGGGCAAGAACGAGGGGATTGATATTGCAGGTTCACCGGGCTCTGCCGTAAAGGCGGCCGAGGCCGGAACGGTTGCAGCCATCACCGCGGATGCCGATCAGGTGCCGATCATCGTGATCAAGCACAACAGCGACCTTCTGACGGTTTATGCGAATGTCGATAAAGCAACAGTCAAGAAAGGCGACCGCGTGCGCCGTGGGCAGCAGATCGCGTCCCTGCGCGGTGGGGATAACTCCTATGTTCATTTTGAAGTGCGCAAGGGATTCGAGTCAGTTGATCCTGAGCCTTACTTGAAGTGACGGAAAGGACCCGCTCCGGGCTATGCCGCGGGCGGGTATATCATTGGCCAGATGAAGAACGGGTCAGGTGTGTGGATCGAAGTCGTCCAGGCGTTTGCCGGGTTCGTCGGCGAAAATTTCCGGCAAGGGCTCGACCGCTTCGATCAGGTCGATTCGGAATACTCGGAATCCCTCGCGCAACTCGCACCAGGCGGTCAGGGTCCAGACACGGCCCCAGTATTCCATGTGTAGGGGTCGTATAGTGCGTTCCGTCAGGACACCGTCGATACGGCGGTAGGACAAACGCAGTTTCTGGCGTGATTTGATGGCGGCCCGGATCGGGGCCATATGCGCCAGCCCCCGCGCGGCGTCGGCAAAGGGGTAGACGGCGAATTTCCACGTGTCGGCCTCTGCCACGACCTGAGTGGGCAGCACCGCATCGATTTTGTCGGCCAGTGACTCGGCTGCTGCTTTGAGGTCCGGGTCGGCAGCTTCGGCGACGATTGCCATGCCGAGGTTCAGAGCTTCCAGCTCCGCCGGGGTCAGGTTCAGTGGGGGCAGGGTGATTTGCTCGCGCACCATATAGCCGACACCGCGTTCGCCTTCGACCGGGACGCCGGACGCGACCAGCGTATCCATGTCGCGATAGATCGTGCGGACCGACACCTCGAGCCGGTCCGCGATGTCCTGCGCGCGGTGCAGTTTGCCGTCGCGCAGGATCTGAATGATATCAAAAAGGCGGTCAGTACGGCGCATGACACGCCGTCCGAACCGCGTTTAGGCGGTCATGTTCCATAGCACATTCTCATGGCGCATCTGTACGCTGTCTGGCTGGATCGCGGCCATAAGGGCCGGGGCAAAATCCTGCCGCGGGAATTGCGCTGCTGCGTCACGCGCGGCCTTCATATCCGTCCAGATGACGTAGTCAGTCCAGCGACCATCTTCCCCCTGGCTCAGCTGACGGTGGGCAAATCCGGGGGCTGAACGGACGAACGCCTCGGACGCCTGACTAAGTCTCACAAACTCCTCCGTCGTTGTGCCATTGGCGAGGGTGAAAGTGACGATTTCTGCAACATGGGTCATTTTAATCTCCGTTGACCAGGTTTCGATGCCCTCTTCCTAGCCACCTACTACTGACATAAACCTGTCAGTAGAGGAAGGCCAGCCCGTAAAAAACGTACGATCCGTTCACAATTCGGCGCGGAATTGAATTGCGTCACTTTTGCGCGCGGGCTTGTGGGCGTAGACACGGGGCCAGACAACATTCCCGGCGCGAGGCGCCGACGTACAAGGAGAATAGACATGCTCAACAATATCGGCCTTCCCGGTCTTCTGCTGATCGCCGTTGTGGTGCTGGTGCTGTTTGGCCGCGGCAAAATCAGTTCGTTGATGGGCGAAGTGGGCAAGGGCATCACCTCGTTCAAGCGCGGCGTCAAGGAAGGCGCAGACGAGCTGGAGCAGGACGCAGCCGAAGTGGCCAAGGACGTCACTCCTGAGACCGACAAAGACAAGGCCTAAGTCCAGATGTTTGATCTGGGCTGGACCGAGCTTCTGGTCATAGGCGTTGTTGCCCTGATCGTTGTGGGGCCAAAGGACCTGCCGGTGCTGTTCCGCAATGTCGGGCGATTTGTCGGCAAGGCGCGTGGCATGGCACGCGAGTTCTCCAGCGCCATGAACGAGGCCGCCGATCAGGCGGGCGTGAATGAGATCAAGAAAGGTCTCAACGCGGCCACCAACCCTGTCGGAACTGCAATGGATGGCGTAAAAGAGGCCGCGCAGGATCTGGCGAAAAGCATCGACCCGACCAAGTTTGACCCTGACAGCGAGACCGGCAAGCTGGCCGCTGAACGGGCCGAGCAGGCCAAGAAGATCCAGGCCTCGACCGCGCGGGCCGCCGCCGAACGCAAGGCCAAGGAAGCTGCTGACGCGCTGGCCAAGGCTGAAGAGGCCGAAGCCGCGCTGAAAACCGAAAGCAAGACATGACCAAAACCGACGAGATCGAGGACAGCTCGGCCCCACTGATCGAGCACCTGGCGGAGCTGCGCACGCGGTTGATCCACTGCGTCGTGGCGTTTCTGGTCGGGATGATCATCTGTTTTACAGTGGCTACGCCCCTCTTTAATTTCCTGACCAACCCCCTGTGCAGTGTTCTGGCCGAACGGGGACAGGACTGCGGGTTGATCTTCATCTCTCCGCAAGAGGGCTTCTTTGTCGCCATCAAGGTCTCGCTGCTGGGCGGTTTCATTCTGGCCTTTCCGTATATCGGAATGCAGATGTGGCGGTTTGTGGCGCCGGGCTTGTACAAATCGGAGAAGAACGCGTTTTTGCCGTTTATGCTGGCCTCACCCTTCATGTTCCTGCTGGGGGCGAGCTTTGCGTTCTATGTGGTCACGCCGCTGGCCTATGACTTCTTCCTAGGCTTCCAGCAATTCGGAGCCGAAGGCGAAGCCGTGACCGAGGGCGCAACCTCTGCTCCGCTGAGCGTGGTGTTTCAGGGCTCGGCGCAGGAATACCTCAACCTGACGATCAAGTTTATTGTGGCCTTTGGACTTTGCTTCCAATTGCCGGTTCTGCTGACCCTGATGGGCAAGGCGGGACTGGTTACCGCCGAAGGGCTGGGCTCGGTACGCAAATACGCTGTGGTCGCCATTCTGGTGCTGGCCGCGCTGGTGACCCCGCCGGACGTGATCACACAGATCATCCTGTTTGTGGTGGTTTACGGGCTCTATGAGGTGTCGATCTTCCTCGTCGCTCGGGTCGAGAAAAAGCGCGAAGAGCAACTGCGCGCAGACGGCTACTATGACGACGAAGAAGAAGAGGCCGACGAAGAGATCATTCTGGAAGAAGACGGCAAGTAATCCTTTCGGTTGCTAACAATCAGGCGCGTCCTTACGGGCGCGCCTTTTTCGTGCCGCGCTCTTGTTGTGCCGGGCGGAACATGGTTTGAACCCCGCAAGACAAGACCGGAGGCCCCAATGGACGATCAAGCCCTGAACCGCATCGCCGACGCGCTGGAACGTATGGCGCCAGCCCCTCTGGCTGTGCCGGACTTTGCGGCAGCCCCGGCCTTTGTCTGGCATGTGGAGCCCGATCGGCTGGAGCCTGTTACGCAGGTCAACCGTGTCGATCTGGATCTGCTGGTCGGTATCAACCGATCCCGCGATACGTTGCTGGACAACACGCGCCGCTTCGCCGCTGGTTTCAAGGCCAACAATGCGTTGCTCTGGGGCGCGCGCGGGATGGGGAAATCCAGCCTTGTCAAAGCAGTGCATGGCTCCCTACAGGCCGAGCATCCGAACTTGAAGCTGGTCGAACTGCAGCGCGAGGACATGGGCTCGGTCGCGCGCCTGCTGAACCATCTGCGCGCCGCGCCACACCGATTTATACTGTTTTGCGATGACCTGTCGTTCAGCCACGATGATCAACACTACAAATCACTCAAGGCTGTGTTGGATGGCGGCATCGAAGGCCGCCCCGAAAACGTCGTCTTTTACGCCACATCGAACCGCCGCCACCTGATGCCGCGGGACATGATCGAGAACGAGCGTTCAAGCGCCATCAACCCGTCCGAGGCGGTCGAGGAAAAGGTTTCACTGTCTGATCGCTTCGGCCTGTGGCTGGGCTTCCATCCCTGCGATCAGGACGAGTATCTGGCCATGATCGACCGCTACTGCGCGGCCTACGGAGTGTCCGTCGCCCCCGAGACATTGCGCGCCGAAGCCATAGAATGGCAGGCCACACGCGGCGCACGCTCGGGCCGCGTGGCTTGGCAGTTTTTTGTCGATCTCGCCGGGCGCAACGGCGTTCACATCGCGTAACCCGCCCGCTTCATCTGGTCAAAAAAACCTTCGCCGGAGGCATGGCCCAATGGGCCATTCCTTACAGTAACGCCAGAATTCGCGCAGCCTCATCCGCCGTGCTGGTCAACGCATCCCGATCCTCGCCGGGATGGAACCGGGCGCGCACAGCTGTTGGCATCGGCTTGGGCTCGACAATTGTCACGCGTGGACCGGTCCGTTCGGTTTCCAGCGCCCAGCTGCGCGCAAGCGCCAACTGAGCGGCCTTGGTCGCACCATAGATGCCATAGAATTTTTCACCCGCTTTGGGATCGTCGAAAAACACCGCGTGGCCCGCCTCACCCAACAGGGGAGAGATATAGGGGATCAGGACCGACGTGGCCGTGGCGTTGGTGTTGACGGCTTTGGTCCATTCCTTCGGGTCGATGAAGTGCGTGGGTGTCAGGGCGGATGTGTGAACTGCGGTATGCAGCCACAGGTCCACCTTGCCCCAACGGTCGTGAATGCCCCGGCACAGGGTCGCCATGGCATTCGGATCAGCGATGTCCATGGGCGCAAGCGTCGCCGCACCGCCTTTGGCGCGGATGCGATCATCCAGCTCTTCCAGCCCGCCGGTGGTGCGGGCAACGGCGACGATGTGATATTCGGGTGCCAGTGCCTCGGCCAGGGCAGCGCCCAGCCCGCGAGAGGCCCCGGTGACGAGGGCAATTTTACTCTGATCGGTCATGACAGCGGTTTGAACCCCTGCGCGAAGGGCGTCAAGCCGGATTAGCTGCCGGGTATAACGATCCGCTTGGTCTGGCCGCTTTGTCGCAGCATCACACCTTTGTCATCAATGGCGACCACTGTGCCCGTTGAGACCCGGCTGCCCGGTTTGACCTCTTTCACGCGCCCCGAAGACATGCGCACCAGCGCGCGCATATCCGATTTCGACCCGAAGACCCCCAGAACGGACACAGAGCTTTTGTTCAGCGCACCCTTTTGCGTGGCTGCACTTGTGACGGTTGCGTTTGACATTAATTCCGGCCTGACCGCGGTGGCCCGACCCCTTGTTATGAGTGGTTGGTTGCCGGAGGCCTAGCAAACCGGAGCCACGACTAAAAGCCTGACCGAAGGACGAGAAAGCGGCTGGCGTCACAACCCCGCCGAAACCCTTGCGATTGCAATTTCTTCACCGAAGGGTTGTGCGCGAAAACCCACTCATGGACCTGAATTCCGGGCACAAATTGGCCCGCGTCACGTCAGCGAGGCGGGCCGAAAGCTGTATTGATTCGGTTTTAGAACTTATCCCGAAGCCAGTTTCGCTCCGTTCCACGACCCACCGGGCACCAGCATGTCCTCGCGCTTTTTGCTGACGCGGCTGCTGTTCTCCAGACTGTCCAGGTAGTCGTCGCTGACACTGCCGGTGATGTAGTTGCCATCAAAACAGGAGCAGTCGAAAGCCTCGATCTCGGGGTTGCCTTCCTTGGCGGCCCAGATCAGGTCTTCGAGGTTCTGGTAGAACAGGGCATCCGCCCCCAGCTCTTGCCTGATTTCTTCAATGTCTTTGCCATGAGCGACCAGTTCATGCTTGGTGGGCATGTCGATGCCATAGACATTGGGGAATTTCACCGGCGGCGAGGCGCTGGCGATATAGACTTTTTTCGCCCCGGCTTCGCGGCACATCTGCACGATCTTCTTGATCGTGTTGCCGCGCACGATCGAGTCGTCGATCAGCAGCACGTTGTGATCCTTGAACTCCAGCGGCACGGCGTTCAGCTTGCGACGCACTGATTTCTGACGCTCTTCCTGACCGGGCATGATGAAGGTCCGTCCGACATAGCGGTTCTTGACCAGACCTTCGCGGTAGGGGATGCCGATTGCCTTGGCGACTTCCAGCGCGACCGGGCGGGCGCTGTCGGGCACAGGAATGATACGATCGATATCTAGCCCTGCGTCCTCGATCTGCCGGGCCAGTGTCTGGCCCATGCGCATCTGGGTCTTGTAGACCGAAACACCGTCCAACAGCGAGTCAGGCCGTGCCAGATAGACATACTCAAAGATACAAGGTGTCAGTTTCCCTTGGACCGCCTGGAACGTGTGCATGTTCCCTTGCAGATCTATCAGGATCGCCTCACCGGGTTTGACGTCTCGCAATTTTTTAAAACCGTTGATACCGAATGCCACGTCCTCCGAGGCAAAGGCATAGTCGTCACCTTTGCCATCCACGTTGCGCTTGGCGACGGACAGCGGCCGAATGCCATAGGGGTCGCGGAAGGCCAACATGCCGACACCGGCAACCAGACAGATCACCGAATAGGCACCCTGAACCCGTTCCATCGTCATCTTCACGCCGGCAAAGAGATTGCGGATGGGCTCGGCATTGCCATTCACCTTGATCGCATCGGCCACTTTGTCGGCCAGCACGTTCAGCAGGATCTCGGAATCCGATGTCGTGCGTAGGTGGCGGCTGTATTTGGCGGTCACTTTCTCGCGCTGTTCGGCAGTGTTGGTGATGTTGCCGTTGTGGACCAGATAGATGCCGTAAGGCGCGTTCACAAAAAATGGCTGCGCTTCGGCTGCGCTGAGCGATCCCGCGGTGGGGTAGCGCACATGGCCCATCCCGATCTTGCCCAGCAGGGTCTCGGCGTCCTGCGCGTTGAACACGTCCTTGACCAGGCCGTTGGCTTTCTTCTCACGGAAGAACTCGCCGTTATAAGTGACGATGCCCGAGGCGTCCTGACCCCGGTGCTGCAGCATCAGCAGCCCGTCATAGATTTCCGCAAAGACATCATGCGTCCTGCTTGCGATCCCCAAAATCCCACACATGTACGGGCTCCAACTTCTACGACGTTTTGACTAGCGATGATGATCTGAACATCTGCATGGGTGTAACTGTTCGCCTTGCCGCCATCCCGGCTGTTGGTGCAGACGCGTCATCGTCACGAGGGCGAGCGCGAAAGTAAACAGGGTCAGCAAGATCGGTGGCTCCGATTCCATGTCAGTTCGGCATCCACATAATGCCTTACGGGGCCTGTGTCATCAAAGGATCACAATTGTTGTTTCCTGCGGGTGTATTTTGCCTGTCACGGCTTCAAAAGGTGACATGGGCGCAGGCTTGTGCTGTCATGACGAAAGTCATGAGTAGTTTCATAAAACTCGGTTCGACTGGGGCAGCGCCATGTGGCAACACAAGCAAGGAAAAAAAAAGGAAGAGCCTGTAAAGCGCCGGTGCCATCGATGCCGCGGTATGGGACGCGCGCCTTGCCCAATTTGCAATGGTGCGGGAGAGGTCCTCAAGAGCCGCGATATACACGGCAAACCTATCATGGGTCGCTGCGAAGGCTGCTTCGGTCTTAAAACCATCAGATGTACAGTCTGCTCGGGCGAGGGTTTTGTCAGCTAAACCCTGCCGCGCAGCAGCAAAAAACAACGCCCGGACAATGCCAGGCGATATTTCTTATTCGGTGGTGGCCGGTGCCGCCGGTTGTTCCGTAGTCTCGGTGCCACCGTTGCAGCTTGCCACAAGCTCCTCATATTGCCGAGTGACCCAGCCCAGAGCCTGTTCCGGGTTTTGTTCTTCGATCCGGTCGCTGAATTGTTCGAAAACTTTGGCCGAGCGGCTTTCGTCGACGATCGTGTAAGACTGACCGGTCATAACGGTGTCATAGACAAAGAAGGCGATGGCCACCAACAGGATGCCGCGCGCAATGCCGAAGAAGAAACCCAGTGCTTGGTCCAGTCCGCCAATGGCCGAGCGCTGTACGATCGACGAAAACAACGGTGTAAAGATGCTGACCACGATGAGCGCGATGGCAAATACTGCGGCAAAGCCGGTGATCACCGACAATTCGCAGCTGTCGCGCAGGAAATCTCCGACAACCGGGATCTCTTTCACCAGCGGCACGGCTTGGGGTGCAAAAATGAAGGCCAGAACAGCCGCCGCGACCCAGCCCGCGATGGCCAATACCTCACGTAAAAACCCGCGCGAATAGGCCAGCAGGCCCGACACGACGATGATCAGGGCAACCACCCCGTCGATTATTGTAAAACCTTCCATGGCCCTCGCCTGTATTTTTTTCTGCCCCTCAAGGCGTTACTTTAACCTGCTCCGAAGGTTTCGCCAACAAACCCCACCAAATCAGAGGGTCGGGTGAGTGTCAGACCTGCCACAGTGCCGGTTTTGCCGCCCGCCGGAGCGATCGCCGATGTGAAACCAAGTTTTTGGGCTTCTTTCAACCTGTTTTCTGTCTGTGGGGCCGGTCTAAGTGCCCCAGATAACGAGATTTCTCCGAAAACGACAGTATCTGCGGGCAGGGCTGTGTCTTCACGGGCACTTAGCAGGGCAGCAGCGACGGCGAGGTCGGCGGCGGGCTCGCTGACCTTCAGCCCTCCGGCCACGTTCAGATAGACATCGAGACCTGCGAAAGGGATACCGCAGCGGGCTTCAAGAACGGCCAGGATCATGGCCAGCCGCCCACTGTCCCATCCGACCACGGTACGGCGGGGTTGGGAATGAGGGGATGGTGCCACAAGTGCTTGTAATTCTACCAAAACAGGGCGTGTTCCTTCGATACCTGCGAACACGGCCGATCCGGGGCTGGGCGTGCCGCGTTCCGACAGGAACAGGGCCGAGGGGTTGGTCACCTGGGCCAACCCTTTGCCGGTCATTTCGAACACGCCGATCTCATCTGCGGGGCCAAAGCGGTTCTTGACCGCGCGCAGGATGCGGAACTGATGGCCGCGCTCGCCCTCGAAGTAAAGCACAGTATCGACCATATGCTCGACCACGCGAGGGCCTGCGATCTGGCCTTCCTTGGTGACGTGACCAACCATGATGATCGAAACACCGTGTCGTTTCGCAAACGTGGTCAATTCATGCGCTGCGGCCCGGACTTGTGACACCGAGCCGGGGGCGCTGTCCACATTGTCCGCCCACATGGTTTGAATCGAGTCGATGATGGCCAGGCCGGGCTTTTCCGCTTCGAGCGTCGTCAGGATGTTGCGCAGGTTTGTCTCGGCGGCCAGTTGGACCGGCGCATCCTCAAGACCAAGACGGCGCGCGCGCATGCGAACCTGCGCACTGGCTTCCTCGCCCGAAACATAGATGGTTTTAACGCCCGCGCGGGAAAACCGAGCAGCGGCCTGTAAAAGCAGAGTGGACTTGCCGATCCCGGGGTCTCCGCCCACCAACAGGGCAGAGGCGGGGACAAGTCCGCCGCCCAACACGCGATCCAGTTCCTCGACCCCGCAAAGGGTACGCGGCGGGGGCGTTTCTTCGGTCGACAGGTCGGTGAGAGCGATGGATTGACCGCGTTTGCCGCCCAAAGATTTCTTGGCCGGGCCAGCGGAAAGAGGGACGTCCTGCGATATGGTGTTCCATTCACCGCATCCGTCGCAACGCCCGGACCAGCGCGAATGTGCCGCGCCACAGGCCGAGCAGGAGAAAGTCGTCTTTGCCATGGGGCCTTGGTGCCCGAGGACAAGCGTTTCTTCAAGCCCTTACGGGCTTTCATCTCGGCCGGTGAGGGGCCGCGTCCTCAGGCCCCTAAACGGGACCATCGTCCGCGGCGGGTGCTGTCGCACCTATTCCGCGGCGCGGGGCGGTCGCGACATGGCAACAACGCTGGACGCTTTGGAGGTCTTGTCCTTCGGAGGGGTCTGCAACTGGGCCGACAACTCGGGCAGCAGTTCAAAGAGTTCATCGCGCAAACGGGATAGCTGCGATTTGGCGATGGATTCTTCCAACTCGACATCCCGCGTCCATTGGCGCAGTTCGCTCTGGATTACCCGGGCCTCTTCGAGCCGCTTCTGGAACAGCTCGATCTCTTCCTGGCGTTGCTGCAGGAAGGTTCGCGCGCGGTTGACCCGGACGTCGCCATAGGTCTCGGCCAGTTCGTGACTGATCTGGCTCATCTGAGCTGCAAGCTCCAGTATCTCAGGCTCAAGCGATTGAAGGTCAGGGTGCTGGCGCAAGAAGGCCATCCGCTCTTTGACAGCGTCGAATTCGGACGACATCATGAACAGTCCTTCGCGATCGGTCGCATGGGCCATCTGATAAGCCGACGAGATGTCATGCATGTTCAGCGCGAACTTTCGATGGTTGTTTTCCAACGCCATCATCCGCGCATTGGCTGGCAGGTAGAACGCCAGCATCAGAATCAGCGCGGTCAGGCCGATCTGAACGTACATCCCGGCGTCGGTTACCGTGCCGTCACCGAACCCGGCTTGAATCGAGAGCCAAGGTAAAACTCCCAAAGCGGACAGAAGTGTGGCTGAGACGAATAGCAAAGCGGTTGAGCATATCAGGAAAAAAGTCAGTCTTAAAAAGATATTCTGAAATTGCAATGTGATAGTGTGGAGGGCGGTCATGATTGACGAACTCCTTCTGGAACCGGTTAACACCAAGCCCAAGCGGAGACACCTAAAACACACAGAATGATCCGCTGCGGACCCGTAAACTACAAATTTTTGCTGCTCGAAATATAATAATGATACTCAGATAAATGTTTTCAATCAATTAGCTCTGAGAATTTCGTGATCTGCGTGTCATTTCGGTAATGTGGCCCAATGCGATTGAGGCCAGAATACAGGCCGTGAACAGGTAGAGGCCCCATGCGGTTTCAATAGTTGCGTAAGAGATTCCTTTGGCCAGCGTGATGTAGAGCGCGATCAGAAAGATGTCGGCCATGGCCAGTTTCCCGAGGATGTTGAGCGCGGGTTGGACGCGTGCGTCCAGCAAGTCCCATTGGATCAGAGCGGTGCCGATGGTTTTGATATAGGGTGCGAAGAGAGCGAAGATGGTGACGATCAGCGCCAGAAAGACGTCCGATTTCCATAGGGATTGCAGGCCGGTGATGACGCTGATTTCCGACAGGCCGAAGATCGGCAACAGGCCAGCGCGCATCAGTGGGGCGAACCACGCGATGGGGTAGAGGATCAGGAGAGAGAGTGTGGCGAGGCGGAGGGTCATTTATTCGGTGCTATGCAATCATTCTGTCAAAAGATACGACCCAGCCAATAATGTAAATGAGAGCGATGGCACCGACAGTGCCCTCCGCAGCGACCTTATTCGACACTTCGGTGTGAAGTTGCCTGTGTAAAATGTACCCTGAAACAACATAACCAGCCTCTGCAAACACAATGACGATTGGGCCGGTCAAGCCTAGCGCCTCCGACAAAAATATGGATATCAGAATTGATGGGAAGACGCCTTTTAATACAGAGAGCAATACAGGATAGAAAACCACCTCGGCTCTAAGTTCGCGCGGTATTCCTGATTTTTCGCCTAAAAAATGAATGACGAACCAAGCTGCTACCACCGACACAAAATAGGTGAACGGCAGTTGGTAAAAGATGAGTGAAACGGGCTCCACTACCGCACTGCCTCAATCGGGCCTTCCGCACTCCCACTGATGAACTGCTCGACATAGGGATCGCCCGAGGCATCCATCTGACTGACCGGGCCGGTCCACTGTATGACTCCTCCGTGCAGCATGGCCACGTTGTCCGCAATCGCACGAACGGAACTCATGTCATGGGTGATGGTCATCGCGGTGGCGCCCATCTCGGTCACGATCTCGCGGATCAGATCGTTGATGACGCCGGACATGATCGGGTCAAGTCCCGTGGTGGGTTCGTCGAAGAAAATGATCTCGGGCTCGGCAGCGATGGCGCGGGCGAGGCCGACGCGTTTCTGCATCCCACCGGACAACTCCGACGGAAACCGGTCGGCCACGTCGGATTTCAAACCCACGCGGCGCAGTTTCTCGATGGCGATCTCGCGGGCGTATTCCGGCGGGCGCTTCAACGGGCCGCGCAACAGGCGGAAGCTGACATTCTGCCAGACGGGCAGCGAGTCAAACAGGGCCGCGCCCTGAAACAGCATCCCGAAGCGAGCCAGAAACTTATCGCGGTCGCCCTTGGTCGCGTCCTTGCCGTTCACGTAGATCATGCCACTGTCGGGCTTGATCAGGCCCAGGATACATTTCAGCGCCACGGATTTACCGGTGCCAGAACCGCCGATGATGACCATCGAAGTGCCTTGGGGGATCTCAAGGTTCATGCCTTGCAGAACCTTATTATCGCCAAATGCCTTATGTACATTCTCCATCCGGATCATAGCGAGAAGAACACCCCTGTCAGAATGAAGTTGGCGGCCAGAATCATGATGGCGGCGGATTCGACCGAGGACTTGGTGGCGCGGCCCACACCCTGCGCGCCGCGGCCCGAATCCATACCGTAATAGCAGCCCATGATCGCTGCGATCAGGCCGAAAGCGGCCCCTTTGACCAGCGATGAAACGATGTCACGGGCTTCAAGGAAATTGACCGTGTTCGACAGGTAGTTTGCCGGATTGAAACCCAAATTCTGTGTCGCGACCGCATAGCCGCCTGCGATGCCGATGATGTCTCCGATCCCGACCAGCAGCGGAACGGTGATCAGCGCGGCCAGAACGCGCGGGGCGGTCAGGTATTTCATCGGGTGGGTGGACAGGGTGACCAGCGCGTCGATCTGCTCGGTCACTTTCATGGTGGCGATCTCGGCCGCGATGGAAGAGGTCACGCGTGCCGCGATCATCAGGCCGACCAGAACGGGCCCCAGTTCGCGTACCATTCCGATGGCGACGATTTGTGGTACCACGGCCTCCGCGTTGAAACGGGCGCCACCAGCGTAGATTTGCAGGGCCAGCGCGCCACCGGTGAAGATGGCGGTCATGCCAACAACCGGCAGCGACAGCCAGCCGATATTCATCAGCGCAACGACAAACTCTCGCGGGTAGTAAGGCGGGCGGAAGATGTGCGAGATCGCATCCACCGAAAACAGCGCGACTTTGCCAAAGGTGGCGAACAGCGCCAGGACCGCCCGGCCCAGACCGCCCAGCAGGTTGAGCGGGTTCATTCCACGTAACCCCTGGAAAAGCGCGCGCCAAGCGAGGTGAGGATTTCATATCCGATTGTGCCCGCGGCCTCGGCCAGATCATCGACAGTTTGGTGACCGTTCAGTATGCGCAGGCGTTCAGGGTCTTCGGGCAGGTCGGTAACGTCGACGGTGATCAGATCCATCGAGATCCGGCCAACCACTGGGCAGGGCTTGCCGCTAGCGAATGTGTCAATACCACCGCCTATGGCACGGTGCAGACCGTCTGCATAACCTGCTGCCACGGTCGCGATGCGCGATGGGCGACGGGCAATCCAGCTGTTGCCGTAGCCGACGGATTCTCCGACCTCGACTGCACGTACCTGAATGACGGGCAGATCGACTGTCACCACGGGCTTGGCGTCGGCAAAGGGCATGCCTCCGTAAAGGCCGACACCGGGGCGGCAGAAGTCGAAATGGAATTCGGGTCCCAACAACGTGCCGCCTGTGGCCGCCAGAGACCGGGGGGCGGTGACGCCGTCCGTCATCTCGTGGAAGGTTTTCAGTTGCTGGCGGTTCATCGGGTGGTCGGGTTCATCCGAACAGGCCAGGTGCGACATGACCACCGCCGGGTTCAACGGCTCGGCCTTGGGGCGCAGTTCGGCCCATTCTGCCGGTTCCAGACCCAGTCGGTTCATACCGCTGTCCAGCTGAATGCCAAAGGGGCGATCCGGCAGTGCTTGTTGGTGGCGCAGAAATTGTTCGGGTGAATTGATCAGCGGCGTCAGGTCATGAGCGCGCAGCAGGTCGGTGTCACCCTCCATATGGCCCGAGAACACGCCGATCATGGGGCCGGCGCCAATGGCCTTGCGCACGGCGACACCTTCTTCCGCAACGGCAACAAAAAACTTGCGAACGCCTTCCTCGGCAAGGGTCGCGGACACCGGCCCAGCCCCCAGGCCATAGGCATCGGCTTTGACCACGGCGCCGGTCTCGACATCCGTTTTTGCGTTGAGCGCCCGCCAGTTGCTGGCCAGCGCCTGAAGATTGATCGTCAAACGTGCGGTACTCATGGTGCTGTTCATGACATTGGAGCGCGGCAGGTCAAGGGGGAATACGGCAATTCTTGTGCATATCGTTGCGATACCGCGCAGCTTTTGGCCAGTGTCGCAAGGCCTTGGCGAAAAAAGGCCTTTATGGCCTTGCACTGAGTATCGCCATTGTGTTCGCGCTGTGATCAACTGCGGGCATTGAAGGGGACTGTCGATGTTGCTGAATTGGAGCGGAATATGTTGAACCTGACCGCTGACTACAAGGCCAGAGCCGCTGAGTTGCCGGGACTGTTTCGGGATGTCTTTACCGCGTCCGAGGGAGAGGACGAAGGGCGCGTGGTCGGAGCTTTGGCGGCAGATCTTTTGAACACGACCCCCGGGGAGGATCTGCTGGGCGTTCTGGCCGTGGACCGCGACGTGCTGGCCGGGTGTATCCTGTTTTCTCGGCTTCACTATGATCAGGACCCGCGACAGGTGTTCCTGATGTCTCCGGTGGCGGTGCGGACCGATCGGCAGAAAACAGGGGTCGGTCAAAAGCTGATCGGTTTCGGGCTAGAGCAGTTGCGCCTGCATGGTGTGGATTTTGTCGTGACTTACGGCGACCCGGCCTTCTACTGCAAAACCGGGTTTCAGCCGATGACCGAAGCGGACGCTCAACCGCCCATGCCGCTGAGTATGCCACATGGATGGATCGGGCAATCTTTGCGGGGTAATGAGACGCCAATTGAAGGCCCTTCGCGCTGTGTCAGCGCGTTCAACAGGCCCGAGTTGTGGTAGATCAGTAGCTCTCGATCTGGCCGTCCTGCTGCCAGGGTTTGACCAGATTGCCGAAGCGGGTGAACTGCGCCTCGAAGGACAGCTCGACCGTGCCGATGGGACCGTGACGCTGTTTGCCGACGATGACTTCGGCCTTGCCATGCAGGCGTTCCATGGCCTGCTTCCATTCTTCCATCTTTTCCAGTTCGTGATCACCGGGTTTTTCGCGTTCCTTGTAGTACTCTTCGCGGAATACGAACATCACCACGTCGGCATCCTGTTCGATCGAGCCGGATTCCCGCAGGTCTGATAGTTGCGGGCGCTTGTCATCGCGGTTTTCGACCTGACGCGACAGCTGGGACAGCGCGATGACCGGGATGTTCAGTTCCTTGGCGATGGCCTTCATGCCCATCGATATCTCGGCGATTTCGTTGACCCGATTATCGGCCATGCCACGGCAGAGCTGCAGGTAGTCGATCACCAGCAAGTCCAGCCCGTGGGTTCGCTTCAACCGCCGTGCGCGGGCGGCAAGCTGCGAGATCGGCAGGGCAGGGGTGTCGTCGATGAACAGAGGGCAGGCTTCCAATTCCTTGGCGGCGTCCACAAAACGGCGGAACTCGGCCTCGGTCATGTCTCCCTGCCGGATTTTGTGCGAGGAGATCTCGGAAGCCTCGGCCAGGACCCGGCCTGCCAACTGTTCGGCGCTCATTTCCAACGAAAAGAACCCGACTACGCCGCCGTCAATCGCGCCTTCGCTGCCGTCGGGCTTGGTGCCGCGCTTGTACGCCTTGGCCACGTTGAAGGCCACGTTGGTTGCAAGTGAGGTTTTCCCCATCGATGGGCGACCCGCCAGGATGATCAGATCAGACGGGTGCAGGCCACCCAACTGTTTGTCCAAGTCGGCCAGACCGGTAGAGATCCCCGCCATGCCACCGCCGCGCTGGTACGCTTCATTGGTGACGTTGACGGCTTCTGTGACCGCCTTGAGGAAGGATTGAAATCCCTGTTCGGTCTGGCCCTGCTCGGATAACTGATAAAGCTGCTGTTCGGCCTCGACGATTTGTTCTTTCGGCTCGCTGGACACATCGACCCGCGCCGCCTTGTCCGAGATATCCCGACCCAGGCGGATCAGCTCGCGCCGGATGGCGAGGTCATAGATCATCTGGGCGTAGTCGTGCACGGCAAAGGCACTGATCGAGGCACCGGCCAGTTTGACCAGATAGGCCGGTCCGCCCAGTTCCTTCAGGCCCTCATCCTCGGCCATAAAGGATTTCAGCGTCACCGGAGAGGCCAGCGCATTCTTGGCGATGCGATTGGCTGCAACCTCGTAGATGCGGGCGTGGACCGGGTCATAGAAATGTTCCGACCCGATGACCGAGGCCACCCGGTCATAGAGGTCGTTATTGGTCAGGATCGCACCCAGAAGCTGCTGCTCGGCTTCAATAGAATGCGGCATGGTTTCGGCATTTTGAATCTGCGCCGCTGCCTGCTCGATGCTGCTGATCTCGTTCATTGCTGCTCTCTATGCCTGTTGGGCACTGTCCATAACCGAGCCCCGTGAGTCGGGGCAAATTGTATGTTTCTGGGGATAGACTGTGCATATCTCCGGACCCCATCATGTTGAAACATGAATGGGACCGCCGTCAACATATTGTGTGGTTTTCACTGACCTGTCGGACGGTGCTTGACACTGCTCAACAGGTGCCGTCACGTCAGCTTTTGTTGGCTTCCTGCCATCCGCGCGGGTCGTTCAGGAAGGCCTCGACGCCATCAAGTGTCTCTTGGTCAAAGGCTTTCTGCGCCTTGGCCTCGGCCAGAACATCCCACCATGTGCACAGGTGATGCAGTTTTACACCATGATCGCCGAGGGTTTTTTCGGTCTCGGGGAAGATGCCGTAGTAGAAAATCACCGCTGTATGCCCGCAGGTCGCGCCGGTCTCGCGGATCGCATCCACAAAGGACAGTTTCGAGCCGCCATCGGTGGTCAGGTCTTCGACCAACAGGACACGCTCGCCTTCGCTCATCGCGCCTTCGATGCGGGCGTTGCGGCCGTAGCCCTTGGGCTTTTTGCGCACATAGGTCATCGGCAGAGCCATGCGCTCGGCGACCATAGCGGCAAAGGGGATGCCAGCAGTCTCCCCACCAGCGATATTGTCGAACGCCTCGAACCCCGCGTCACGCATCACGGTAACTGTCAGGAAGTCCATCAGGGTTGAGCGGATACGCGGGTAAGAGATCAGCTTGCGGCAGTCGATATAGGTCGGGCTGGGCAGGCCACTGGCCAATGTGAACGGATCGCGCGAATTGAAGTGAACGGCCTTGATCTCCAGCAGCATCCGCGCGGTCAGGCGGGCGATTTCGGTGCTATCGGGGAAGGAACTGGGGATCATGGTGCAACCTCGGGACAATATGACGTTGCGGGCTGATAGCCTGACCCTCGACCCAGAGTCGAGAGGCTTGCGCGCAAAAGAAAAGCGGACCCCTTCAAGAGGTCCGCTTTGGCCCTCGCGGGCAGGTGGCAGCCAAGGTGGGCTCAGCTGCTCATATCGTAGGCCCGCTCGCCATGTGCCGACAGATCGAGCCCGTTTGTTTCAGTCTCTGCGTCTACGCGAAGCGGCGTGATCAGCGCAACCACCTTGATCAACACAAATGTGACAACTGACGTAAAGGCACCTACGATCACCAGCCCGCCGAGTTGCGCGGTCCAAGCGCCCAGACCAAAGACGGCGATCATGATGGTACCGAAGATGCCACCTACACCGTGTACCGCGAACACGTCCAGCGTATCGTCGATGTTCAGCATGTTGCGGATAACGTTCACGGCTTCCTGACATAGGACGCCAGCCACAGCACCGATAATCAATGCCTGCACCGGATCGACATAGCCCGAGGCCGGGGTGATCGAGGCCAGACCCGCGATTGTACCGGTCACCAGACCCACCATCGAGGCCTTGCCATATTTGATGCGTTCATACAGCGCCCAGCTCAGAGAGGCGGTCGCGGCCGAGATATGTGTCACGGTCATCGCCATCGCAGCGCCGCCATCGGCCGCCAGTTGCGATCCGCCATTGAAGCCGAACCAGCCAACCCACAGCATCGCGGCGCCGATCATAACAAAACCGGGGTTGTGTGGAGGGGTGGTGCGGTTGCGGCGCGGCCCGAGGATGACGGCGATGATCAACGCGGCGAGACCGGCGGTTTCGTGCACTACGATGCCGCCTGCAAAGTCGCGGACACCGACCTCACCCAGGATACCGCCATCGGTCAGGATGCCGCCGCCCCAGATCCAGTGAACGACGGGCGCGTAGCACAAAAGCATCCAAAGAGCCGAGAACATCAGGACAAAGCCATAGCCCACGCGTTCCACATAGGCACCGACGATCAGGGCCGGGGTGATGATGGCAAAGGTCATCTGGAAGGCAAAGAACAGAACCTCGGGCAGGGTGCCGGACAGGCTGTCAGCATCGACACCGTTCAGGAAGGCCTTACCCAGACCGCCCCACAGGCCCGACCCGCCGTCGCCGAATGCGATGGAATATCCTGCGACCAGCCATAGGATGCTCATAAGGCAGGCGATGCTGAAGCAGTGCATAAAGACGCTCAGCACGTTGCGGGCCCGCACGAGGCCACCATAAAACAGGGCCAGTCCCGGCAGTGTCATGAACAGGACCAGGGCGGTTGCCACTATGATCCAGGCGGTATCGGCTCCATTCATCGGCCGGTCTCCTCTTCAGCTTGCGTGGTGCCATGAAGCGGAGAGAGGTCGGGGAAAAAAGAGGCAGACGCGATTGTTTGCGCCTGTTTTGGCGGCTTTTTGTTAACTGGTGATTAAATGCGCGCCATAATGTGTATGATGCCTTATTTTTGGGCGATAGTGAAAAGCCCTTTTGAAAGCAGCTCCAGCGCGTGATCCCGCGCCGCACGACGAACGTTGTCGCGGCCGAGCGCGCCGAACTCCACCGTTTCGATGCGGGTGGGTGTGCCTTCTGCAGCCAGGCCAAAGCAGACCCGACCCTCGGGCTTGAACTCCGACCCGCCGGGGCCTGCGATACCGGTGATCGAGACAGTGAGTTGCGCATCCGAGTTCCTCAGCGCGCCCTCGGCCATTTCGCCCGCGACCTGTTCCGAAACCGCGCCATGCGCGGCCAGCGTCGCGGGCCGAACACCCAGCATCTGCTGTTTGGCAGTGTTGGTGTAGGTGACAAAGCCGCGCTCGACCACGGCGGAACTGCCGGGGATATCGGTCAGCGCCGCGGCGACCATGCCGCCGGTGCAACTTTCGGCGGTGGCGATCATCACGCCTTGCGCCTTGGCGCGGTCAAGAAGCTCGGCGACGGTCACAGGCCCAGTACTCCGTGTGCGATACCGGCAAGGATCAGCACGCCGACCCCGGCAAAGACGCCTGCGATCACATCATCGAGCATCACGCCCATCGCATCGTTGCGACGGTCAGCCCAGCCGACCGGGCCGGGTTTGGTTATGTCGAACAGGCGGAACAGCAAGAATCCGGCTATCCAGCCGGGCCAGAGCTCCGTGATCTCGATCCCATGCGCCCAGGATGGATAGGATATCGCCCACAGAGCGGTGAATTGCCCGGCGACCTCGTCTATGACGATCTCGGACGGGTCGTGGTTGTCCTGGCCCGCGGTCATCACGCGGGTTGCCCAGAGGCCGCCGAAAAACACGGCCAAGGTCGCGATCACCAGTAACGGGAAGCCACCCAATACATGCAAGACCCAGGCCAAGGGCAGGGCGACCAAAGACCCCCATGTGCCCGGTGCCGGACGCAGATATCCAACGCCAAAGACGGTTCCGATCAAACGCGCGGCATTCATGATTTCACCAGACAGGCTGTGGCCAGCGAGGCAATTCCCTCACTGCGGCCGGTAAAGCCCAGACGTTCCGACGTGGTCGCCTTGACCGAGACCTGATCGGCACGCAGCCCCATGATCCGCGCCATCTCCTCCCGCATGGCAGGCGCGTGGGGGCCGATCTTGGGGTATTCACAGACCAGCGTGCAATCGACATTCGAAATCTGGTAGCCCATCTCCTCGGCCAGTTCGACCGCGTGACGCAGGAAAACCTCGCTGGCCGCGCCTTTCCATTGCGGATCTGAAGGCGGGAAGTGTTGACCGATATCGCCCTGCGCCAATGCGCCATAGATCGCGTCGGTCACCGCGTGCATCCCCACGTCGGCATCCGAATGCCCTTGCAGGCCGCGATCATGCGGCACTGTCACGCCGCAAAGGATCACGTGATCTCCGTCGCCAAACCGATGCACGTCGTACCCGTTTCCCAGCCTTACATCCATATCCGTTCCCAATAAGCGTTCCGCCCGGGCAAAATCCTCGGGCCGTGTGATTTTGATGTTATCCGCATCGCCCGGCACTATGGCCACGTCCAGACCGGCAGCGCGGGCGACCTCGACGTCATCGGCAGCCCCTCCGGGATGAGCATTATGTGCCGCAACGATTGCATCATAGTGAAAGCCTTGCGGTGTCTGCGCGGCGAACAGGCCCGAGCGATCCTGCGTACCTGTTACTACAGCGCCGTCCCCGGTCCAGAGCGCATCCGTCACCGGCGATCCCGGTGCCGCCGCGGAATGAGTTTTCAGTGTGACCAGAACGTGTTGAATGGTTTGCAATCCGACACAGGGGCGGGCGACGTCATGTATAAGGACATGATCGACCGCAAGCTCTGCAAGCGCAGCAAGGCCGTTGCGGACCGACCCCGCCCTGTCGCTGCCGCCACTGGCCAGAACCAGGTCGGTGTTTTCGAATTCAACCCACGCGGGGCTGTCATCTTCCGACAGGACCAGCACGATGTGGTCCACTTGGCCTCGAAACCGATCAATGGTCCAGTCTGCGACGCGCCGCCCGGCCAGCTGGCGCCATTGTTTGGGAATTCCCCCTCCGGCGCGCAGCCCGCGTCCTGCGGCAACAATGATGGCGGCGGTGGTCATGAGGGCATTTACTCCGGTGTTTCGAGGGCAATGTTTAGGGTGCGGTGAATGCAGAGGCAATCACCCGCGCTAACCTGCCTAAAAATTAGGCATGTGATGATTTTGCGGGCTTGATGACCGCCGTTTTGTTGTTCATATGCGCTGAATTCGATATCAAAGCCACAACTGCCCAAGGATTAAGCACGTTGACTCTTCAACTCGCCGACAAAGACCTGAACCCGCCGGTGCTGCTGGCTCCGATGGCCGGAATCACCGACCGGCCGTTCCGTGATCTGGTGATGCGCTTTGGCGCGGGCATGGTTGTCAGCGAGATGGTCGCCAGTCAGGAGATGGTGCAGGCCAAGCCCGGCGTGCGCGAGCGGGCCGAACTGTCGGCGGATGTGGAAAACACTGCTGTACAATTGGCGGGGCGCGAGGCGCATTGGATGGCCGAGGCTGCACGCCAAGTGGCGGATCGCGGCGCGCGGGTGATTGATATCAACATGGGCTGCCCGGCCAAGAAGGTGACCAATGGCTATTCCGGATCTGCCCTGTTGAAGACGCCGGATCACGCGCTAACCCTGATCGAAGCGGTGGTTAAGGCCGTCGATGTGCCGGTCACGCTGAAGACCCGTTTGGGCTGGGACGACACCCTGCTGAACGCGCCTGACGTGGCGCGCCGAGCGCAGGAGGCCGGTATCCGCATGGTCACAATCCATGGCCGCACCCGCTGTCAGTTTTACAAAGGGCACGCAGACTGGCGCGCAATTCGGGCAGTGAAAGAGGCGGTCTCGATCCCGGTCATCGCCAACGGGGACATTGTGGATACGGGCTCTGCGCGCATGGCTTTAGATCAGTCGGGGGCCGATGGGGTCATGGTTGGGCGCGGGGCGCAGGGCAAACCCTGGCTGCTGGCGCAAATCTGCTACGACCTGTACGGCGCCGAGGCTCCTGACATTCCCACGGGCGATGAACTAATCGATATGGTTCGCGCGCATTATCAGGCGATGCTCGAATTCTACGGCTCTGATCTGGGTCTGCGCGTCGCGCGCAAGCATCTCGGCTGGTACATGGAGGAGGCCGGAACGCCCCCCGCGCTGCGCCGCGCCGTTCTGACCTCGCGCGATACGGATGAAGTGTTGCGCTTGCTAGGCGACGCGTTGAGCGCCGATACTGAGGTGGCGGCATGATTTCGGATCAAAGCATCTGGACCTCGCTGCCGGTTCCGGCCTTCATCATCGACGCCGAGGACCGGATTGCCGACGTAAACTCGGCTGGTGAGGGGTTTCTGAACGCCTCGCGCAAGTCAGTGATCGGGCACCCGGTCTGGGACCAGATCGCCGTGGACGCGCCGTTGGAAGAAGCCTTCTTGCGCGCGCGGGCGCAGAGTACGCCACTGTTCGTCAACGACGTGGATGCCGGGTCGGGCAACCGTGCGCCGCTGCAATGCGCGTTGCAGATCGCGCCTTTGGTCGGGCATCCGGGCTCGATGATCATGATCATATCTCCGCGCGAACTGGCGGGGCGGATGACGCGAGGCAATACGGTCAAGTCCGCCGCTCAATCCGCTATTGGCATGGCCGAGATGCTGGCGCATGAGATCAAGAATCCATTGGCCGGGATCACCGGGGCGGCGCAGTTACTGAGCATGAATATCCCTCAGCAAGACCTTGAACTCACTGATCTTATCGTCGCCGAAAGTCGCCGTATCGTGAAGCTGTTGGAACAGGTCGAGCAGTTTGGTAACCTTTCTCAGCCCGATTTCAAGCCAGTCAACATACACGACGTTCTGGATCGTGCCCGACGCTCGGCGCTGCTGGGGTTTGGCGCGCACATGAAGATCATCGAGGATTACGACCCTTCGCTACCGTTGGCCTATGGCGACCCGGATCAGTTCTTGCAGGTGGTGCTGAACCTGCTCAAGAACGCCTCGGAAGCCGCTGATTCCAAAGGTGGCACCATTCGCTTGCGTACTTATTTCGAACACTCCTTTCGACTGCGCCGCAGCGACGGTTCCGGCCATTCGCTGCCGCTGCAGATCGAGATCATCGATGACGGCCCGGGCCTGCCCGAGAAGATTCGCAGCGATATCTTCGACCCGTTCGTGTCGGGCAAGGAAAACGGCACCGGCCTTGGGTTGGCGCTGGTGAGCAAGATCATCTCGGACCATGACGGCTGGATTTCCACCGACTCGGTGCCGGGCCGCACGGTGTTCCGCATCTCGCTGAGGCGAGCACCGAAAGACGCAACCTGATACAGCCGACAAGAGCAGCGATATAAGGAGAGCACCCGATGGATGGCACAGTACTGGTCGCAGATGACGATCGCACGATCCGCACCGTTCTGACTCAGGCCCTGACGCGGGCCGGGTGCAAGGTTCACGCCACATCCTCGTTGACTACGCTGATGCGCTGGGTTGGGGAAGGTAAGGGCGACGTGGTGATCTCGGACGTGGTCATGCCGGATGGCAACGGGTTAGAGATGCTGCCCAAGATTGCGCAGGACCGGCCCGGTTTGCCGGTCATCGTGATCTCGGCCCAAAACACGATCATGACGGCGATTCAGGCGGCGGAGGCCGATGCATACGACTATTTGCCCAAGCCGTTCGATCTGCCCGATCTTATGAAACGCACCGCGCGGGCGCTGGAGCAGAAACAGCGCGTACAGACCGAAGTGTTGGAAACTACTGATGACGGGCCGGAAGAACTGCCTCTGGTTGGGCGGACTCCGGTGATGCAGGCCCTGTATCGGCTTGTCGCAAGGGTGATGAATACCGATCTGTCGGTGATGATATCCGGTGAAAGTGGTACCGGTAAGTCTTTGATCGCACGTGCTATTCACGATTTCTCGGACCGACGCACATTGCCGTTTGTTACGGCCACCGCTGGTGATCTGCGTGATCTGGAAGGCCCTGCGCGGGTGATGGCACGGGTACGTGGCGGCACGCTGCTGATCGATGAGATCGCGGATATTGAGGACGAGTTGCAGGCTCGTATCGTCCGAATGATGGACACACCCGGCGATCACGTACCGCGTTTCATGGCCACCAGCCAGTCGGACCTGACCGAAGCGATGGAGAGCGGTCGGGTGCGGCAAGACCTTTACTACCGCTTGTGCGGCGCGACCGTGCATGTGCCAGCCCTGCGGGAGAGAGTCGACGATATCACCCTGCTGGCGGATCATTTTCTGGCGCGCGAAGAACGTGAGCACGGCGCCAAACGCTGGCTTAGCCCGGATGCGGTGGAACTGGTGCGGCGCTATTCTTGGCCGGGCAATGTGCGGCAGTTGGAAAACGCAATCCGCCGTCTGAGCCTGACCAGCCGCGCCGATGAAATCTCCAAGGCCGAGGTCGAGATGGTGCTGGGTAGCCAGCCCGAGGCCGAACCGGTTCTGGGCGATGGCGAACGCGAGAAACTGTCAGCTTCGGTAGCGCGCCATCTGCGTCGATATTTCGACCTGCACGGCAATTTGCTGCCGCCTCCGGGTCTGTATCAACGTATCCTGCGTGAGGTGGAGGCGCCGTTGATCGAACTGGCGCTGGACGCAACCGGCGGAAATCAGGCGAAATGTGCGGATTTGCTGGGGATCAATCGAAATACCCTGCGGAAAAAAATTACAGATCTCGATATTCAGGTGACACGTCGACGCAAACTGATGTAATATCGCCACACAAACCGTGGCATCCGGGTTCTCCCCCGGCAAGGACCACGACATATGGCGGTACGTCGCGCATGCGACACATCAGGATGAGGGCAGACGGTGGCAACCCGGGCACAGAGCGGGCCGATTCCGGCGATCAATCGGTGGCGGAAATCCCGAAAACTGCGCAATTTCGGCACCTTGGGGCTGGTTCTTCTAGGCCCTGCCTTGGCGCTTGCCACCTATCTTGTCATCGGTCCGTTTGATCTGGGGGCAACGGCCCCCACGCTGCGCCTGATCCTTCTTGCAGACCTTGTTTATGTGCTTGTCGTCGCTGCGCTGGTTCTGGGGCAGGTCGGCAGTCTGATCGCTGCCCGCCGAGCGAAATCGGCGGGTTCCCGTCTGCACCTTCGGCTGATCGGCGCATTCACGCTGTTAGCCCTGGTGCCGACCGTCACTGTTGCGATCTTTGCAGGCCTGACGGTGAATATCGGTCTCGAGGGATGGTTCTCGGACCGCGTACGAGAGGTTGTGGGTTCATCCCTGACAGCAGCCGAGGCCTATGAGCAGGAACACCGTGAGGGTTTGACGCAGGACGCGGTTGTACTGGCACGTTTCCTGGATGCAGCCCGTGCGCGGGACTACTATATTTCGGATGCCGAACTGCGAGAGGTTCTGGCTCAGGGGCAGGCGCAAATCCAGCGGGGGCTGCGTGAAGCCTATGTCATTGACAGCAGTGGGGAAATCCGATCACGTGGTGATCGTTCCTATCTGTTCAATTACGAGGCGCCCACACCCGAACAGATGGTCGAATCCACGGATAATGGCTTGCTGATAATTGCAGACTGGCAAAACAGCGAGTTTCGCGCGCTGGTACCATTGCAGGCCTATCTCGACCGGTATCTCTATGTTAGCCGCGAGGTGGATGGCCAGTTGCTGACGCTGCTGGACGACACCAAGGAGACGGTGCAGTTTTATCAGCAGCTTGAAAGTGAACGGGGCCGGGTGCTGTTCGAGTTCGGTCTGTTGTACCTGAGTTTTGCGGTGATCCTGATTCTGGCGGCGATGTCGCTGGGCATGTGGTTCGCCGAGCGCCTGTCGCGCCCAGTTGGGCGGCTGACCACGGCGGCGCAGCGCGTTGGCGCCGGTGACCTGAGTGTGCAGGTGATCGAAGAAGCCAGTGACGATGAGATCGCCATGTTGGGCCGTTATTTCAACCAGATGACCCGGCAACTTAAAGGCCAACGCGACACTCTGCTGGAAAACACCCGCCAGATCGAACGCCGTCGACGCCTGTTCGATTCGGTTCTCAGCTCGGTGACGTCTGGCGTGGTTGGGGTAGATCCGGATGGCTGCGTGACCTTCGTGAACCGCTCGGCCGAACGTCTGCTGGACTGGGCGCATGTGGACGAGAAGCTCTCGATTGGTATCGCAGTGCCAGAGTTTCTTCCACTGTTTGAAAGCCTCAAGGATAGCGGGCAGGAAGCAGTTCAGGGCGAGGTTAAAGTTACACGCAAAGGGCGGTTGGAAAACCTGCTGGTTCGGATGGCGACGCGACGCGGAGAGGATGGCGGGCTTGAAGGGTATGTGGTGGCGTTCGACGATGTGACCGATCTGGTCAGCGCGCAGCGTATGGCCGCGTGGGGGGATGTGGCGCGGCGCATCGCGCACGAGATCAAGAACCCGCTGACCCCGATCCAGCTGAGCGCCGAGCGGATCAAACGCAAATTCTCACGCAAACTGAATGAAGAGGATTGCGACAGCCTCGAATCCATGACCGACGTGATCGTGCGGCAGACCAATGACCTGCGGCGGATCGTGGATGAGTTCTCGAAGTTCGCACGGATGCCGGAGCCGGACCGGCGCGAAGAAGACGTCGTCGGACTGGTGCGCGAAGCGGTGTTGTTGCAACAAGCCGGGCAGCCGGATGTTCAGATCGACGCTACTCTGCCGGATTACCCGATCCTGGCGGATCTGGATGCGACGATGCTGAATCAGGCGCTGACCAACCTGATCAAGAACGCAGGTGAGGCCATTGAGACTTTGAAGAAAAAAGACCCACCAGACAATCTGAAACCACAGATCAAAGTGGACGTTACCAGCGACGATGCGGGGACGGTCATCACCATTGCAGACAACGGCATTGGCCTGCCCGAAGACCGGGCGCGCCTGTTCGAGCCGTATGTGACCACACGGGACGAGGGCACCGGGCTGGGCCTGCCCATCGTCAAGAAGATCATCGAAGAACATGGCGGAGCGCTCACCCTGGAAGATGCGCCCGTCTTTGACGGACAGGACCATTTCGGTGCGATGGCCGTGATCCGTTTGCCGGGGGGTAATCTCTCTCCGACCGCAGCGCCACAGAAGCAGGCAATTCATACAAACAAACTGAAAGCAGGCCAAAGATGAGCGACATTCTGATCGTAGATGACGAACGCGATATTCGCGAACTGGTGTCCGACATTCTGGAGGACGAAGGCTATTCAACCCGGCTGGCTGGCAACTCGGACGAGTGCATGGCCGAGATCAATTCCGAACCGCCGGGGCTGTTGATTCTGGATATCTGGCTGAAGGACAGCCGCATGGACGGGATCGACATTCTAAAAGCGGTGAAACGCGATAACCCGGATGTGCCGGTGGTGATCATTTCCGGCCACGGCAACATCGAAATTGCGGTAGCGGCAATCAAACAGGGCGCTTACGACTTTATCGAGAAACCCTTCAATATCGACCAACTGATGGTGGTGATCCGCCGGGCGATGGAAACCTCTCGCCTGCGTCGCGAGAATGCGTCGCTCAAGCGCAAAGAGGTCACCAGTTCCGACATGATTGGCAAATCTGCCGCTTTCCGCGCGATGCAGAGCCAGTTGGACAAGGTGACCAAGTCCAACGGCCGTGTGATGCTGAGCGGTCCGGCCGGGTCAGGCAAGGAAATCGCAGCGCGGTATATTCACGCTCATTCCAACCGCGCCAACGCGCCCTTCGTGACCGTGAACTGCGCCGGGATTGAACCTGAGCGCGTGGAAGAGGTGCTGTTCGGCCGCGAATCCTCGGAGCGCGGCATCGAATCCGGTCTGTTGGAGGAGGCCCATGGCGGTGTGGTTTACTTCGACGAGGTTGCGGATATGCCACTGGGCACCCAGTCCAAGATCCTGCGCGTGCTGGTTGACCAGCAGTTTCAACGTGTGGGCGGATCGGACAAGGTGCGGGTTGATCTGCGGGTGATCTCTTCCACCAACCGCGATCTGGAGCATGAGATCAGCGCTGACCGCTTCCGCGAGGAACTTTACCACCGCCTGAACGTGGTGCCGATAGCGGTGCCGTCGCTGGAAGAGCGGCGCGAGGATATCCCGGTTCTGGCACAGCATTTCATTGAAATGTGCAACGAATCTCAGGGGCTGGCCCTGCGCGAAATCTCGGAAGAGGCCGTGGCGTTGCTGCAGACCATGACCTGGCCCGGCAACGTACGTCAGCTCAAGAACCTGATCGAACGTGTTTTGATCCTTGGTGATGAATCAGGGCCGATTGAGGCCAAGGAACTGCCGGCAGAAGAGGAAAAGACCGACGATTCGGGCCGCGTGGTGCTTTCGGGGGCCCTTGCGACCTTGCCGCTGCGCGAAGCGCGCGAGGCGTTCGAACGAGAATACCTGTTGACCCAGATCAATCGCTTTGGCGGCAATATCAGCCGAACCGCCAGCTTTGTTGGGATGGAGCGCAGCGCGCTGCACCGCAAACTGAAATCGCTGGGTGTGGTGACCTCGAACAAATCCGGCGCACGGGTGGCGCAACTGGACGAACCGGAACCGGCGGAATAATTCGCCGGGTCCTTACCCGGCCTGACCGGGCGTTATGATCTGGAACGACCCGTTGTCGAATTTCACGTAACAGGACTGGGTGCTCAATGGCGGCAGTTTTGTTGTAGGCACCGCGGCGGTCTGTGATTTTACGTTCTGCTTGCAGGGCGGTAGGCTGACCGGGCGAAATCCCTTCTTGGCCATGCACTGCGTCTCGACCTGGTTGCGCAGCCCCTGGTTGACGTCGACGGTGTACACGCTCCCTGGTTGCCACCAGCCGGCCGAGCCGTAGCAGCGCCCCCGGCCATCGCAATAGGTGCGGCCGGGCCAGTAGGTAGGCGGGTTTTGCCGCACCTGATTAGCCACCGGCACGTCCTCAAGTGCCAGAACCTGACATTGCGTGGTTTCGGACTGCACACGCGATACGCTTTCGCCTTCGCGGTAATACAGCGAAAGCGGACCGCTACATGCGGACAAGGCAATCATTGGAACAAGCAGACGAAGCACTGTTTTCATAGGCTTATCTTGCCTTAGCTGCGCAGGTATGACAATTCAATTGACCGCTATGGGGGCATCTGTCATTCAAAGATTTCAGGCAGAAGGGCCAAAAACATGAAGGTCATAATTTGCGGTGCCGGTCAGGTTGGCTGGCAGATTGCACGGCACCTGTCGGGCGAACTCAACGACGTAACGGTGGTGGACAACAACTCCGATCTGGTGCGCCGCGCGACCGAGACTCTGGATGTGCAGGGGATCGCCGGGTTCGCCAGTTACCCGGATGTGCTGGAGCGAGCAGGAGCCCGCGACGCCGATATGATCATCGCCGCGACCCATTCGGACGAGGTGAATATGGTCACCTGTCAGATGGCGCATTCGGTGTTCTCGATCCAGCGCAAGATCGCACGCCTGCGGTCGAAATCCTACCTCGAGGCAATCCACTCGGATCTGTACCGCCGCGACCACCTGCCCATTGACGTGGTGATCAGCCCCGAGCGTGAAGTGGCCGCCGCCGCGATGCGCCGCCTGTCGGCGCCATCGGCCTTTGACACCGAGATGTTCATGGACAGCAAGGCGCAGCTGCTGGGCATCCGCATCGACGAAGACTGCCCGATCATAAACACGCCGCTGCGACAGTTGACGGATCTCTTTTCGACGCTCAGCTCGATTGTCGTTGGGGTTCGGCGCGACGGCAGCCTGTTCGCTCCGGAATCCGAGGATCAACTGTTTGTCGGTGACGAATGCTATGTCTTTACTAACGTAAAAGACGTTGACCGCACGATGGAGGTTTTCGGTAAAACCCAAAAGAAACAGGATCGCGTGGTGATCGTGGGGGGCGGCAACGTCGGACTGGAAGTCGCGCGAACGCTGGAGGAGCGTGAAAGCCGGGTGCGCGCCAAGATTATTGAGCGTGACCGTCACTGTGCTGAGCTGGCTGCCGAAGCGCTGGAGCGCACTATTGTTCTGAACGGTGACGGACTGGATGCTGCCTTGCTGCGCGAGGCTGGTATTGAACGCGCGGACGCGATGCTGGCGGTCACCGATGACGACCGCGCCAACATGCTGGCCGCCGTGCGGGCCAAGGCAGAAGGCTGCGCGCTGGCAATTGCGCTGATCAACGATCCTAGCATGGTGGCGCTGATGGGCCCGCTCGGGATCGACGCCTATATCAACCCACGCGCGACCACGGTCAGTTCGATTCTGCGCCACATCCGCCACGGGCGTGTACGGCAGGTCTATTCCATCGGCGATGCTGAGGCCGAAGTGATCGAGGCGGAGGTGCTGTCAACCTCTCCCATGGCCGGGCAAAGATTGCGCGACATCGACTTCCCCGAGGGCGTTCTGGTGGGGGCAGTCCTCAAAGGTGAAGAGTTGTTGCGCCCCACTGGCAGTCTGCGGATCGAGGAAAAAGATGTGGTGGCGATCTTTGCCATGGCCAAGGATGTCCCCGAGGTCGAGCGGCTGATGCAGGTTTCGATCGATTTCTTCTGATGATACGCGCGAGGACACAACGGATCGGGCTGGTGCGGCGCTTGCCGCTGTTTCTGCTGATCTGGGGCGTTTTCTCGCTGTCCATGTGGATACCCGCGATTTATGCGCTGGCGTTGGACAACCACGACACTTCGCGTTCGTTTTTTTATTCGGGTTTGTTGGGGTTGTTTGTCGTGGCAACGATTGCGATGGCAGCGTCCAGCCGGGTGCCGCGCCGCGGAACGCTGGGGCAGTTGGCGGTGCTATTGGGCTGTTTTACAGTCCTGCCGGTGTTCCTTGCCATCCCGCTGCATGATGCGTTGGGAAACACGACTTTCCTGAACGCTTATTTCGATATGGTCAGCGCACTGACGACCACGGGCGCCGACGTTTTCCCCGATCCCGACCGACTGACAGCGCCTCTGCATCTGTGGCGGGCGCTAGTGGGCTGGATGGGTGGTTTGCTGATGTGGATTTCGGCGGCGGCGATCCTGGCACCACTGTCGCTGGGCGGGTTCGAGGTGACCGCGCGGGGGCAGCCCGGCCGTCCGGTCTCGGGCGTGGCGCAAAGCGAAAAGGTCGACCCTCGCGGGCGTCTGATACGAGTGACACTGACGCTGACGCCGGTGTATGCGGGGCTGACGGCGGTGATCTGGCTGCTGTTGCTGATCGTGGGTGAGCAAGGGTTGACTGCCGTCTGCCATGCCATGTCAACCATGGCCACGTCCGGAATTTCGCCTGTGGGCGGGCTGGAAGGCGCGCAGGCCGGTATTACCGGCGAAGCGATCCTGTTCCTGTTTCTGTTTTTTGCTCTGTCGCGGCTGACCTTCTCCACCGATACCGCCACAACGGGGTATTCGCGGCTGGACAAGGACCCTGAATTCCGGATCGGCCTGGTGATCGTGATCGTCGTTGCCACACTGCTGTTCTTCGGCGTATGGGCCGGCGTCAACGAAATCGGCGGCACGCTGCACCCAATAGAAGCCGTGAAGGTGTTCTGGGGCATGGTATTCACGGTGCTGTCCTTCCTGACCACTGCCGGGTTCGAGAGCGCCAATTGGAATGACGCGCAGCAGCTTTCGGGGTTGGGTACGCCCGGGCTGATCTTGATGGGGCTGGCCCTGATCGGTGGTGGCGTTGCCACCACCGCCGGTGGGGTCAAACTGCTGCGGGTTTTCGCCCTATATCTGAACGGCGCGCGCGAGATTGACCGGCTGATCTATCCCTCGTCGGTCAGCGGCGAGGGCGGCGGTAACCGGCGCATTCAGAGCGACGGTGCCTTCATCGCGTGGATCTTCTTGATGATGTTCGCGCTGACGGCGGCGTTGTTCAACCTTCTGTTGGGGTTGATGGGAGCGGGGTTCGAACAGGCCATGGTGCTGACTGTCGCTTCGCTCAGCACCACGGGTCCGTTGATTGAATTGGCCACGGATTTCCCGATACGGATTGTGGACCTGTCTGCCGGGGCCAAGCTGACCATGTGCGCGGCGATGGTGATCGGACGGCTGGAAACGCTGGCGATCATTGCGCTGATTACGCCAAGTCTCTGGCGGGATTAACTTTCAACAGATTTGCTATGACTGATTTTTGATCTGGAAACTCGGTTAACTCCACTCCATACTCAGCCAGAGGGAGCGCGTTGGTCCGCAGCGCGTAGCAAGAACAATGGCGAGATAATAAAAAATGGCTTCGGACAGACAGAATCTTCAGGACGCGTTCCTGAACAATGTACGGAAAGCAAAGGTACCGGTCACAATTTTCCTGATCAACGGTGTGAAATTGCAGGGCGTGATCACTTGGTTCGACAATTTCTGCGTATTGTTGCGCCGCGACGGACAGTCGCAGCTGGTCTACAAGCACGCGATCTCGACCATCATGCCGTCGCAGCCGATCAGCCTGTATGAGGGCGAAGACGCCTCTTGATGGAACATGAAAGGACGCGCACCCGGGCCTGGGTGCTGCATCCGGAAATCAAATCAGATGAACAGCGCCGTGTCCCCGAACCGGCGCTGGAAGAGGCGGTGGCACTGGCCGCCGCTTTGCCCGATCTGGATGTGATCGGGTCCGAGATCGTGCGCCTGCAACGCGCCCAGCCGGGGTTGCTTTTCGGCAGCGGCAAGATCGAGGAACTGGCCCAGCGTCTGCACGAAAACGAGATTGAACTGGTGTTGATCGACGGCCCGGTTTCCCCAGTTCAGCAGCGCAACCTTGAGAAAGCGTGGAAGGTCAAGATCCTCGACCGGACCGGTTTGATCCTTGAGATTTTCAGCGACCGCGCCCGTACCCGTGAAGGTGTGCTGCAGGTCGAGATGGCCGCGCTTAGCTATCAACGCACGCGTCTGGTCCGGGCCTGGACTCACCTGGAACGGCAAAGGGGTGGACTGGGGTTTGTCGGTGGTCCCGGTGAAACTCAGATCGAGGCTGACCGCCGAGCGATCGATGAACAATTGGTCCGTCTGCGGCGTCAGTTGCAGAAAGTGGTGAAGACCCGCACGCTGCACCGCGCCGCGCGGGCCAAGGTGCCGTATCCGATTGTGGCCTTAGTGGGGTATACCAACGCCGGAAAATCCACATTGTTCAACCGCCTGACCGGGGCCGAGGTGATGGCCAAGGATATGCTGTTCGCCACGTTGGACCCAACCATGAGACGGGTTGAACTGCCCGATGGACCCGAGGTTATCCTGTCGGACACAGTAGGGTTCATCTCAAACCTGCCGACGGAACTGGTTGCGGCCTTCCGGGCAACGCTGGAAGAGGTTCTGGGTGCCGATATCGTCATCCATGTCCGTGACATCAGCCATGAGGAAACCGACGCGCAGGCGCAGGATGTCGAGGCGATCCTGACCTCTTTGGGCGTCGATGACGAACGGCCCCGGCTTGAGGTCTGGAACAAGATCGATCTGCTGAATGAAGACGAACGCGAAGCCACCTTCAAACGCGCGAATCGCGATCCATCGATCTTTGCTATCTCGGCGGTGACGGGAGAGGGTGTTGACCCTCTTCTGGCCGAGATCGCAACCAAATTGCAAGGCGCGCGCCACGAAGAGACCCTGATGCTGGGTTTCGCCCAAGGCAACAAGCGCGCCTGGCTGTTCAGGCAGGATGTTGTGCGATCCGAAAAGCAGACCGAGGACGGTTTTGAGATCACCGTGCTGTGGACCGACAAACAGGCGGCTCGGTTCGCGGCGCTTTAGAGATTAGGTCCTGCCAATCTGTCGTTGATGGTCGTCCGCGTCAAACCAGTCCGATGAGGACTGGATTTTGTGGTCCTGGGTCAGTTCCCATTCAGCCCAGCCGCGGGTGACCACAAGGTTGCCGGTTTCTGTGTGATGGCCTTCCAATGTCCAGACAAAGATCGCGTGTGAACCGGCCCATCGCAGCATATCGCATCTGAGTTCCAGATCGGGAAAGTCGGCAAAGAACTCGCGGGCCACGTCGGCTACTGCCCCGCGACCGATCATGGGCTCACCCTTGTTGATCGAAATCTGCCCTTCAGGCGCAAAGAATTCGGCCACCGCGTTCGGGTCACCCGAACTCCAGGCGATTGCGTAGTCGCGCGCGAGATTGTTCAGCCTATCCCGTATACTTGCCATTTGTGCCCCCCGGTCCCAACGTGTTGGCCTCCAGATCGTAGGCGAAAAGACAGGTCGGCGTCCACGGCACCCGGAAAAAGGGGCAAGGTCCTGCCGAAACAGGTGAAATCAGCGCGGGATCAGGTTCGTCACACCCACAGCCGCTGCACGGGCCAGATTGAGGTCCAGCGACATGGGGATATACTCTCCGCGTCGCCACAGCTGCGCCTGATCGTCGTAGTAGCGTGACAGGAAATGGCCGGACTGGCCGGTGGCGGTGATAAAGACCGAACTATCCGGGTCGGCAAAATCATAGACCCCGCGATAACCCGCACCGTGGACGTTCTGGAACGGATTTTTGCCTTCGCCCGAAGTGCGCCCGCGCAGCAGTGTATTATCGCCGCCACTGGTGGATTGGCGGATGTTGACAAAGAACCGCAACACAGGAACCGTGCCCAGAACCGGGTGGTCATGGGTGGCCTGATGAGCGTCACCCCAGCGCAGGGATTTCAGAGCGCTGCCATAGTTCTCGGAAATCCAGATCAGCGCGTCGTCCAGCGCCAGCCGTGCCATGTCGGTGCAGGTTTCGGTCGGGGCGCTCTGGCGTACGTTACACCAGACCGATGCACCATCGATATCGCGGTAGACGCGTTCGATGAACAGTGGCTCGACATGCTTAAATTCGGCAGCCAGCGGGCCGAGGTCATCCGAGATCAGCCGGATCTGCAACGCCCGCAACCATGCCGCATAGATCAATGGCTCGGGCAGATGCTCGTTCATCTCGCCATTCCACTCTGCCAGCAGGGACAGCGCGATCTGGCGCTGGCGTTCGGGCGTGCCCTCGGGGGCTGAGGCGCCGGTGAACCACAGGTCTGCGCCGATCAGCGGCAGCAAGGACCGGGCGGTGAAGCTGACGGTATCCAACTGTGCTTCGATAAAGCTGTCGCGGGTGTGGACCTCACGCGATTGCATCAGGCGTTCCCAGCGGTACACGCGCTGGGTGTCGCCCCATTCATAGGACACATGCTCGGGGAACGGGCGGTCGATGATCTTGTTGTTGGTATTTCCCAGGATGCCCCCCACTGGGGCTACGAATTCCGGGTTGTCGGCATAGGGCAGGCGGCCCTGCCAGAGGTTCTCGGCCAGCCAGCCGGGTGTCGGGATGCGGCCCCGGCTTTGATTTTGCAGGTCGCGTTTCGGCATCGCTCCGATCAGCTTGAGGCCGATCGTGTCCTTGTCCACCAGCGACAGGTTTTGCGAGGGTGCAATGAACAATTCGGCTGCATCGATGCCCTGCCGGACGCTGTCCGCGTTCATCAACGCCATTGACGCCGTCATCGACGTATCGCGCGGGCTTAGCGCCGTCCAGGACAAAGAGGCGACGTGACCGGGTGGTGTGATCGTCTCCAGATCATAGTGGCTGCCGGGCAGAACGGGGCCGTTATCTGTCCAGCGCAGGGTCAGGGTAATCGGGGCCTCGTCCTTGATCTCGATGATCGACGGGCGGGTGCGGAATGTTTTGTAGCCGTCCGGCGTCAGGTATTCCTCGGAGTTTTCCGGGTTCAGCTGCTCGATATGCACATCCTGATCATCCAGATACGAGGACGTCAGACCCCAGCCCAGCCGATCGCTGCGCCCGGTCATAATGGCGGGAATGCCGGGGATTGTCGCACCGATCACACCGCCCTTGGCCAGTTCCAGCCGGGCCAGATACCAGACGCCCGGCGCGGTGAAGCCCAGATGGGGGTCATTGGCCAGCAACGTGCCTCCGCTGGCCGAACGCGAAGGCGCGGCAGTCCAGGCGTTTGACGCGCCGGCCAACCCGCGTTTTGGGAAAGGCGACAGCGGGCTGTCGGGCATCGGTGTGCCGCGAGCATAGCGGGGCAGGCCGGGAAACAGCGCGGCGTATTCGGGCAGGGCCGCGATGCCCGCACCTGGAACGTTCGGCAGTATGTCGGCCAGCCGTGCGGGGTCGTTCAGCATCAGCGAAGTGCGGGCCCGCAGCACTTCGTCCTCAAGATGGCCGGACAGTTGCAGGCTCATTAGTTTGATCACCGCGATACTGTCGCCGGGCTGCCACGGGGAAACGGGCGCGTTGAACAGGAACATCTCGGGCGCGCCCCGACCAAGGGCGGCCTCGTTGATCTCATCCAGCCGCGCGTTTACTCCGGCGGCATACGCCCGCAACGCAGCTTTGGTGTAATCGTCCTGTACCTCGACCGAGCGGTGGGCCAGCCCGTACAGGTCCAGCCGGCGCAGCAGCTTGTCGATATGAACGGTGCGGGTGCCGAACACTTCGGACAGGCGGCCCTGAGCGGTGCGGCGCATAACGGTCATCTGCCACAGACGGTCCTGAGCATGGGCAAAACCAAGGCCAAAGAACACATCCGGATCGTTTTCGGCCAGAATATGGGGGACGTTGGCAGTGTCGCGGATGATCTCGACCGGGGCGGTTGGACCGGTGACTTCAACCGTCTGATTGTAGTCCGGCAGGGACTGGTTGGCCAGGAAATACACCAGCGCCACAGCGGCCAGAGCCAGCAGGACCAGACCCGTTGTAATACGCAACAGCCAGCGAAAAACGAAACCCATTTGTGGCCTTTAATCCCGATCCATTTCCGATTTCGGCAAGACTAGTGGATGGCCGGGCTGACCGAAAGAGGAACAGTCCGGGAATTTTTGTGTTTACAGAACTATACAAAGAAAAACCCCGCCACAGTGGGGCTGTTGGCGGGGACCGTTCGAGGGGCGCGTGGTAGCCCGGAGTTAAGGAATGATCCGCGTGTATTTGGTGCCTTCGACCGTGGCGCCGAATTTCAGGCCAGCCTGACCAAAGACCGCCGCCAAAACCGGAGAGCGCAGTGTGGTGGTATCGGTCGAAAGTGAGTCACCTGTTGCATCGACGACGTAGCCGATATCGGCCCCGGCGGTCCAACCATTGGAGCGGCGGAAATCGTTCAGCGCGTCCTGGGTCATGAAGAACAGCACGTGCGCGTATTGCTGCGCGCCGATCTGCAGGCCAGCACTGCCGGACACTGCGGAATAATAGTCAACCGTCGCGCCCTGGATGCGCAAGGCGCCCTGGCCATACGCGCCGCCAAAGATAAATCCGGCCTCGGTGATCAGCGGCATGACAAGCATACCGTTGGCCTTGTTGGCGATCTCAACCGTGTTGGGATAGCGCGCGTACATTTCGGTCAGCGTGGCATCGACACGGGCGTCGATGGTGGCGGCGTTGGAATTGCCGACGCCATTGCCGCAAGCTGCGGTTACCGTCAAACCGGCCATGCCAAAGGCAAAGCCACGACGGCTTAGTCGGGGTGCGTTGGAACTGCTCATGTTTTTTCTCTGTATAAGTGCCTGATATGTCGGGTGATCCCGATCTTGTGTGCAAGAGTACGCCGATTGCGGCTGCGTGTCACGGGAAAGCTGACCAGCGACCGATCACAATCGGCGAAAAATTGCGACAATTTGGGGTTTTAGCCCTGCAGGATGCGGGCAACCTCGGGCGCAAAGTAAGTAAGGATGCCGTCGCAGCCCGCACGCTTGAAGGCCAGCAGGCTTTCCAGCATCACCTTCTCACCATCGATCCAGCCGTTCTGCGCCGCGGCCTGGAGCATCGCGTATTCGCCCGACACCTGATAGGCATAGGTTGGCGCGCCAAAGGTGTCCTTAACCCTACGGCAGATATCCAGATAGGGCATCCCCGGCTTGATCATCACCATGTCGGCACCCTCGGTCAGGTCGCGTTCGATCAGGCGCAGGGCTTCGTTCGAATTGGCCGGATCCATCTGATAGGTCTTCTTGTCCCCGGTCAGCGCGCCCGAGGCGCCCACAGCATCGCGGAACGGGCCGTAAAAGGCGCTGGCGTATTTCGCGGCATAGCTGAGGATCATCACGTTCTGATGCCCCGCAGATTCCAGCGCCCGCCGCATTTCGCCGATGCGGCCATCCATCATGTCGGACGGGCCGATGATGTCGGCCCCAGCTTCGGCCTGCGCGAGCGTCATTTTGACCAGAGCTTCGACCGTCTGATCGTTCACAATTTCGCCATCGACGACGTAGCCGTCATGCCCGTTGATGTTGTAGGGGTCCAACGCCACGTCGGTCATCACTGCGATATCCGGGGCCGCGGCCTTGATGGCGCGGATGGCGCGGTTGGACAGGTTGTCGGGGTTCCAGGCCTCGGCGCAATCCTCGGTTTTCAGGTTGGCGTCGGTGTAGGGAAAGATGCAAATCGCCGGGATACCCAAGGCCTGCGCTTCAACCGCGGCCTTTGCGATCAGGTCGACCGAGCGGCGCATCACGCCGGGCATCGACGGCACAGGTTCTTCCACACCCTCGCCGTCACGTACGAAAACCGGCCAGATCAGGTCGTCGGTGGTCAGCGTGTTTTCCCGAACCAGGCCGCGCACGGACTGCGATTGGCGCGCCCGGCGAAAGCGGGTCAGGGGGTAGGGGGCGATGGTCGGCTTCATGTCGCGCTCTCCTTGAATATTTCCGCATTGGGTGGCATGAATTCCACGAGGTCTCAAGGGTAACGATGGTCGCGCCTGCGTAAAGAAGGCCCCTAAGGACAGTGAACAAAGGGCTGACGCTTGGACTTATACTCTTCGCTTTTCGAAATCATCGATATGCGCAGTTTTTCGAATCTGTGGTATTGGATCGTGCTGGCCGTGCTTTGGTCATCGGTAAGCCACTGGGCTATGGGCGTCCCGTTCGACCTGCTGGTGCGCGCCCGGCGTGTCGGAGGTCAGACCGAGCAGGACTTGCTGGATATCGTCCGGATCAACGGCAACCGCATTCTGTTTATCGTTGATAAATCCGGATTGATCATTCTGGGGCTGAGTTGTTTTTTCTTTACCGGGCTGGCGATGCTTGGCTTTTACTATGGGGTCGAGTTCGCCCAGGCTGTATTCTTACTGTTGTTTCCCATGTGCCTGGTGACGCTCATAAACATCAGGGCCGCACATAAATTGCGGCGCAGTGACGGATCGCTTGAGTTTGTCGGCAAGGTTTTGACCCGCTGCCGGATTTATACGCAGGTCATCGGTATGATCTCGATTTTGATCACGTCGCTTTGGGGTATGTATCAGAACTTCTCGATTGGGGTTCTGGGATAGGAAATTCGGAAAGGCTAGGCGATGACGGCTCCGAACCAGGTAACTGTTGGCGGCGCCCCCGAGGGGTTTGACGCGCAGCTTGTCCTGAACGAGATCGCGCGTTCCGGCGGGCCCGTGGCCCATGTCGCGCGTGATGACAAGCGGATGGAGGCTATGCGGGCCGCGCTGGCCTTCTTTGCGCCGGACATGCCTGTCTTTGTGTTCCCGGGCTGGGATTGTTTGCCTTATGATCGGGTGTCGCCCAATGCGGATATCGCAGCAGCCCGCGTAGCGACGCTGGCGGCGCTGGTGCATCAGATGCCGGACCGGTTCGTGCTGTTGACCACGCTGAACGCAGCCACCCAACGAGTGCCCGCGCGCGATGTGCTGCGAGAGGCTGCGTTTACCGCGCGCGTGGACCACCGCGTTGATGAAACCGCGCTGCGGAGCTTTCTGGTGCGGATGGGTTTCACGCAAAGCCCGACGGTGATGGAACCCGGTGATTATGCCATTCGGGGTGGGATTATCGACATCTTCCCGCCGGGCGAATCTGGTCCCGTGCGCCTGGATCTGTTCGGTGATGTTCTGGACGACGCGCGTCGGTTCGATCCTGTTTCTCAGCGCACGACCGAGAAACTGGACGTGGTGGAACTGGCTCCGGTCTCTGAGGTTATTCTGGATGAGGCAGCCATCACCCGTTTCCGACAGAATTACCGCATCGAATTTGGTGCTGCGGGCACGGATGATCCGCTATACGAGGCCGTCAGCGCGGGCCGCAAGCATCAGGGCATCGAGCACTGGCTGCCGTTCTTTCATGAGAAACTTGAAACCCTGTTCGATTACCTGCCGGATGCCACGATTACCGTTGACGATCAGGTCACGCCCGCTCGGCTTGTGCGCTGGGATACGATTGCCGATCAGTATGAAACCCGGCGGCTGGCACTGGAAAACCGGTCGCGCATGGATACTGTGTATAAGCCGACACCGCCCGGATTGCTGTATCTGGACGACGCCGCGTGGGAGCAGGCAGTGGGTGACCGGCGGGTGCTGCAGTTCAGCCCTCTGCCACAGGCCAGCGGTCCTGGAGTGATCGATGCGGGTGGCAGGATCGGACGAAACTTTGCGCCCGAGCGGCAACAGGAAAGCATCAGCCTGTTTGGTGCGCTGGCAAGCCATATTACCGACAAGATGGGCAAAGGACCGGTGTTGATCGCGTCCTACTCTGAGGGCGCGCGCGAACGTTTGACCGGTCTGATCGAGGATGAAGGTCTGGCCGAGGCAATCCCGGTTTCGGACGGCACCCGCATCGGCAAACGCGGGCTGCATCTGGCCGTCTGGGCGCTGGAGCATGGGTTCGAAACGCCTGACTTGACGGTCATCGCCGAGCAGGATGTGCTGGGCGACCGCCTGATCCGCCAGCCCAAGAAACGCCGCAAGGCCGAGAATTTCCTGACCGAAACCCAATCGCTCAGCCCCGGTGATCTGGTGGTGCATGTAGATCACGGCATCGGGCGCTATATGGGGATGGAGGTCGTCACCGCCGCAGGTGCTGCGCACGAATGCCTGCTGCTGGAATATGCCGAGCAGGCCAAACTGTACCTGCCGGTTGAAAACATAGAACTGCTGTCGAAATACGGCCATGACGAAGGTCTGCTGGACCGCTTGGGCGGCGGTGCATGGCAGGCCAAGAAGGCGAAGCTGAAAGAGCGCATCCGCGAGATGGCGGACAAGCTGATCCGCATCGCAGCTGAGCGTGCTTTGCGCAAGGCTCCGGTCATGGACCCGCCTCCGCACGCGTGGGAAGAGTTCAGCGCACGCTTCCCGTATCAGGAAACCGACGACCAGCTGCGCGCTATCGCAGAGGTGATAGAGGACATGCACTCTGGCGCGCCGATGGATCGTCTGATCTGCGGTGATGTGGGCTTTGGCAAAACCGAGGTTGCTATGCGTGCGGCCTTTGTCGCCGCCATGTCCGGCGTTCAGGTCGCGGTTGTAGCGCCGACCACGCTGTTGGCTCGACAGCACGCGGCATCATTCAAGGAACGGTTTCGGGGTTTCCCGCTGGAAGTGCGCCAGCTGTCGAGATTTGTCTCTGCCAAAGTGGCGCAGCAAACCCGCGACGGGCTGGCGCGCGGCACGGTCGATATCGTGATCGGCACCCATGCGCTGTTGGCTAAGGGGATACGGTTCAACAATCTGGGCCTGCTGATAATCGACGAGGAACAGCATTTCGGCGTCGGTCACAAGGAACGTCTGAAGCAGCTGCGTTCGGATGTTCACGTCCTGACCCTGACCGCCACGCCGATACCGCGGACGCTGCAATTGTCCCTGACTGGTGTGCGAGACCTGTCGATTATCGGCACACCGCCCATCGACCGCCTTGCCATTCGGACTTATGTCAGCGAGTTCGACGCAGTCACCATTCGCGAGGCTCTGCTGCGCGAGCATTATCGCGGCGGACAAAGTTTCTATGTGGTGCCGCGCATCTCGGATCTGCCCGAAATCGAGGAATTCCTGAAGGACCAACTGCCGGAACTCACCTATATGGTCGCGCATGGGCAGATGGCGGCGGGGGAACTCGACGACCGAATGAATGCTTTCTACGACGGCAAGTATGACGTGCTGCTGGCAACGACGATTGTGGAAAGCGGGCTGGACATCCCGACCGCCAACACGATGGTTGTGCACCGGGCGGATATGTTCGGTCTGGCGCAACTCTACCAGATACGTGGCCGGGTGGGGCGGTCGAAAACCCGCGCTTATGCCTATTTGACCACCAAGCCGCGCCAAAAGCTGACCGCCACAGCTGAGAAACGGCTGCGGGTTCTGGGCTCATTGGATACGCTTGGGGCCGGGTTCACGCTGGCATCGCAGGATCTGGATATTCGCGGAGCAGGCAACCTGCTGGGCGAGGAACAGTCGGGCCAGATGCGCGACGTGGGCTATGAACTCTACCAGTCGATGCTGGAAGAGGCGATTGCCAAGATCAAAGCCGGTGAGATGGAAGGGCTTTCCGACGCGGATGACCAATGGGCACCGCAGATCAATCTGGGTGTGCCGGTTCTGATCCCCGAGGACTACGTGCCCGATCTGGACGTGCGTCTGGGTCTCTATCGCCGCCTGTCGTCGCTTTCGACCAAAGTTGAGCTGGAAGGCTTTGCGGCCGAACTGATCGACCGCTTCGGTACCCTGCCGAAAGAGGTGAATACCCTGATGCTGGTCGTCCGCATCAAGGCCATGTGCAAGCGGGCGGGCATTGCCAAGCTGGACGGTGGGCCGAAAGGTGCAACGATCCAGTTCCACAATGACAAGTTCGCATCGCCTCAGGGGCTGGTCGAGTTTATCCAGAACCAGCGCGGACTGGCCAAGGTAAAGGACAACAAGATCGTCGTGCGCCGTGACTGGAAGAAGGACAGCGACAAGATCAAAGGGGCCTTCGCAATCGCTCGGGATCTGGCTGAAAAGCTGATGGCCGAGAAGAAAAAGGCCAAAGCCTAGTCTCCGCTGACAAAGGTGCACAACTGCCATGCGCCCGCGTCCGATTTCACGAACGCGGCGCGGTGGCCTGTCATCGGCCACAAGTAGTCACGGTGCATGTAGCCTTGGGTCCCATCGGTCAGCAGCACCCGTTGATAGTCCGAGCCGTCCTGAAAATCGCGGATGATCGCGACCTCGTGGCTGATGAGGCCCAAGGTCGGTGCGTCGCGATCAGCCGACTGCCGCAAGGCCACATCTGATCCAGTGACGAAATAGGCCATGAACGGGTCCAGTGAAACGGGCAGGGTGATTTGCCACTGATGCGGCATCCAGAACTCGCCCTCGTCATCGAAATAGCCGGGCTGGGAGAGGGTGTTTTCCAGATCCAACCAATAGGCTTCGCGTAAGGCATCCGCGTCTTTTCGGTTCTCTTCCGACAGGGTTTCCGGATCCAGGATCAGATTGGCGCGCAACTCTTCTGGACCACCATTTCCTCCGTGGCTCAGGTAGATGTCGGGACAGGCCGCCGCGACCACGGCATCGGTATCCCTTGCGGCCACCTCGGCCAGCAGCGCATCGCGGAAGGCCACCAGCGAGGAATCTCGCGCGGCCTGATCGACCGGAGGAAAGGATTGACGATCCGCAAGGGCGGGGCCGCAGAGCAGGGCCGTCAACAAAAAGGCGTTTCTCATTCGGCGGCCCTCATCGCCGCTTGGGCGCAGAAGCACGACGCACCCACCGCGCGATCTGCCCGGGCCAGTGCCAGGTCGAGCCGTTGTTTTACCTGCACAATCTCAACGGTGTCACCACGTGTTTTCAAACAGTCATGCAGGCCCTTGAGGCTCCAGACATTGTCCGGATGGATCGAGGCACGGCTGAGCATACCACCCAACCCCAGATCCTCACGATAGACCGCTTCGGCCTCGGCCACATGACCCTGTTCATACAGCAGTGCCCCCAGCGCGTGGCGGGTGGGCTGCATCCACCCCCACGGTTCGTCGTAGGGCAACGTGTCATCCAACTCGACCGAGCGGCGCAGGTGGGCATAGGCGATCTCATAGTTGCCTTTGCGATACTCGATCTCTCCGCGCAGCATTTCGCGGGCGATCTCCAGCAGATCAACAACACGATTATTGTGCAGCAGGCGTGTCTCGGGGACGCATTCCTTTGCGGAAAGGAACAGCTGTTCCTCGGCCTCTGCCTCGACGACCTGATCGGTGGCGGCATGGGCGATGGCGCGGGCATAGTGAATGGTCGCCGTCAGCGTGCGATAGAGGTTGGGGTCCGATGGTATCTCCAACGCCTTGGCCTCTTCCCACTGGCCAAAGCGGATCAGGATATGCGGGCCCATCGACATGTAGCTTTCGAAGTAATCCGCCATCGGAGGGCTTTCGACGCGCAGCATGTCTTCGGGTGTGGTGTCCCACATGCCCTGATTTGCGCGCAGGGCCGGTTCCATCTGCCCAAGGAACAATGCGCCGTAGATGACGAAGTGATAATCGTGCTGGCGGTAGCCGGTATAGATGTTGAAGGCGCCTTCGCGCTCGTAATACTTCAGATCGGCCTCGATGGCCTTTTCGTTCCAGTAAACGACGTTGTGGTAATGCCCGCACAGCACGTCAATATGGGTGGGCATATGCACCAAGTGACCCGCATCAGGAACCAGCGTGCGCAGCACATCCCCGGCCTTGAGCGCCTTTTCCGGGGTTGGCGACATCTCCATCAGATGCACATAGAGGTGCAGCAGGCCGGGATGAGACATCGCAGCGGGGTCGTCGGCCATCGCGTCTTCCAAGGCCTTCTGCGCCTCGTGCGTGGCGGCGCCTTGGGCAGGTTGGCCGGTTTTGAGGTCCCACATCTGCCAGGGTGTCAGATTCAGCAACGCCTCGACATAGATGGTGCGCAGATCCAGATGATCGGGTTGTTCGGCAAAGGCCGCGCGCATGGCATCGGCGAAATCGTGATCCCAGCTGTGCATATCCTTGACCGGGTCACGCTGCGGGTATCGGGCGGGCAGGGCTCGGATCAGGGCTTGCTCGACCGGGGTGCAGCTGTCAAGCAAAGCCAGCGCCTGTTGCGTCGCATCAAAGGCCTGCGCAAGCGCCTTTTGCTGCCCGCTTTCATCGAGCAAGTCCCAAGGCAGGTTGTAGTTTGGACCGGCCGAATAGGCGATCCCCCAATGGGCCATGGCGCAGTTTGGATCATGTTCAGCCGCGCGTTGGAAACAGACCACGGCTTCTTCATGGTTATAGCCGTAGGTCCAGACCAATCCCCGATCAAACCATAGCTGCGCCTCGGGCGAGGATGTGGTGACCGGACAGGAATGAGAACCCAGATCGTAATCGTAACGCATTGAAACCTCCTCTCGGATCAAGGGAAGGTTAGCGGGATTCGCGTAATCTGCACAGGTCAGGCGGGTAGTCTGTTTTCAATCCGGCCCATATGCAGCATCAGTCCAAAGCCGATCACGCTCATTGATAGAATGCCGGTGATCAAAGGGGTCAGCGACCCGTCGAACAATAACCCGACGGGGGCCGCAATAGCCGCAGCGAGAACCGTCGAGACCGCACCGATGACTGAGGCCGCCATGCCGGCGATATGACCCATCGGCTCCATAGCGATGGCGTTCAGGTTGCCCATCGTCATACCCGCCATGAAAAAGATCGAGGTCTGCCAAAAGACAAAAACCGCAAAGGACATATTCGGCGACAGGGGCATCGAGTTCAGAATAAAAACACTGGTCGTAATCGCGATCTGCGCACCCAAAGCCCAGGTTACCAGTCGCCGCATCCCCACGCGGATCACCAGGGCCGCGTTCAGCAGGCTGGCAGACCCCGAGATCAGGGCCACGAAACCAAACCAGAAGGGAAAACTGTCGGCGCTGTCATGGATCACGTCATAGACCGGTTGCACCATGGTCAGAGTGGTGAACAACATGCCCAGACAAAGGGTTTGCACGAAAATCGAAACCCGGACGGTGGGGTGCACGAACATCTCGCGCGCGGAAGAGACCATCAGGGGCAGGCGCAGCGGCCTGCGGTTCTGGGGTTTCAGAGGTTCCGGCAGGCGCAGGCCCATCCAGACCACGGTGATCGCTGAGAACAGGATGAACGAGACGAATATCCCGCGCCAGCCTGTGAGGGCGATCATGCCGGCCCCCAGCATCGGCGCCACAGCAGGAACCAGCGTGAAGATCATCATGGCGATGGACACGATTCGCGCCATTTCACGGCCCGAGTACAAATCCCGGATTATCGCCATGGCGACCACGCGTGGCGCGGCACAGCCGACCCCTTGCGCGACCCGGGCAATCAAAAGCAGTTCCAGCGAAGAACTGGCCCAAGCGACGGCAGCTGAAACGATGTACAATACCGAGCCGGCATAAATCACCGGCTTGCGACCAAACGCGTCCGACAGCGGACCCATGAAGAACGTGCCGATCCCCATGCCCAGCACGAATGAGGTCAGGATCAACTGTGCCCGGTTAATGTCCTCGGGGCTGAGCTGCGCGCCAATCTCGGGCAGGGCAGGCAGCATCGAGTCGATGGAAAACGCAATCGTCGCAAACATCATTGCGACAAGAGCGATGAACTCTCCTTTTGACATGCGATTGGTCATTGCGTCCTCCTGACCTGATCGCGCTATCACGACAGATTAGGTGGCGCTAGGGATCAAAGCGCACAGACCTCTGTGCTAATTTGCAGGAGAACCCTCAAGCTGAGACATGATCTCGCCAATCACTTTTTCCCACATTTCCGGCGGTTGCGCGCCCGGAACTGCGTGTTGATTGGCCACGATGAAGGTTGGAACAGATTGGATGCCCATCTGGCGGGAATGGGTATCGCGGTTGCGGATGTCCTCGCGGTCGGCATCGGACTTCAGCAGTTTCTGCACCACGGCGGCGTCCATGCCGATGCTGTCAGCGATATCGGCCAGCACTTCGTGGTCGCCGATGTCGCGGGCCTGCACGAAATAGGCATCGAACAGGGCATCCACGGCATCATTCTGCTTTCCCTCGATCCCGGCCCAGTGGATCAGGCGATGGGCGTCCAGGGTATTGGGGGTGCGTTTCATGCCCTCGAAGTCGATGCTGAGCCCGGCCTTCTCGGCGTGCTCAACCACCGGAGCATAAGCGCGCACGGCGCCGTCTTTGCCGCCGAATTTTCGCTCCAGATACTCACGCCGATCCATGCCTTCATCCGGCATGTCGGGGTTCAGCTGGAACGGATGCCACTCGATCACCATAGGGTGATCCGGAATCGCGGCCAGTGCTTTGTCCAGATGGGTTTTGCCGATATAGCACCATGGGCAGATCGGATCGGACATAATGTCGAGTTTGACGGTCTGGGTCATGGTGTGGTCGCCTTGAAATAGGCCGGCAGAGCCCGGCGCAGGAGTTTGCCATTACCACCGGTCGGAAGCTCGGGCAGGTGAATGAACGCGCGCGGCTGTTTATACCGCGCCAGATTTGCCTCCACATAGGTTTGCAGGGCAACGTCGTCCAGCTTTTCCGGCCCGGTATAGAAGGCTGCGATCACAAATGTGTCTTCTTTGACCTCAACAGCCGCCGCGCCAACCTGTGAGATCCCGGGGAATTTGGACAAGGTGGCCTCGACCTCGACCGGAGAAACGCGATAGCCGCCCGCATTCATCATGTCATCGTCGCGGCCCAGATAGGTGATCTGCCCGTCGACGGCCATGGCACCCTGATCGCCGGTCAGGAACCAATCGCCCTGCATCCGAGCCTCGGCTTCGTCCGGCGCGTTCAGATAGGTCAGCATCAGGCCGGGATCCGAGCGGTGAATGGCGATGGTGCCTTCCTGTCCCTGCGGCACCGGACCATCCGGCCCAAGGATCGCAATCCGTCTGCCCGGTTGTGGTTGTCCCAGCGACTCGCCCCGCGCCGGGTGGGCCGGGCTGGACGAGATGAAGGTGGAACATTCGGACATACCGTAGGCTTCGTAAAGCTCAGTCCCGGTCGCCTCGACCCATTGCGCGTGCAGGTGTCGAGACAGTTTCTCGCCGGCACAAAGGCCGTGGCGGAGCGTGGGCAGGTGCATGTCCTCTGACGTTTTCAGCAGCTTGCGATACACGCCAGGGGCGGCGGCAAAGATCGTCGCGCGGTGTCGCCGCAGCAAGGCAGGCAGGGCGTCCGGGTCGGTTCCCGGCTCTGGGATCAAAGCGGTCGCGCCGATAGTCCAGGGGTCCATCAATCCGGTGCCTAGTGTATAGGTCCAGTTAAATGCACCGGCATGACAGAGGCGATCCGTATCCCGCAGCCCGTACCAGCCATCCACCATCATCTGGCGCGCCCAGATTGCACGGTGCGCATGGGCCACTGCGCGCGGTTTGCCGGACGTGCCCGAGGTATAGACGACATAAGCCAGCCGCTCGGGGTCGCCCATTTGAAACTCGGCTGGGGGCAGGGGCCGCATCGCGGTCAATTCGGACAACGTGATCTGCAGTGGATGTGGATCGCAGGCAACGGCCGGGTCCCGCAAAATGGCGGCTGGTTGAAGATCCGCGATCATATGCGCCGTTTCCGGCTCGGTCAGTTGCGAGGATGTCGGGACAGGCACGATCCCCGCCGCAATCGCCCCGAGGTAGGCAATGGGGAAATCGACCGTGTTCCCCAACCGAATCAGCGCAATGTCACCCGGTTTTAACCCCGCGCGCAGCAACCCGGTGGCGGTGCCCAGAATGGCCGACTTGAGCGCGCGATAGCTCCAGTCCTCGGCGCCATCGGACCGCAGAACTGACAGCGCGATCTTATCGGGATCGTCATCCGTTCGGCGCAGCACATGTGCGGCCAGGTTGAAGGGCGCGGGGCAGGCCATGGGCGGCCCCTGATCAAAAACAGACAGCATGGCCACTGGCTACCTTGGTGCTTGGCGCGTTGCAAGCGAGACGGGCTGGGCCTATAGAGTTGCGCATGAGCACCAATGAACAACCTTCCCTGATCCGCATTGCGCGGAACTCGGGCAACCACGCCGAGCTTGAACCGCTTGATCTGGGTGCGCGCGTGCGCCAATTGCGCAAGGCGCGGAACTGGACGCTGGAACAGGCGGCCTCGCAGGCAGGGCTTGCGCGCTCGACCCTCAGCAAGATCGAAAACGGGCAGATGTCACCCACGTACGACGCGCTGAAAAAGCTGGCGATCGGGTTGGAGATTTCGGTGCCGCAACTGTTCACGCCGCCGCAGCGGGATCAGGTAATCGGGCGTATGTCCGTGACGCGGATGGGCGAAGGGGCCGCGCATCCCACGACGACGTATGAACATGAGCTGCTGGCCGAGAACCTGACGAAAAAGCAGATGCTTCCGTATCGCGCCCGCGTGCGCGCGCGGTCAATGGATGAGTTTGATGGCTGGGTGCGCCACGATGGCGAAGAGTTCCTTTATGTGCTAACAGGGGTTGTCCAGCTTTACACCGAGTTCTACGAACCCGTCGAAATGCGTCGGGGAGACAGCGCGTATTACGACGGTAGCATGGGACACAACGTGATTTCGGTCAGTGACGAAGATGCAACGATCCTCTGGGTCACATCACTTGCTTAAAGACCGGCTGAACTCTCGGTTCAAGCCTTCGGTAAACAGAAAATCCTCAAGCTCTTCGTGTGCTTCATTCACGGTCAGGTGGTGGCGTTCGGCCAAATACGCTTCGAACCCTTTGCGGTCTTTGCTCAGCCGCACCTTGTCCTGATCACGCAGGTTCGGAAAACGCCGTTTAGCACGAGAGTACATAGCGTCCCAGTCTTGCGTCAGGTCAGTCCAGTTCAACATTTGTCAGCTTCCGTAACTCGGGTTTCACGGCTGCTCGGCCCCCATATCAGCGTACGGAGGGCATAGGGGTCCAAGTGCATGACAAAATGTCGCACCTTATTTGGGCTTACGTAAGGTTAAAGAGGCCCGCCACACTGATCGCGCGACGGGCCTACGGACCTGAGGTGTGAGTGAGTGGAGGCCGGTCCGCAAAACTCGAGTCTGACGCGTCCAACGATCAGCTATCTAGCGAATTTTTCACAATTAATCCGATCAACCGGTGCGCCAAAACACGGGTAGGCTATATCGTTGGGGGGCGATCCGTAAAGCCCCTTGTGGTTATTTTTTGGGCATTAGCTGGAAATGGGTGTTTTCGCTATATGTAGACGGCTTCAGATATGTCTGCACGATATATGGGTGTATTTGGTGCGTGTGCCAAATTCCGCCGAAAGGTGCGACCATTTGGCATGACACAACTTAAGATACTAACCTGCAGATGTGAGCAATCCGCGCGTTGGAGGCTAAGGGGCCGATCGCGCCAACGATCCGGCCGATTTGGTCACTCTTCGTACCACCAAACCTGTGGCATATACTCCGGCCCATCACCATAAATTGGCACGGTCTGGGGCTGTTTCAGCTCTTTGGCATGAGCGATGCGTCCGACGTCGAAATTCCAGATCGGGATGACATAGCGCCCAGCGGTCAGAACCCGGTCCAGGGCGCGGGTGGCGGCCACGAAATCCTCGCGACTTTCCGATCCCAGCATCGCGTCGATCAACCCGTCCACCGCCGGAGAAGCAACACCCATCAGGTTGCGCGTGCCCGGAGTGTCGGCGTTTTCGCTGCCCCAATACAGGCGCTGTTCATTGCCCGGCGACAGGGACATGGCACGGCGGAAGAAGGTCATGTCGAAATCAAGTTCGGCATTACGACCGGTAAACTGGGCACTGTCCACTTGTTCGACGGCGACCTGAATCCCGAGCCTTTCAAGCGCACGGGTAAAAATTTCGATGGCCGTCTGGCCCTCGGTATCACCTTGTTGCAGCAGGACGGTGACGGTGAAGTCTTCGCCGTTCTGACTGCGCAGCACGCCGTCCTGGACGGTCCAGCCCGCCTCGGTCAACAGCTGGTTCGCCTTGCGGATATTGGTGCGGTTGCGGGCCGAGCCGTCGCCCACAGGCAGGGCATACCCTTCAAGTGCGCCGGGTGGCAGGTCGTCGGCATATGGCTGCAGCAACTCGGCAACGCGGCCGGTGGCGGGACCGGGCTGCATACCCAGATCAGAACCGGAAAAATATGAGGTGATCCGCGGTTGTGTGCCGCCGGTGATTGTATCGTTGATGTATTCGAAGTTGAACGCCAACATCAGCGCCTCGCGCACACGCCAATCGTCGAAGGGGGCTTTGCGGGTGTTCATGACGAACCCGGTCATGCCCGACGGCTTGCCGTGCGGGATCTCGGTCTTGATGACATCGCCGCGTTGCACGGCGGGGAAGTTGTACTGCGTGTCCCATTTGTCAGCATTGAATTCCCGTACCGCCGTCAGTTCGCCAGCCTTGAACGCCTCGAACAGGACTGTGCCGTCTCCGTAGAATTCGATCCGCATCTCATCGAGGTTCATGGTGCCGCGCCGGAAGGGGATATCGGCCCCCCAATAGTCGGGGTCGCGGCGCAGGGTCACATAGCGACCGGCCTCATAGTCATCGACCACATAAGGCCCCGATCCGACCGGGACATCATGCAGCGCCGCGTCGGCAAAACTCTTCCCCTCCCACTGCGCTTTCTGCAGAATCGGGCGGAGGCCGGTGATCAGGGCCAGTTCCCGATCCGGCTCGTTGAAGGTAATCCGTACCGAGCGCGGGCCGGTTTGTTCGATGCTGTCGATCTTGCCCCACAGCCCGCGATAACGAAGGTGCCCTTCGGTGCCCAGCATCTGATACGACCAGATAACATCGTCCACGGTTACCGGGGTGCCATCCGAAAACCTGGCGTTTTCGCGCAGGGTGAATTCGACCCAGGACCGGTCAGGAGCGGTCTCAACTGATTCGGCTAACAACCCGTAAAGAGTGAAAGGTTCGTCCCAGGATCGGCCCATCAGGCTTTCGTGCGTCCAGAAACGAAGCTGCCAGGGCACGGTGCCTTTTTGTACAAAGGGGTTCAGACTGTTAAAGCCGCCGGTATTGCCAAAAACAACTTTACCGCCTTTCGGCGCCTCGGGGTTGGCATAGGGCAGAGACACAAAATCCGGTGGTAGGGCAGGGTCACCGTACATAGCTATGCCATGGGCCGATTCTGCATAAGCAATTGTGGCGGCAAAAACAGAAGCGATTCCCGCAATCACAGGGCGAACGGGTCGTAGAAAATCGGGGCGCATTTTGGAAACAATCCTGCTCTGGCCTTATTTTGTTGGGATTCACCGTACCGATGATTTTTCTTGTTTTCAAACTTTTAGCTTGGACGAAGGCGGGGAATTGCGTATAAAGGGTGCACTGCTCGATAGGTTTCTTGCCTGTATGAAACCTGCCTCAATAACTTAACGCCCGCTTCGTGCGGGCGTTTTTTTTGGCATTTTTTTGTGTGGCTATAGAAGCCGGTTGTTTCCCCGTTTTCTTTGCAGATGCAGCATGGCACTGTGCGTGGGAAGCAGATTTTGAGGGAGAGAGCCCATGAACCTTTCGGGAAAAACAGCGATCATCACGGGGTCGAATTCGGGGATCGGTCTGGGCGTCGCGCGCGAGCTGGCGAAGGCCGGGGCCGACGTGGTTCTGAACTCGTTCACCGACCGGGATGAAGATCACGCGCTGGCCGCTGAGATTGCGCAAGAGACTGGCACCAAGGCGCGTTACATCAAAGCGGACATGTCCGTTGCCGGCGAATGCCGTGCGCTGATCGAAAAGGCAGGGGCTTGCGACATCCTGGTAAACAACGCGGGCATTCAGCACGTCGCGCCTATTGATCAGTTCCCGGTCGATAAATGGGACGCGATCATCGCGATCAACATGAACTCGGCCTTTCACACAATGGCGGCAGCGCTGCCGATGATGCGGGCGGCTGGTTGGGGGCGGATCGTGAATATCGCCTCGGCGCATGGGTTGACGGCGTCGCCCTATAAGGCGGCCTATATCGCGGCCAAGCACGGCGTCGTCGGGATGACCAAGACCGTGGCGCTGGAAACCGCGCAGGAGCCGATCACCTGCAATGCGATTTGCCCGGGTTATGTTTTGACGCCGCTGGTCGAGGCGCAGATCCCTGATACGATGAAAGAATACGACATGAGCCGCGAGGACGTGATCAAGAACGTCATGTTGGAACGTCAGCCCTCGAAAGAGTTTGCGACGGTTGAACAACTGGGCGGCACCACGGTGTTCCTGTGCTCGGACGCAGCGGCGCAGATTACCGGGACGACGATTTCGGTGGATGGTGGCTGGACGGCGTTGTGACGTTTGCCGTCTGATCTAAGGAAGGATTGCAAGCTAATGGCGAAGACTGTTTATCGCTACTTCAAACTTGTTGAGCCAAAAGCGCAAGACACACCGTGCTTGCAGTATTTTCGGTTCGCGGATGACGGGCGGATGTTGACTTGCATTAGCTACTACTGCCCTGTTTCAAAAGCGTCAAATAGGCTCCCAAGAATCCAAGAAGTCGATGATTCATATCTTTATGGCAATTTATCTATCGCACTCGAAACTCTGGATGAATTTGAAGAAGAATGGGAAGGTGGTTACACCGATGAAATCTCGAGAGACGAATTTGATCAAGCGCTAGAAGTTGCTTCCAAAAGCGAGTGAAGGAGGCCCATCGTGAAACGGATCAATCTGGCCTTGCAAGGCGGCGGCGCGCATGGCGCGTTCACATGGGGTGTTCTCGACCGGCTGCTGGATGAGGAGGATATCGAGGTTGCGGCGATCACCGGAACCTCAGCCGGGGCGCTCAATGGGGCGGCTTTCAAGTCCGGCATGGTCCGGGATGGGCGCGACGGTGCGCGCGCCAATCTGAATGGACTGTGGGAGCGGATGGGTGCTGTCGGTGACATGCGCCTTGCCAACTGGATGCAGGCCATAGAGCCGGCGCAGATTGCACAGGCGATGGAGTACTCTCTGCCGTTTTCGGTCGGAGACGCCTGGTCGCGGCTGGTGTCGCCCTATGCCTATGGTCCGTTCTACCGCAACCCGCTGGAGCCGGTGGTGGACCGGTTCAACTTTGATGAGATATGCGCCGACGAAGGCCCGCGTTTGCATGTCTGCGCGACTTGTGTGCGCAGCGGCAAGATTCGGGTGTTCACCGGAGATGAGATTTCGACAGATGCGATTTTGGCCTCGGCGTGCCTGCCAACACTGTTTCAGGCGGTTGAAATCTTCGATCCCAAATCGGGCCGGACCGAGGCTTATTGGGATGGCGGTTATACCGGCAATCCGGCGCTGTACCCGCTGTTTAACAATGATCTGCCAGATGACGTGGTGATCGTGAACATCAATCCGCTGGAGCGCGACGAGGCGCCGAAAACGCCGCAGCAAATCCAGAACCGGATCAACGAGATAAGCTTTAACTCCTCCCTCTTCCGCGAGTTGCGCGCGATCAGTTTCGTTCAGCGGCTGCTGGCCGAAGGGAAGCTGAAGGCCGGAGAAATGAGCCGCGTTCTGATCCACATGATTGCGGATGACGAATTGATGAACGATCTGTCGGTGGCGACTAAGACGGTGCCGAACCCGGTGGTCCTGCATAAGCTGAAAGAGGCAGGGCGCGCGGCGGCGCATCGGTTTATCAATGATCACAAGGCCGATCTTGGCGAGCGCAGCACAGTCAACCTGCCCGAAATGTTCGGCTGATCACTCAGGCGGCTGCGTCGGGTCTTTTTCGTTCGGATAGACAAGCCCGGCGGAAATCACCAGCTTCGCGGCCTCCTCGATCGACATGTCCAGCAGGATCACGTCCTCTTCGGGGAAGAACAGCAGAAAGCCCGAGGTCGGGTTGGGCGTGGTCGGGACAAAAATGCTCAGCAGCTCACCACCGGTTTCAGCGCGTTCGCTGACCTCGCCCTTGGCGGTGGTCGAGACGAAACCAATCGCCCAGATGCCGCGGCGAGGGTACTGGATCAGGCAGGCTTTCTCGAACGACCGTTCGGTCTGGGCAAACACCGTTTCCGAGATCTGCTTGATCCCGGAGTAGACCGAGCGGACTACGGGCATTCGGTTTACCAGGCTTTCAGCGAAATGGATCAGCGACCGACCCAGAATGCCTTTGGCGATCCAGCCCACCAGGACGGTAAATATCAGGAAGATGACCACCCCGACACCACGCAGGTTGATACCTACATATTCCTGTGGTTGGAACCGTTGCGGCACCAGCGGTAGAACTGCGCTGTCGATCCAACCGACTACCGACCAGATCAGCCAGATAGTCAGCCACACAGGTGCAATGACGACGATGCCCGTCAGGAACGACGCGCGCAGCCGGGAAAACAGGCCCGGACGGCGATGGGGTTCTTCGTCAAACGGTGTGTTCATTGCGATCCTGAGCGGTTTGCGGATTTAGTTAAGCAGTCCGGGGCCTTGGTACAATAGGCTTATGTCACTCAGTCTGCGTTCAGTGCCCGCGCGATCCCGGCGGCCAGTTTCGCGTTGTTGCGCACCAGTGCGATATTGGCGGTCAGCGAACGGCCCTCGGTTTGTTCGTAAATCCGCTGAAGAAGGTAGGGCGTGACGCCTTTGCCGGTGATCCGGTGAGTGTCGGCGTCGGCCTGGGCCGACGCAATGATGGGGGCCAGTTCCTCGGCTGGAATTTGGTCGGCGGCGGGGATCGGGTTGGCGATCAGCTGACCTCCGGGCAGGCCAAGCGCGCGGCGGGTGGCGTGCGCTTTGGCGATGTCCTCGGCCGTGTCCATGCGCAGGGGCGCGGCATAGGGCGATTGGGCAGACCAAAAGGCAGGAAATTCGTCCTGACCATGGGCGATAACCGGAACGCCTAGCGTTTCCAGAACTTCCAGCGTTTTCGCCAGATCAAGGATCGCTTTCGCGCCCGCCGCTACAACGGTTACCGGGGTTTGCGCCAGCTCGTGCAGGTCTGCGGAGATGTCGAACGTGGTTTCGGCCCCCTGATGCACGCCGCCAATGCCGCCAGTGGCAAAGACCTCGATCCCGGCAAAATGCGCCGCGATCATGGTCGCGGCCACCGTGGTGGCCCCGGTGCCACCGGTGGCGATACAGGCGGCCATGTCGGCGCGAGACAGTTTGGCAACACCTTGGGCCTGACCCAGTGCACTCAACTCGTCAGCTTCCAGGCCTACGTGCAGTTTGCCGTTAATCACCGCAATCGTGGCCGGAACAGCGCCCGCGTCGCGGATGTCCTGTTCAACCTGTGCCGCAACCTCGATGTTCTGCGGGTAGGGCATCCCGTGGGTGATGATAGTGCTTTCGAGCGCGACGATGGGTTGGCCTGAGTCTTTTGCGGCCCGGACCTCGGCGGAATATTGGATGTCGATCACAGTGGGGTTTCTCCGGATACGTATGTTGCGGCGGCGTTCAGAGCGCGGGTCAGGGCCTCCTCGTTAGATGCTCCGCCGGATTCTGATGCGATATGGGCAGCCATGAATGTGTCGCCTGCACCGGTCACACGGGTGACCAGAACCGACGGTGGTGTTTGAGTCAGGATTCCATCTGCGCTACCAATGGTGGCCGAGTTGCCGCCATCCGTGACCAGCACCCGCAACGCACCACGGCCCAGCAAACCTTTGGCGGCGCTCTCGGAATCCGTGAATTCACGCTGACACAGGATGCCTGCCTCTTCGAGGTTCACATAAAGCGTCGCGCGGGCGTGCTTCAGGAATGGCAACAGGCGTTCGGCCTTACCAGGTGAGGCCGGGGCCACACGCAGATCGGCCCGCGTAAATGCCGGGCTTTGGGCGATTTCTTCCAGCAGGGTCAGCGTCAGGTTGCCGTCCAAAGCGACGGGGCCTTCGAACGGCGCATTCTCATTGCCTAACGGACCATGCATCAAAGGGCGCAGAATCTTGGCCCCCGCAGCCTCCAAGGAATGCGCGTCGGCAATAGCGGCGATCAGGCCATTAGCGCCCTCGACCGCCATATAGCGATCGGTCGGCAAGTCCTGAGAGCGGTAGACATGGTCTGTTACCATTCCCAGTCGGGTGCAGGCGTTGACCAGCTCGTCGCCTTCGGGGTCGCGGCCAATGGCGGTCAGCAGGGTCGGGGTCATGCCGAAGCGCACCAACGTCATGGCAATGTTCATGGCCACGCCGCCGGGCAGGCGGGTGATCCGCCCCGGCACGTCTGAACCTTGCCGCATTGCGCTGGCCGAGCGTCCGATCACGTCCCACAGGACCGAGCCGATACACAGGATTTCGCTGTTCTGAGTCATGCCGAACTCTTGCCGCAGCCCCGACGCGGGCGCAAGGGTTAACGCTCACATCGCGTCGGTTAGGGTCTTCAGCTTGGCGACCGGGTCGCCCTGCGACCAGATTTCATCGCCGATGCCGAAGAAATCGGTATGGGGCGAGAGTTTGCGGATCAGGTCAGCGGTCAGGCCGCCTTCGGCGACAACCGGCACTTCGATCATCTCGGACCACCACTGGAACAGGTCCGTTTCAGCGGTGGTTCCATCGCCTAGGGTCGACGTACCGACCGGCCCGAAGGCCACATAATCTGCGCCCGCTTCACCGGCGGTCATGCCATCATGGCTGGACGCCCCGCAGAAGCTGCCGACGATGGCATCCGCGCCCAATTCCTTGCGCGCGGCCCGAACCGAGCGTGCACCGTCGTCCAGATGCACCCCGTCCAGCCCCAAACGCTGCGCCAGCAGAACGTGGTTCGAGATCACGATCGCCACGTCGCGCGCATGTGCCACCTCGCGGCAGGCATCGGCGGCGCGGGCGATGGTGTCTTCGTCATTGCCCGCCAAAGCCAGCCGGATACAGGCGATTTCGGTGCTGTCCAGCACGCGGCCCAACTGCTCGGGGAAAGTGCTGAGCGCAATGGCCGGAGGCGTAATCAGGTAAATCTGCGGCTGCTCAGGGGTGTCCATGGCGCGTCCTTCGTCTTTTGTCTTTGGCGCGGTTTAGCGGATTGCGCAGGGGAAGCAAACTTTTATGGCATTCGAGGGGTAAATTGCCACCTCAGCGCCTTGCCCTGTTGGGGTACGCCTATTACAGCATCCCGAAGTTTTCCGGAGACAGCCATGCCCAGCGACAAATCTCAGCCCTCCTTTGTGCTTGTGCGCCCGCAGATGGGCGAAAACATCGGTGCCGCCGCGCGGGCGATGTGGAATTTCGGGCTGGACCGGATGCGGATCGTGGCGCCGCGGGACGGGTGGCCGAATCCCAAGGCGGTGGCGATGTCCAGCGGCGCGGGGCGGTTGCTGGATGAGGCACAGCTGTTCGATGACCTGGGTGGTGCTTTGGCCGACAGTACCTTTGTCTTTGCCACGACGGCGCGGCAGCGTGGCCTGACCAAGCCGGTTTTCAGCCCGGAGCGCGCCATGCAGATCGCGGCCGAAAAGGTGGCGGCAGGCGAGAAGGTCTCGGTGCTCTTCGGCCCCGAACGGGCAGGGCTTGAGAATGAAGATATCGCCAAGGCCAACGCCATCATCTCGGTGCCGGTGAACCCGGAATATGCCTCGTTGAACCTTGGCCAATGCGTGCTGCTGACTGCCTATGAATGGATGCGCCAGACCGGAGACGTGGTGCATGAGGCCACCGATCTGGGCAAGGGCGACTGGGCCACTGGGATCGAGGTTGAAAAGCTGGTCGAACACTACGAAGACCGGCTGGAAGAGGCGGGCTTCTTTTATCCGCCGGAAAAGGCCGAAGGGATGAAGACCAACCTGCGCAATCTGTGGTCGCGGATGCGGATGACGCGGGCGGATGTACAGATGCTGCACGGGATCATGCGGCAGATGGTCCGCTGGAAGGAAAAGGGCTGAGGCTGGACCTATCTCCACTCAGGCCCTAGCTTGCGACGAAAATCAGGACATGAGGACGGCATGAGCGGTAAGCGCAGCATCTTCGAAGAGGTCTCGGACACCGAGAAACAACAGGCGGTGCAGCCCGGCATGATTGACCGGGGCCGGGGCGGCGCGCGCGGTGCGATCCGCGTCTGGCTGATGATCCTGTTCGCGCTGGTCGTTGTGATGATCGCGGTCGGCGGCCTGACGCGCTTGACCGACAGTGGCCTTTCGATCACCGAATGGCGACCGATCACCGGGGCCATCCCGCCGATGACCGAGGCCGACTGGCAAGCCGAGTTCGACAAGTACAAAGAGATCGACCAGTGGCGCATCCAGAACCAGTGGATGGAGCTCAGTGATTTCAAATCCATTTACTGGTGGGAATGGGGCCACCGCCAACTGGGCCGCGTGATCGGTCTGGTCTGGGCGCTTGGGTTCTTCGGCTTCCTCGTCGCGCGTAAAATCCCGACCGGGTGGACCGGCAAGCTGCTGATCCCCGGTGTCTTGGGCGGTGTTCAGGGTGCTGTCGGCTGGTGGATGGTGGCCTCGGGCGTGACACAGGGTGAGGGCATGATCGCCGTCGCCAGCTATCGCTTGGCGGTGCATCTGGGCTTGGCCTTCGTGATCCTTGGCTTCCTGGCGTGGTATATCTTTGTACTGGGCCGCGAAGAACGCGACTTGATGCAAGCCCGCCGCGCGAAAGAGGCAAAATTGTTCTCGCTGTCGACTGGCTTGATGCACTTTGCGTTTCTGCAAATTCTGATTGGCGCGTTGGTGGCCGGGATCGACGCGGGTCGGTCTTACACCGACTGGCCGCTGATCGGCGGGCAGCTGTTGCCGCCTGACGCTGCGATGCTGGAACCGATGTGGCGCAATTTCTTTGAAAGCCCCGGTCTGGTCCAGTTCATCCACCGCTGTGCGGGATACCTGCTGTTCATTTTCGCCATCTTCGTCTGGCGGCGTGGCGGCAACAGCGCGCATCCGCAGACGCGGTTCGCCTTCAACGCAGTCTTTGCGGCGCTGTCATTGCAGGTTGTGATCGGTATCCTGACCGTTGTCTACGCGGCCCCGTGGCAGCTTGCCATTTTCCACCAGTTCATGGCCGTCGTGGTTTGGACCTTGATCCTGCGCGCGCGGTTCCTGACCGCGTACCCCATAGCCACCTCAATCCGCGGAGCCTGACCCTGATGACCGCCTATGACGACCTGATGGCCTTTCAGCGCGAAACCTCGGCCCTCGGGCAGATTGCCGGGCGGCTGGGATGGGATCAGGAAACAGTAATGCCGCGCGGCGCAGCCCCGCAACGCGCCGAGGAGATGGCCGCGATCGAGGCGGTGCTGCACGCCCGCCGATCCGACCCGCGCGTGGCCGAGTGGCTGGAGCAGGCCGATCCACAAGACGATGTCGCCCGTGCCCAACTACGTGACATCCGCCGATCTTATGAACGGACGGTCAAAGTACCTGCCGATTTGGCCAAAGCCATTGCGCGTGTGACCTCGGCAGCGCAAGGCACCTGGGCGCAGGCCCGTGCGAATGAGGACGTGGCGGCGTTCTTGCCCGTGCTGCAAGAAGTCGTGGCGCTAAAACGAGAAGAGGGCGCGGCGTTGGCGCAAGGCGGCGATGTCTATGACGCCATGGTCGAGGATTACGAACCCTGCACAACAGGCGCACAGATTGCCGATATTTTCGACCAGATGCGCCCGCGTCTGGTGGCCCTGCGCGCGGCCGTTCTGGACAAACCATCACCGCAAGCTTTGACCGGAAGGTTCGACGAACTGGCCCAGATGCGTCTGTCGCAGAAGCTGGCGACCACCTTCGGCTATGATCTGAACACCGGTCGCGTCGACAAGGCGGTACATCCGTTCAGCTCGGGCAGCGGGCTGGACGTGCGCATTACCACCCGTACCAGCGAGCTCGACCCGTTCAACTGCTTCTATTCGACCATTCATGAAGTCGGCCACGCCGCCTATGAGCAGGGCATCGACCCGGATTTTCTGCTGACACCGCTGGGGCAGGGTGTTTCGATGGGCGTGCATGAAAGCCAAAGCCGGATTTACGAAAACCAGCTGGGCCGCTCACGCGCCTTCACCGGCTGGCTCTACAATCAGATGGTCGAAACGTTCGGCGATTTCGGGGTCGCGGATGCCGACGCTTTCTATGCCACGGTCAATGGTGTCCATAACGGCTATATCCGCACCGAGGCCGATGAGGTGCAATACAACCTGCACATCATGCTGCGCTTTGATCTGGAACGCGCCCTGATGGCCGGAGACCTGCAGGTCAGCGATCTGGAGGCCGCGTGGAACGACCGGTTCAAGGCCGATTTCGGTTATGCGGTCGATAAGCCCTCGAACGGGTGCCTGCAGGATGTGCATTGGTCGGTCGGGCTGTTCGGCTATTTCCCGACCTATTCGCTGGGCAATGTCTATGCTGGCTGCCTCTATCAGGCGCTGCGGGCTTCGGTGCCGGATCTGGATGGACAACTGGCCGCGGGTGATACATCCGGAGCAACAGGCTGGTTGCGCGAAAAGCTGCAGCGCCACGGCGGCCTATACGCCCCGTGCAAGACCATCCAGCGCGCCAGCGGAATGGAGCCGGGGCCAGAGCCGTTTTTGACGTATTTGGAGCAGAAGTTTGGGTCGCTATACGAACTTTAATGCTGCGGTTATTGCATGGCTCTGCGAGACCGTTTTAGTTCAAGGATCGACCCGGTTGAGAATTGCGCAATGTCTGATTAGAGCCCATTCTGCCCCTTGCAGGAGTTTGCGAATCTAGCTTTCAAAGCATCGCGGGTTCAACCTGCCGCCATATTTCGAAGATATTTGCAAAAAAAGCCTCAATTTGGAGCTGCCTGGTGAATCTGACAGGATTGAACAACTCAGAATTGACTAACTTACTGAGATGAGTGATGCCTGACCGCAGCTTTTTTGAGCTTTGTCGAGAGGATCAATTGTGACCACGAACACAATCAATATCAGGAATCTTTTTCAAGTTGTAAGCTTGGTTCTGTTCAGTGGCCCTCTGCATGCGGGCAGTTCCAATACAGGATCTGCCAACCCAACAAACCGATACACAGCAGAAAATCATGAGGTAGATATTCTAAGTCATTGGACCCGCGATATTGATATGGAGATCGTGGGTCAGACTACCTCTTCGGAAGCACTTTATGCCGCGTCTTTGGCAAGAGTGTATTCCGACTATGCCGGTGTGAAGTTTAAGATGAGCGGCGAGGTAAGTGATTGGTTTTCAGTAAAATCTGCAATCAGACAAAGCTCTAACTTTGTGGTCGTATTTGCCGATACAGAAGGCGCACACAACACCCGGAACGGCGGACTGTTCTTGGACCAAGATACGATAGATTTCAGCCGTACAGATCCTGCTACAAGACAAATCATAGAGCGCGGAATAACCGAGAGACTTCCGGGGTGCTTTGGTGATTGGTGGGCAAATGAAGACAACGAAATCAATGCGTTAGTATCTGTCGTTGATTCAAATCTTCCGGTCCAGGAACGGAATAAGTGTATCGATGAAATGGTCCCATCTTCCTTTGGTATTTTAACTACTCTTACGAAAATAACATACAGTGACATTCCTGGCGTGCCCGGTGAAAGGGCCTTAATCGATAAAAGTGAGATTCCTCAGCTACTTATTGCTTCATCCTTTTGTAGAAAAGAGTTGAAAAATAGTTCTTTCAAATGCCCTGCGGCTATTTTGCGAGATCTGAACAGAGTGCGCTCAAAAATGTTTCAAGAGTGAAACTGCATGACTTACGAGAATTTGTAGGGAAGATAGATTAACGGTTGATGCCGTCCGCGGTAATCCTGAAGATTCTGGCCCTGATTAGGGGATAGGAAATGGGTCCTGAGCCTAAGTGAGCAATGTCTGCTTTTGTGACAAGAAATGTCATTGGTTCAAGGCAGATGAAAGTCAGCTTTGTCCGGAGAACGATCGGAAAATCACACTAAACCCGAGGCGTAACCGCCTCAGGTTTCATGCACGATAAGTCACTCCTCGGTCTCTTCTTCGCCTTGATCGGCGATCCAGGCGACGCTGACGACCTCTTCGCCCTTGCCGGTGTTGAACACCTTCACGCCGCCTGCGCTGCGGGATCGGAAGGAAATGCCGTCCACCGGCACCCGGATCGACTGGCCCTTGGATGTGGCCAGCATGATCTGGTCGTCAATCTCGACCGGGAACGAGGCCACAAGCGCGCCGCCGCGCATTGCCTTGTCCATCGCCGCGACGCCCATACCACCGCGTCCGCGAACTGGATAATCGTGGCTGGAGCTGAGCTTGCCCGAGCCGCCCGTCGTGATCGTCAGGATCAGGTTTTCGGCGGCCGACATTTCGGCATAGCGCTCCTGCGTGATGGTGCCGGGGGTTGCTTCATCCTCATCGGTCTCACCATCATCGGCGATGCCAGCCACGGCGCGGCGCATCTTCAGGTAGGCGGCACGTTCATCCGGCCCGGCCTCAAAGTGGCGGATCACCGACATCGAAACGACGCGGTCGCCATTGGTTAGCCTGATCCCGCGCACACCGGTGGATTCGCGCGAGTTGAAGACGCGCACATCTGTGGTCCGGAAGCGGATCGCGCGGCCGGAATTGGTGACCAGCATCACGTCTTCATCCTCGGAACAGATGCGGGCATTTACCAGTTCCACATCCTCTGGCAGCTTCATCGCGATCTTGCCGTTGCGACGAACGTTGGTGAAGTCCGACAGACGGTTGCGCCGCACATCGCCCGCGCTGGTGGCGAAGACGATCTGCAGGTTCTCCCACTCTTCATCCGGCACATCCACGGGCATGATAGCCGCGATGGAAACTCCGGTCGGGATTGGCAGGATGTTAACGATGGCTTTGCCCTTACCGGTCCGGCCCGATTGCGGCAGGCGCCAGGTCTTGAGCTTGTAGACCATGCCGTCGGTTGTGAAGAACAGCAGCTGCGTGTGGGTGTTGGCCACGAAGAGGTTGGTAACTACATCCTCTTCCTTGGTCTGCATCCCAGACAGGCCCTTGCCGCCGCGTTTCTGGGCGCGGAAATCGGCCAGCGGCGTGCGCTTGATGTAACCGCCCGAGGTGACCGTCACGACCATATCTTCGCGTTCGATCAGATCTTCGTCTTCCATATCGCCGGACCAGTCGACGATCTCAGTGCGGCGGGGAACGGCAAACTGCTCACGCACGCTGCGCAGCTCATCACCGATGATCGACATGATGCGCTCGCGCGAGGATAGAATATCCAGATATTCCTTGATCTTAGCGGCCAATTCTTCCAGCTCGTCCGTGACCTCCTTGACGCCAATTTGGGTCAGACGCTGCAGGCGCAGGTCGAGGATGGCGCGGGCCTGAACCTCGGTCAGGTTATAGGTGCCGTCGTCGTTCATTTTGGACAGAGGGTCGTCGATCAGACGCAGATAGCCCTCGATCTCGGCGGCGGGCCAGCGGCGGGTCATCAGCTTTTCACGCGCTTGCGCCGCGTCGGCAGACGACCGGATGGTGGCGACCACTTCGTCGACGTTGGAAACGGCCACGGCCAGGCCGCACAGAATGTGGCTGCGCTCACGCGCTTTGCGCAGGTCATAGGCAGTGCGGCGCGCCACGACATCCTCGCGGAAGTCGATGAACGAGGTCAGGAACCGGCGCAGGGTCAGTTGCTCGGGACGGCCACCGTTCAGGGCCAGCATGTTGCAGCCAAAGGATGTCTGCATCGGCGAGAAACGATAGAGCTGGTTCAGCACCACTTCGGGCGTCGCATCGCGTTTCAGTTCGACGACGACGCGCACTCCGTTGCGGTCGGATTCGTCCTGAACATGGGCAACGCCTTCGATGCGCTTCTCGCGCACGGCTTCGGCGATCTTTTCGATCATCGATGCCTTGTTCACCTGATAGGGGATCTCATCCACGACGATGGCGTAGCGATCCTTGCGCAGTTCCTCGACACGGGTCTTGGCGCGGATGATGACGCTGCCGCGCCCTTCCAGATAGGCCTTGCGCGCGCCTGAACGGCCCAGCATCACGCCGCCGGTCGGAAAATCGGGGCCGGGGACGTATTCGATCAGTTGCTCGGACGTCAGGTCGGGGTCTTCGATCAGGGCCAGCGTAGCTTCGACAACTTCACCCAGATTGTGGGGCGGGATATTCGTGGCCATGCCGACGGCGATACCACCGGCACCGTTGACCAGCATGTTCGGATAGCGGGCCGGCAGCACGACAGGCTCACGATCCTTACCATCGTAGTTGTCCTGGAAATCAACCGTATCCTTGTCGATATCCACCAGCAGCGATTGGGCCACTTTCGCCATGCGGACTTCGGTATAACGCATCGCAGCGGGGTTATCGCCGTCCATCGAGCCAAAGTTGCCCTGCGGGTCAAGCAACGGCACGGACATCGAGAAATCCTGCGCCATCCGAACCAGCGCATCATAGATCGCGCTGTCGCCGTGCGGGTGATACTTACCCATCGCATCGGATACGGGCCGCACCGATTTCCGATAGGGTTTATCGTGCGTGTTTCCCGCCTCGTGCATGCCGTACAGAATCCGCCGGTGCACCGGTTTCAACCCGTCGCGCAGATCAGGGATCGCGCGGCTGACGATGACCGACATCGCGTAATCGAGGTACGATGTCCGCATTTCGGATTCGATGGAGACCGTCGGGCCGTCGTAAACGGGGCGCTCGGGCGGGGTTTCATCCATGTTTTCAGGAGTATCTGGCGTATCGCTCACGTAAACTGCCCGTGTATTGTTCTGGGTCTATATCTTGTGGATGTACCTTATCAGACCCGGCACATAAGGTGCAAGCAAGCAACCCTTTTAAGCACTAAAAACACCGGTAACACCAGAGTAACATATTGTTAACTAAGGATTAGGAGGTTTTTGTGCTACTATGAAGAGACCTTGCAACAAAATTGGAGGTCTGCATGGAGCAAAGCGAAACCGAATTGATGCTCAAGGGGTACGGGCTGACGACGGCAGAATTCTTCTACCACATGCCCGACTATATCCACGTTCTGAACACGTTCATCTGGCAGGATTACGATCTGGCACCGGACCATCCGAAGCTCTTCGAATTTGTCGAGTTCTGGCAGCGCGAGATTGAAGGCCCGCTACACTCGGTCCGGTTCACGCACCGCAAGATGATCGCGCCCGGAGAATGGCGCAATATGGTGGGTGAATTCAGGGTGAATTGAGTATCAGGCCATGTTTTTTGGCCAGTAACGATTGAGTCGCATTATTTTTTTAGTGCTTGGGTTATGGTGTCGACCAAATTGTTGGTCACATACGGATTCGCTTTATGTCCCGAGTATTGTTTTTTGCTGCCGCTTTGTTGATCGGTGGACCTGCCGCCTCCGAGGGCGTTCTGGACAAAATCAAAAAAGGTGCGGAAAACGCGGCCGATGCCATCGGGCACGGGGCCGAAGCGGTGGGTGACACCGTGGAAAAAGGCGCTGAAGTCGTCAGCGAGACTGTCAACTCGACCGCCGATCTGGTGACGAACGAGGCCACGCCGGAAGAGACCCGCGCCAAGTTGGACCTGATGGTCAGCGAGGTTCTGACCCAGCTACTGGCGGAAAACCCCGAGGCGGACGAGTTGTTCGGCATCAGCGCAGGCTATGCGGTGTTCGACTCGCGCAAGGTTACAGTGTTCCCGGTCTCGGCCGGGTATGGACGTGGGGTGGCGGTATCAAAAGACACAGGCCAACACACCTATATGAACATGGGGACGGGCGGCGTTGGCGCGGCTGTGGGCATCGGCGGGTTCGAGACCAAATTCGTGATCCTGTTCGAAACCCCGGCTGATCTGGAAAAATTCATTGAACACGGCTACGACGCGACCGCGGAAACCGGGGCTATGTACGGCGAAGACCGCAGCGGAGAGACCGTGCGGTTCACCGATGGCCGCTCGTTCTTTGTGTTGGGCAAGAAAGGCTGGCGGGTCTCGGCCGGAGCGTCCGGCACGAAATTCTGGAAATCCCCCGAACTGAATTGATCAACCCGAGCAGCTGGCTCCGCCCAGAACGCAGAATTTGGCGCAATGCGGGTGGTTCAGGTGCACGTCTGCTTCGGCCTCGGCCAGAGTATGACCCATCTCGAACTCAGGCGCGTAAGGCAGCAGGGTGCAAGCCAGAACCGCCGGACGGTTTGCGCCCCTGCGTTTCACGACCATTCGGGCGCTGGCGCACATCACGGCATCGGGTGACTTGTTCAAAATGCCCCAGCAGGCGGTGGTGATTTCAGGAACCTCGACAGCCTCGTCCATCTCGGGGAACAGAACGGTTTGACCGGGGTTTTGCGCGTCGATGTCCAAGCTGTGTTGCTTGAAGAACGCCTCATACCCGGCACGGCTTTCGGCATCGGTGTCGCCCCAGACGGTGCGCCCGGCGACGGTCATGTTGAAGCCATTGTCACGCAGCCATTCCATTCCAACCAGGGTTTTGGCGAAGCTGCCTTTGCCGCGTTCTTCGTCATGCAATTCGGGACGGTAATGATCGACCGAAATCCGCAGCGTCAGCTTGTCGCCAAAGTCACGTTTCAGGTTGAGCAGACCCTCGCGCATCTTGCGGCGCATCATCGGCTGCATTGCGTTTGTCAGGATCAACACTTCGTAGCCCCGATCCAGCGCGGCTTGGGTCATGGCAATCATTTCGGGATTCATGAAAGGCTCACCCCCGGTGAACCCGATCTCGCGAACCGGCCAGTTGCGGGCTTCGATCTGGTCCAGGTAATCCCGCACCTCATCGGCGGTGATATAGACCAGCGCATCATTGGTCGGGCTGCTTTCGATATAGCAGTTGAGGCATTCGATGTTGCACAAGGTACCGGTGTTGAACCAAAGCGTTTCCGGATTGCTGAGCGCAACGGAGGCCCGCGTTTGCCCGTCAGCTGTCACTAATTTGTCCTGAAACTTGCCGATATTGGCGCTCTGTGGGGCGTTGTCTTTCATTCCGGTATCCGGTTCTGTGCTGTCTAAGAAGTGACTTAGCCTTTCAGTACCGGTTAGTTAAGGGCATCGCGCCGCACCTGACAGAGTTTTGATGAGCAAAAAAATACCAAAAATGATTGCGCTAACATTAGACATGTCCGCAGGGGTAAGGTAGGGAAAACACATGGTTTCTCGTGTCATACCCGTTGACCCGTTCGATCTGGTCATTTTCGGCAGTACCGGCGATCTTGCACAGCGCAAGATCCTTCCGGCTCTGTTCCGGAGGTTTTGTGCGGGGCAATGGCCGGATAACGTGCAGATCATCGGTGCCGCTCGTGCCGTCTATGACCGGGATGCGTTCAGGGACATCGTCGCCGAATCGTTGCGCAGTCATGCGCCCCGGCAATGTCAGGATGTCGATGCGCTGAATTCTTTTCTGCAACGTGTCGACTATGTGCCGCTGGATGCACTGTCGGATGAGGGGTGGGACCTGCTGGCGGCAAAACTGACCGTCGAACGGGTGCGAGCCTTTTATTTCTCGGTCGGGCCGCGCTTGTTTGGTCCGTTGGCGGAAAGCATCAAATCACACAAGCTGGCGACGGAGCAAACGCGGATTGTTGTGGAAAAACCGTTCGGTCACGATCTGGAGAGTGCCCGAACCTTGAATGCGACGTTGGCCAGACACTTTTCCGAAGGACAGATTTACCGGATCGATCACTATCTGGGCAAGGAAACTGTTCAGAACCTGATGGCCGTACGGTTTGGCAATATGCTGTTCGAGCCGCTTTGGAACAGCCAGTATGTCGATCACATCCAGATCACGGTGGCCGAATCCGTTGGCATCGACGGGCGCGAGGAATACTATGATCGCGCGGGTGCCATGCGCGACATGATGCAGAACCACCTGATGCAGCTGCTCTGTCTGATCGCGATGGAGCCTCCGGCTAAGTTTGACCCGAATGCGGTGCGGGACGAAAAGCTGAAAGTGATTCGCGCGCTGGACCCGGTAGAGCCGCATCACATCGTGCGCGGCCAGTTCGAAGGCGACGGCCCGAGCTATCGTGAGGTCGTGGGCAATCCGCGCTCGACTACGGAAAGCTATGTAGCGCTGAAGGCGCATGTCAGCAATTGGCGGTGGGCGGGGACTCCGTTCTACTTGCGGACGGGCAAGCGACTGGTGGCGCGGTCCTCGGTTATCAATGTGATGTTCAAGGACGCGCCGCATTCGATCTTTGGTGCGGATGCCGGGCGGCACGCTAACGTGTTGTCGATCCGGCTGCAGCCGAACGAAGGCATCACGCTGAAGGTGACCATCAAAGAGCCGGGTCCGGGGGGGATGCGTCTGGTCGACGTGCCGCTGGACATGAGTTTTGCCGAGGCGCTGGGACCGGAAAACCAGGACCCGCCGGATGCTTATGAGCGGCTGGTGATGGACGTGATCCGCGGCAACCAGACCCTGTTCATGCGCGGCGACGAGGTCGAGGCTGCGTGGGCTTGGACCGACCCGATCGTCGCGGGCTGGCAGGCGCGTGGAGATGTCCCCAAACCCTATGAAAGTGGCAGCACTGGCCCGGGCGACGCCGAGCTGCTGATGAAACGAGACGGTCGCCGCTGGCAAGGGATAAACCCATGAAACTACAGGAATACGCCGACAGGGATATGCTGGCCATCGACGTTGCAAATGTGTTGGCGGGCGAACTGGAATCTGCCTTGCTGCATCATGACGTGGTCTCGATGGCGGTTCCGGGGGGCACCACGCCCGGCCCGGTTTTCGACGTTTTGTGCGCTGCAGACTTAGAGTGGGACCGGGTGCGAGTTCTGCCCACTGATGAACGCTGTGTACCCGGCGACCATGAGCGTTCGAACGAACGCCTGATCCGCGAGCGGCTGCTGACCAACCGCGCCTCGTCGGCGCAATACATCCCCCTTTACGTGCCCGGCGAAGAGCCCGAGGACGTGCTGCCGGAACTCGAAAGCCTGATAGCGCCGATCCGTCCCTTGTCGGTGTTGGTTCTAGGCATGGGACAGGACATGCATACTGCGTCTCTGTTCCCGGGCATGGATGGGCTTGAGGCCGCGCTTGACAGTCACGCGCCCCCGCTGGCGGTTGCGCGAACCGATGTGCAGCCTGAGCCCCGGATCACGCTGACCGCTCCGGTTCTGGACGGCGCCTTGTCCAAACACTTGATTATCTTTGGCGCGGCCAAGCGAGACGCGCTGGAACAGGCCATGTCCCTGCCGCCGGAAGAGGCGCCCATTGCGGCGGTCCTGGGCGGCATGACAGTTCATTGGGCGGAGTAAACGCGATGCAACTGGATAGACTCACCGCCTTGGCCAACGAACGGAAAGACCAGACCATCCTCGATCAGTTCGGCAAGGATGCAAACCGGGCCGGGGTGTTTTCGGCCTCGACCGGTGATCTGTTGTTCGATTACTCGAAAACCCAAATCGATGCAGAGATCCGGAATGCGCTGATCCAGTTATGCGACGCGGCCGGGCTGGCCGAGCGGCGCGAGGCGATGTTCTCGGGGGCAAAGATCAACGAAACCGAAGGGCGCGCGGTGTTGCACACGGCATTGCGTAACCTGGACGGTGGTCCGGTCGAGGTTGACGGTCTGGATGTGATGCCAGACGTGCTGGACACGCTACAGCGAATGCGGGTCTTTGCCGAACAGGTGCGCGGTGGTGCAATCACCGGGGCAGGGGGCAGTTTCACCGATGTGGTGAATATCGGCATTGGCGGTTCCGATCTGGGTCCGGTGATGGCGACACATGCGCTGTCACCGTATCACGACGGTCCAAGGTTGCACTATGTGTCCAATGTGGATGGTGCCCACATCGCCGATACGCTGCGACAGCTTGATCCGACGCGGACGCTGGTGATCGTGGCGTCCAAAACCTTTACCACTATCGAGACCATGACCAACGCCCGCACCGCGCGGGCTTGGATGGTGGACGGTGGGGGCGATCCGTCCAAGCAGTTTGCCGCTGTGTCCAGCGCCGTGGATAAGACCGAAGCCTTCGGCATCCCCGTAGATCGCGTGTTCGGCTTTGCCGATTGGGTCGGCGGGCGTTACTCGGTCTGGGGTCCGGTGGGCCTGCCAGTGATGATCGCTGTTGGCTCTAACGCCTTTGACGCTTTCCTGCGCGGAGGGCAAGCGATGGACGCGCATTTCCGGGCCGCGAACTGGGTGGAGAACATGCCGGTGATGCTGGCGCTTGTCGGCATCTGGCACCGGCAGGTTCTGGGCCACACCAGTCGAGCGGTTTTGCCTTATGATCAGCGCTTGCTGCGCCTGCCGGCCTACTTCCAGCAGCTCGAGATGGAATCAAACGGCAAGTCCGTTGCCATGGATGGCAGCTCGCTTACCTTGCCCTCTGGCCCGGTAGTCTGGGGCGAGCCCGGCACCAACGGCCAGCACGCGTTTTATCAACTGATCCATCAGGGAACCGACGTAATCCCCTGCGAGTTCATGGTCGCCGCCGAGGGGCATGAGCCCGAACTGGCCCACCACCACCGGTTGCTTTTGGCCAATTGCCTGGCCCAGTCCGAAGCGCTGATGCGCGGCCGGTCGCTGGATGAGGCGCGGCAGCGCATGGCCGACAAGGGATTGCAAGGCGACGAGTTGGAGCGTCAGGCCCGTCACCGCGTGTTCCCGGGCAATCGGCCGTCCACGACCCTGATCTATCCGAAGCTGACGCCTTTTGTGCTGGGCCAGATCATTGCACTTTACGAACACCGCGTCTTTGTCGAAGGGGTGCTGCTGGGGATCAACTCGTTTGACCAGTGGGGGGTGGAGTTGGGTAAGGAGCTGGCGACCTCGCTTGGGCCGATTGTGGATTGTGAGGCAAGCGCGGACGGCAAGGACGGTTCGACCGCCGCGCTGGTCGCCTATGCGATGCGCCACAGGGATTAAGTAAGCGTAACCTCGCAGGCTGTTGCTGCGGCGGGCTGCATTCTTTTGTTGTCAGAAAAATAAATAGTCGGCAGGATTCCCTCCCAAGCAAGAGCCATAACGCCCGGGCATTCGTAAGCTCCGGCGCAGGCAATAAATGGTTCCGCCACACAGAAGCGGGGCCACCAAAGGGAGGACGCCCATGCTGGGACAGATGATGACGCAGCCTTTGCTGATCTCGTCGCTGATCAATCATGCCGACAAATACCATGGTCAGACCGAGATCTATTCGGTTGAAACCGACGGTACGGTGACCGAGACAAACTGGACAGAAGTTGCGAACAACGCGCGAAAACTGGCGTCGGCGCTGACCGCATTGGGGTTAGAGCCACAGGCCCGGATCGGAACCCTGGCCTGGAACAACCGACGGCACCTGGAGATCTATTTTGCCACATCGGGCGCAGGTTTCGTTTGCCATACGGTAAATCCGCGCCTGTTTCCCGAGCAACTGACCTATATCATCAACCACGCGCAGGATCGGGTGCTGTTCTTTGACGCGACCTTCATTCCGCTTGTTGCTGCATTGCACGAGAATCTGACCGAAGTTCAACACTACGTCCTGATGGGGCCGCGGAATGACGACGCGGTCGCCCAGATCCCCGGCATCCAATTCTATGACGACCTGATCGAAACTGGCGATGCGGGCTTTGAATGGCCCAGCTTCGATGAAAACACCGCGTCCAGCCTGTGCTACACCTCAGGCACGACAGGGAACCCCAAGGGAGTGCTGTATTCGCATCGTTCGACCGTGCTGCACAGCTTTGGGTCGAACACCCGCGACGTGATCGGGTTCTCGGCGATGGACGTGGTGATGCCCGTGGTCCCGATGTTCCATGTGAATGCCTGGGGGTCGCCCTATGCCTGCGCGATGTCGGGTTCGCGCATGGTGCTGCCGGGGCCGGATTTGCATGGTGAGGCTTTGGTGAAGCTGATCGACAAATATGGTGTCACCCTGGCCTTGGGAGTGCCGACAATCTGGCAGGGATTGCTGGCCTATGCCGCGCAATCCGGTACTACGCTTGCCAGTCTTGAGCGCACGGTTATCGGCGGGGCCGCGTGCCCGCCGTCGATGATCGAAACCTTCCGCGAAACCTATGGCGTAGACACCGTCCACGCCTGGGGCATGAGCGAGATGAGCCCGCTGGGTACCGCAAACCACCCCTTGGCCAAACATCGAAACCTGCCGCTGGATGAGCAACACAGGCTCAGGGAAAGCCAGGGGCGGCCATGTTACGGCGTCGAGTTGAAGATCGTGGATGACGGTGGCAATGACCTGCCGCATGACGGCGAAACTCAGGGCGATCTTCTGGTGCGCGGGTATTGGGTGCTGGACAGCTATTTCCACATGCAGGATCAGGAGCTGTTGCAGGACGGTTGGTTCGCCACCGGAGATGTGGCCACGCTGGACCCCGACGGGTACATGTCCATCCGCGACCGCTCGAAAGACATCATCAAATCCGGGGGTGAGTGGATCAGTTCGGTTGAGTTGGAAAACATCGCCGTCGCACATCCCAAACTGGCGACGGCCGCCGTGGTAGGTGTACCGCATCCGAAATGGGACGAACGCCCCCTGTTGGTCGCGGTCAAAGCCGAAGGGGAAGAGCCGACCGAAGAAGAGATTCTGGCGTTCTACGACGGCAAGATCGCCAATTGGCAGGTGCCGGACAAGGTGGTGTTTGTCGATGCGTTGCCCTTGAACGCCACGGGGAAGGTTCTGAAACGAAATCTACGTGCGGATTTCGAGGGTGCCTTGACGGGCTGATCTTAAAAACATGGGGATTTGGCTCCGGCGGTAGGGATCGAACCTACGACCAATTGATTAACAGTCAACTGCTCTACCGCTGAGCTACGCCGGAACGGTTCGCGCCGTATAGCAACCTGTTTATGCGGCGTCCAGAGAGGTCCTCAAGATTTTTTTGGAAAAATCACCTAGTCGAAAATCTGCGACCTTGCAGCCACGTTCGAGATCATATTCGAAGAAAACGTTGATTAGAGTATTGGAATAACTCAACACCCCAGGAGGCTTTGACCGCTTCCTGTCAGGCCAGCAACCGCCTTGGCGCCAAGACACTCTGCATAGGCCTGAAAAACACTCCAGTTGCGTTCATTGTGGTGGGAGGACTTGCAATATAAATACACTAAAGGCTTGCCATTCGCTTAGCATTCCGGCGTCAGGTGTGAATTGCCAAGAAATACTGGAGAACGACTTGAAAACAGCCGAACTTGAAAAACCTGTTTTGACCATGCCTGAAGAGGCCCAACAAGCCCTTCGCGAACATTACGAGGGGGCTTCTGTCATCCTCGAATACGGGTCGGGCGGCTCAACCGTGGTGGCCGGAGAGATGGAGGCAAAAACTGTTTTTAGTGTCGAAAGCGACCGGAGATGGGCCCGCAAAATGCGACGTTGGTTCCAGGAAAACCCACCTAACTCAGGAACTGAGGTCAGTATTTCGTGGGTAAATATCGGCCAAACCAAAAAATGGGGTTTTCCCGCAAACCGTGATAGGGCGGATCTGTATCCAAGGTACCCTTTGTCAATTTGGCAAAGCGAAGGGTTCAAGCACCCTGATGTAGTTCTGGTCGATGGTCGTTTCCGAGTCGGTTGCGCCTTGGCTACAGCATTCAATATTATACGCCCCGTAACGCTTTTGTTTGACGACTACGGAGATCGTCCGCGAATGCAAGTTGCTGAGGAATTCCTTAATAAACCCGAACTTGTAGGTCGTATGGCGATATTCACAGTAGAACCTCTTCAGGTTCCGGCTGAAAAGTTGATCCATATTATTCGCTTACTATCAATGCCTTAGGTTTTTCAACTCAGGCTTTTTTTCTGAATTTGAATAGGTATTTCCAGTAAGCAGGCTATCGTGAAACGCACATGAGTGTCGCCAGTTGATTAGAGTGAACTCATACTCAAAATGCGTGAATCAGAGAAGGTCGGTTTACGGGTTGTTTCTCCAACAAACCCTGCGCAACACATTAGTGTTCTGCGCAAAAAACCGAGTCACCAATTGGGGATATTGGCTCCGGCGGTAGGGATCGAACCTACGACCAATTGATTAACAGTCAACTGCTCTACCGCTGAGCTACGCCGGAACTGAGGCGCATATAACAACCCGGTTTTTCGCCGTCCAGAGGGGAATGTGACGTTTTCCCAAAAAAGTTCCGCGCCCTCAGGATTGTCTGTGAAAACGGGTCGTGGCGGATAACGCTCCATTCGTGGCGACCATTGATTTTCCAAGCAGATCAATCAGATGCGCGAAAACGTTTCTTTCAGCAGCTGGCAACAGCGCGGCCGGAGTTTCCACATAGATGCGCTTGGCCAGATCACGTGCGGTGCCGGGTTGGTCATCGAGTGCCGACAGAATCTGTGTCTCGCGCGTCAGGCGGTGATTGATCAGCCAGTCCAGCCGAGCGGCGGGGTCGGGAATCGGGGCGCCGTGACCGGAGTGAAACACCGACCATTCGCGCGAGCGCAGGCGATGGCAGGCGGCCATGAAATCTGTCAGGTCTCCGTCCGGGGGTGAGACCAGTGAGCTGGACCAACCCATGACGTGATCGCCGGTGAAACAGACGTTGCCCCAGCCCAAAGCGATGTGGTTGCCCAGGTGCCCGGGGGTGTTAATTACCTCAAGCTGCCAGCCATCGCCGGTGATCTGCGCGCCGTCGGGCAGCTCGACATCCGGGCGGAAAGCGGTGTCGATACCTTCGCCGCCGCCCGCCAACCCGCCTTGGGCCAATTTGGTCATTACCGCGCTGCGACCGGCCTCGGGGCCTCCAAAGGCCAGAACAGGCGCGCCGGTGCGCTCTGCCAGTGGGCGCGCCAGCGGAGAGTGGTCCAGATGGCTGTGGGTGACGATGATATGACTGATGCGCTGGCGGGGCTGCACGGCATCCAGAATCGCCTCCAGATGCGCATCATTGAGCGGCCCAGGGTCTATCACCGCCAGATCGCCGGTTCCCAATAGATAGGTATTGGTCCCGCGATAGGTCATAGGAGACGGATTCGGGGCCAGAATGCGGCGCAAACCCGGTTGCAGTTCAACGGCTGGGCCGGCGGGTGGGTCGAAATCGTCTGGGGCCTGCATTCTGTGCTCTTTCTCTTGTCGTAACAGCCCGTTAGGTTTAGCGCATGTCCGCGCAATGGCTCAAACCCTATATGCCGCGCAGCCTGTATGCCCGTGCTGCGCTGATACTGGTTCTGCCAGTGGTCGTCCTGCTTTTGGTGGTAGGTGTCGCGTTCCTGCAAAAGCATCTTGAAGATGTCACTGCGCAAATGACCCGGGCGGCCTCGCGCGAGGTGATGCTGGTGGTTGATGAGGTGAATGCAACCGAAACGCAGCAACAAGCGTTGGCGGCTGTCCGACCCGATCTGCAGGCGCTGGATATGAAGGCGCGCTTTCTGGACATCAACGAAGAGCCGACAGTTGGGCGACGCCGCTGGTACGATTTCATCGCACCGCAGGTCGAAGCGGATCTGCGCGCCTTGTTGCCGGACCTTGCTGCGGTTGCTTTGCCCAGCGGGCAAGAGGCGCGCGTCTATATGCAAACCGACCTTGGCCAGTTGCAGTTGACCTTTGATCGCCGCCGCCTTTCCCCGGTGGCACCACATCAGTTGATCGTTACGATGCTGTTTTTTGCGATCATCATGACCTCAATTTCGTTCCTCTACATGCGCAATCAATTGCGTCCGATCACCCGTCTGGCCGAGGCCGCGCAGGCCTTTGGCCGGGGTCGGGTGGTGCCTTATTCACCGGGCGGCGCCATCGAAGTGCGCGCAGCGGGCAGTGCCTTTCTGGATATGCGCGCCCGTATCGAACGCCAGATGGAGCAACGCACCATGATGCTGTCAGGGGTGAGTCACGATCTCAGAACCCCGCTGACCCGTCTGAAACTGGGCCTGTCGATGCTGCCCGAGGATGAGGCCGCGCCCTTGCAACAGGATGTCGATGAGATGCAGTTGCTGCTGGACGCTTTCCTCGAGTTTTCGCGTGGGGCGGCAGAAGGATCGCCCGAAACCGTCGATCCCGAAGCCCTGTTGCGACAGATCGTCAAAGATGCGGGGCGGGCGGGGTACGCAGCTGATCTGATCTCGGTCGACGGGGAAGGAACGGCCATGTTGCGCCCTACCGCCATTCGGCGCGCGGTTGAGAACCTGATCGGGAACGCTGTGCGATACGGCAAGCGTGCCGATGTCAGCCTGTCGATTTCTCCGAAGTCCATACGTATTCGGGTCGAGGATGACGGGCCGGGCATTCCTCCAAGCCAGCGATCCGAGGCGGTGAAACCCTTTTCGCGCCTTGATCCGGCGCGCAATCAGAATCAGGGTACCGGTGTCGGGCTGGGCCTTGCCATCGTGTCGGATATCGCGCGCGCCCATGGCGGCGTGCTGCGCCTGAGCAAAAGCGAACGGCTGGGTGGCCTCTGTGCGGATATCATCATCGGACGTTGACGGCATGGCGGTCACCGCAATCCGGCAACCGATTTTTGCATGGCAACGATCAGGGCGTCCCTTGTCCTGGACAGTTCGGACGGGGACTTGCCCGCCGCTTCGGCCTCGACACCCTGTGTCAGAATGCGGGTGACCTCATCGGTCAGATAGATTTGGCCCAAATCATCCCACCAGCCGTTGAAGGTATCCGTGAAATGGTCGCAGAAAGCCTGTAACCCACCTTCTCCCGCCCCGAGGTTGAACAGCATGGTCGGTCCCATGGCCGCCCATCGCAGACCCGGTCCGGCCCAGACGGCCTTGTCCACGTCCTCGACCGAGGCGACGCCAGACACCACGAGGCTGATCGCCTCGCGCCAGATCGCGGCCTGAAGACGGTTGGCGACATGGCCGGGCACCTCTTTGTGCAGACGGATCGTGGTTTTGCCGACCGCCTGATAGAAGCGCTCAGCCGCATCAACTACACCATCGGCGGTATGCTCGTTGCCCAAAACCTCGACCAGAGGGATTAGATGCGGTGGGTTGAACGGGTGGCCCAGAACGAATCGCGCAGGGTCCTTCCACCCCGGCTGCATCTGGCTGAGTGTCAGCCCCGAGGCAGAGCTGGCGACAATGGCATCGGGGGCCAGAGCGGGTTCAATGTCGGCAAAGGTGGCGTGTTTGATCGGTAGGCGTTCGGGGACGTTTTCCTGCACGAAGGCCGCACCTTCGACCGCTTGGGCCGCGCTGGTGTGAAACGTGATGGCGTCGGGCATGCCTTGGGTAGCCAACCCAAGCTGAGTCATCGTGGGCCAGGCGGTTTCGATATAGGTCCGCACTTTCCGTTCGACGTCCGGGTCCGTGTCATACATCGCTACTGAGCGCCCCGAGGCAAGAAACAGCGATGCCCAACTGGCACCGATGGTGCCGCCACCCAAACAAGCCGTGTGTGGGAACTCCATCAGAACAGTCCCGGGTTGAGGGGAGAGGCGGCCGTCAGGCCCCCGTCCACAGTGAACAATTGGCCGGTGGCAAATCCGGCTTCGTCCGAGGACAGCCAGACCGCCATGCTGGCGATGTCCTCGGGCTTGCCGAAGCGGCGCGTGGCGTGGCGGGCCAAAGCATCCTGTCGCGCGGCCTCGGGATGGGTCGCCTGATCAAAACCAGCATCCAGCATCCCCGTTTCGATCCATCCGGGGCAGATCGCGTTGCAGCGTATCCTGGGGCCGTGGTCCACGGCAATCGAACGGGTCAGCCCATGCACAAACGCCTTGGACGCGTTGTACAGCGCCATCGACGGGTCGGCGACCTGACCTGAAATTGAGCCGATATTGATGATCGACGCACCTTCGGGCATTCGGGGGATGTAGGCGCGGCACATGTTGAACACGCCCCGGCAATTGGTGCCGATCACCACATCCCAATCGGCGTCCGTGCTGTCGGTGACGGACTTTTCAATCTGAACGCCTGCGTTGTTGACTAGGATATCTGTACCGTCTGTCGTGTTGGCCAGTTCTTCGACAGCGGCTGCGTCGGTGACGTCCAACGGATACCAGATCACGCTGTCCGCCAACCCATCGGGCCTTGGCCCACGTCCGCAGGTCGTGACGGCCGCACCTTCGCGCAGGAAGGCTTCGACAATCCCGCGCCCAATGCCCTGGCGGCCACCGGTCACCAGTGCTCTTTTCCCAACCAGCCGCATCAGTGCGCCACCATCACATGCCGCACGGATGTATAGGCATCCAGCGCATAAACCGACATGTCGCATCCGGTTCCCGAGCCCTTCATCGCGGCCCAAGGCATTTCCGCTGCTGGCATCCCGTGCGTGTTCACCCAGGTCATGCCATAGCGCAGCTGGGCGGTCATTTTCATCGCTGTCGACACATTCTTGGTCCAGACCGACGAGGCCAGACCATAGCGCCCGGCATTGGCGATCCGCAGGGCGTCTTCTGCTTCGGAGAAGCGCGACAGAGTGACGACGGGGCCAAAGACTTCGCTGCACGCGATCTCGGCGTCATTGTCGACATTGGCGACAACGGTCGGCTGGTAGAAAAATCCGGGGCCGTCTGCGGCCTGTCCACCGAACGCTATCTCGCAATTGCAGCGGGCGCGGTCAACGAACCCCGCAACGCGGTCCCTTTGGGCGGCCGATACGATGGGGCCCATTTCGGTGCCGTCGGCCTTGGGGGCGCCGATCCTGATCTGGCTGACCTGATCCGAGACGGCGGCGACAAGCTTGTCGTAAACCCTGTCCTGCACCATCACACGGCAGGGTTGGGCACAGTCCTGACCCGCATTGAAGAACGAGCCATAACGGATCGTTTCCGCCACCGCGTCGATATCGGCATCGTCGAACACGATGACCGGGGCTTTGCCTCCAAGCTCCAGATGCACATGGCGGATCTGGTTCGAGGCCGCCCGCATCGCCGCCATTCCGGTGGCGGGCGAGCCGGTGATCGAAATGCCCTCGATCTGCGGGTCGTTGATCAGCTTGTCCCCGACCGACGACCCCCGGCCATGCACAACATTCAGCACACCTTTGGGCAGCACATCGGCCAGCAGTTCGGCCAGCCGAAACGTTGCCAGAGGGGTAATCTCGGAGGGCTTCATGACGATGGTGCAGCCCGCGGCCAGTGGGGCCGCGATTTTCCACGCGGCCATCATCAGCGGATAGTTCCACGGCGCGATTGAGGCGACAGGACCAATCGGATCCTTGCGGATCATTGAGGTATGGCCCGCCGCATATTCCCCGGCCACCGATCCGGTCATGGTGCGCGCGGCACCGGCCATGAACCGAAACGTGTCGATGGTCAGCGGCATTTCCTCGTCCCGGGCCATCGGCCAGGGCTTGCCGACATCCAGCGTTTCCAGCTCGGCCAGTTCCTCGATGTTCTCTTCAATCACATCAGCAATCGCGTTGAGATACCCGGCCCGTTCAGAGGGAGTGCTCAGGCGATAGGTTTCAAATGCCTCGTGCGCCGCACGTGTTGCAGCCTCAACCTGTTCCGGCGTGGCTTCGGGCACCTGCGCGACGGTTTCTCCGGTCGTCGGATCCAAAACCGGGAAGGGGTCGCCATTGCCGGTGACCATCTCTCCGTTTATCAGCATATTTGTCTGCATGTCTTCCCCCATCGGCCCGGATTTCTCATAGCTTCATCTGCTGAACCTGCGCGCTCAGCCCGCCGTCCAAAACCCATAGCTGGCCGCTGGCGTAACGGGATTCGTCAGAGGCCAACCAGTTGACTAAGTTCGCTATGTCTTCCGGCGTTCCATACGTGCGCATTGGATGCACATCGCGCACGGCTTGCTGCAATTGATCGATGGTTTTGCCACCGCCACCCGAACCGTCGCCGGTAAAAAAGCTCTGCAACATTGGGGTATCGACATAGCCGGGGCAGATGGCGTTCACGCGAATCCCTTCGGGGCCGTGATCGCAGGCCATCGCTTTGGTCAACGCATGAACCGCCCCCTTGGTCGCGCAATAGGCGGCAAGGCCGGGGTCCGCGATAAAGCCGTCATAGCTGCCGAAATTGATGATCGAGGCCGTGCCGCCCTTAGCCGCCTTCCGCATCAACGGCAGCGCGTGTTTCGAAGTCAGAAACGTGCCGGTGACATTGACCGCAAAGGACAGGTTCCATTCTTCTAGTGTTGTTTCCTCGATCGTCTTCTCAATCTCGATCCCTGCTGCGTTGACCAGAATGTCCAATTGGCCCGCGTCCTGTGCGACCTGCTCCATAGCCGCAATAGCATCCGCTTCCAGTGTCACATCAAGTTTGACAAAGATGCTGCCGTCGTCGTCATGCGCGGCCAGAGACCCTTCAGGCTTCAGGTCGGCGGCATAGACCCGTGCCCCTTCGCGCAGAAACCGGGCGACGATAGCGCGGCCGATTCCACCGCGCCCGCCGGTGACCAGAGCGGTTTTGCCTTTCAGCATCATTCCTTGGCCTCCTTCAAAGGCGGGTAGCGATAGCGTGTCGCCGCAACCGTCCAGTCCATGTGGTTGCGTACGTAATCTTGCGAGGCGTCGCGTGGCGGGTTGTAGTCCCAGCTCTCAACCGGGTTGGCTTCCATAGCCGCATGCAGGGCGCGGCGGGATTTTTGTGTGGCAATCACATCCGCCCGCAGCTTCTCGCTATCCCAACGCTGTGAGACGCGCGCCGCAAACTGCGCCACTTGGTCGGCGTAATCCGGGTCTCGCGCCCGGTTCACTTTTTCCAGCGGATCAATGGCCAGATCATAGAGTTGCGGAGGGTCAGGATCGCAATGGATATATTTCAATGACCCGCTGCGGATCATGAATACCGGGTAGGGGGTCATCTCGGCGCAGTACTCGCCAATGGCTTCATCGATTGAGTCAGCCTCTCCGCGCGCCAACGGCATCAGGGAGCGACCGTCCACGGGCTCGCCGAACGCAGCGTCGCTGCCTCCGGCGATTTCCACGAAGGTCGGCAGCATGTCGATCAGAGAACAGGCGTTCGATGCGGTGCCCTGCGCGACACCCGGACCGGCCATGATCAGCGGCACGCGGGCAGAGTGTTCGAAAAAGTTCATCTTGTACCACAGCCCGCGCTCGCCCAGCATGTCGCCGTGGTCGGCAGTGACGATGACGATGGTGTTGTCCAGCTCTCCGATATCGCTCAGCGTCTTCACCATCGCGCCCAGCTTGCTGTCGAAATAGCTGACATTGGCCAGATAGGCGCGACGGGCGCGGCGGATTTCCTCTTCGGTCAGAGGGACATAACTTGCTTCGATCCCGTCCATTACCCGGCGCGAAAACGGGTCCTGTTCTTCGGGCGTCAGGGTGAATTCCGGCAACGGTACGTCGTCGTCTGAATAGAAGTTCCACCATTCCGGTTTGGCCACGTATGGATCATGCGGGTGGATGAAACTGGCGACCAGACAGAATGGCGATTCATCTCCGACGGCCCGGTCGCGCCCGCGATCGATCAACCAGCGGCGGGCGGCAAATTCGACCTCATCATCGTAATCGGTCTGGAAGGTGGCGATGGCCTCACCGCTTTCCTTGACCGTTTGCATGTTGTGATACCACTTGTCGATACGCTCGTCCGGGGCTTCCCAATCCGGAGTCCAGGCAAAATCCGAGGGGTAGATGTCGGTGGTCACCCGGTCCTGAAACCCGTGTTTCTGATCCGGGCCGATGAAATGCATCTTGCCTGACAAGCAGGTGCGATAGCCCAGGGCCTGAAGGTAATGCGCGAAGGTGGGGACCGAGGCGCGGAACTCGCAGGCATTGTCATAGGCCGCGATCCGGCTGATCAATTGTCCCGACATGAAGGCAAAGCGCGACGGTGCACAGAGCGGAGAATTGCAATAGGCGGCGTCGAACCGCATCCCGCGCGCGGCCAGTGCATCCATGTGGGGCGTTTTCACCGTCGGATGACCGTAAGCACCGCAGAAATGCGGTGCCAGTTGGTCGGCCATGACCACAACGATATTCGGTTGTGTCACGGTGCAGCCTGCGCGTAGGCGTCCAGTACCAGCCCGTGAAAGTGATGCACCGCGTGCTCTGATTTTCCCGATCCGTTCGGGTCATGCACAATGCGGCCTTGTGTAAATGCAGGTGTGCTCATGCCGCGCTGTACGCTTTCGACGATGTCGATATCCTCGCGTTGCAGAACCTCGTCGAGGTAGCGGACAGCCTCCAGCTCCATCTCATCGGGTTCCGGGGTTTCAAGAAAAAAGTCGTAGGTTTCCAGTGTACGATCAGGTCCAATCGGGATGATGTTCAGCACGATCATCGACGACCGTCCCGGATAGCGCATCAGGCATGTTGTGGGCCACAACCACCAGACTGCATGGGTACGCACGGTCGCGTTCGAAACGTCATAGGCTGTGTTTGCGCCTTTGCCTGCCTCGGCCATATGGCTGGAGTAGATGCCGTAGGTGGTCACCTTGTAGGTGTCCATGTCGACCAGATCGCAGAAGTCCTTATGCGCGGTCGGACAGTGATAGCATTCAAGGAAGTTATCGACGACGTTCTTCCAGTTCGACTTGATGTCATAGGTCAGTCGGTGGCCGAAGGTCAGGTTCTCGATATCCGGGGCCCAGTGCCGGATTTCGGTTTCCAAATTGCCCGAGACCTCGCGCAACGGCCGCGCGGTGGGGTCGAGGTTGACATAGATGAAGCCCGCAAATTCCTCGACCTGTACCTGATCCAGGCAGATGTCCTTGGTTTTGAAGTTGGTCAGGCTCTCGGTTTCGGGCGCGCGCACCAACTGACCGTCCAGCTTGTAAACCCACGCGTGGTAGGGGCACATTATGCGGGTTGTTTCACCCTCACCAGACAACAGATGATGGGCGCGGTGTTTGCAGACGTTGTAGAAGGCGCGCAGCGTGCCTTCGCGGTCGCGCACCACGGCAACGGGGCGGTTTGCGATTTCAGTCGTCACATAGGACCCCGGCGCGCGCAGCTTTTCGACATGGCAAACCCATTGCCATGTCTTGGCCAGGATTTCGTTCAGGTCCACCTGATGCCAGGCTGGGTCTACATAGGCCTCGGCCTTCAGGGATTGGGTGTTGAACGGGTCGGGGCTGAACCCGTCGGATATCCGGTCGAATTGCTCTTTGGACGGCAGCGCGCTCATTTTTGTGCTCCACGTAACGCGTCCGGGTTTGGCCCGGAGGGTTGGCTTGCTAAAGCTATGTTCCTCCAAACCGCGCAGGTAAGCTTAACTTTTTACGCCATCTAGTTAACTATTTACGCCACACGGTTGGTTCAGGTTTTGGGCTTCCGGTGCATCGGCCAAGCGCGGTATTCGAACGGAATACGACCTTCGGTCCGGTCCTGACTGGGCGATAGACCGAAGCGATCCTTGTAAGAGCGGCTGAAATGGACCTGGCTGGCAAAGCCTGACGCCATAGCGACCTGAGCAATCGGTAACTCGGTCTGGGTCACCAACCCACGCGCCCGGTCCAGCCGGATGTCGCGGTAATACAGGGCCGGTGTCTTCTTGATATAGGTGGCGAACAGCCGGTCGAGTTGGCGATGCGAGACAGCGGATTTTTCGCAAATTTCGGGTATCGGCAGGGGGTCTTCCAGATGCGACTCCATCACCTGAATGGCGGTCTTCAGGGTGGCTGGAACCTGCGCCCCCAGCGGCTCGCTGCCTTCGGGCTGCTGCATGGCGGCTGGGCCTCGGAGGCGGTCATGGAAGATATACCGCGCGGCGGCATTGGCCTGCGCGCTGCCATGGATTCCCTGAACAATCTGCAGCGCGAAATCCACCGAAGCTCCACCACCACAGCAGGTAATCCGGTTGCCATCCAGGGCATAGAGGTTTTCGACCACTTCAATGTCTGGGTAAAGCTCCTGAAAGGCGTCGATATGTTCGTAATGGACCGTCGCGCGTCGCCCGTTCAGTAACCCAGCCTGCGCCAGAACAAAGGCCCCCGTGTCTAACGCGCCCAACGTGGTGCCAGACCGCGCCCATTGGCGCAAAACGCTACCGAGTTTGTCAGTCAGATGCTTTTCAGGGTTCCAACTGGTCGAGATAATGGCAAGGTCGGGTGCGGCAGGGTCGAGATCGCGCAGCGCTTGCGTATCAATCCCAGCCCCATTGCTGGAAACACAAATCCCTCCGGTTTCCGATACGAATTCCCATCTGAAATAAGAGCGACCGTCCAGGTAATTGGCGGCGCGGAACGGATCAATAAATCCCATTGTGGCCGACATATTGAAGCTGGGGGCGACGAAGACAACAAGACGGGTCGCGGGCTGGTTTTTTCCTACCATGTCGATGTGACCTCACAATCAGCCTCGGGGATGCAGAAGAAAACGAATCCGGAAACGAAGCAAGGTGAGAAGTAGGTGTTTGGATGGACTGGCCGAAAGCAACGGATCGACATTGTTCGGAACAAGTCGGCTGGTGAGATGACTATCAGACCAAGTGGCTAAGCTCTTGTAGGTGACGGGCCGGGGTTGAAGTGCCAGAAAATGCAGGCAACGTGTGAACCTTGAAATAACGTAAGGCCAAGTAGGTGCCGGGAAGAAAAAACATATTTTTAACAAATTGCTAGCTATCAAAGGATCAACGTGAGATTTATTGCGGTAGGGGGGAGTAAGATGAGTGTTGCTTTTGCGGTTTTGTTGAAAATAGTCGCGCTTGGTTTAATCGGCGCATCGACGTTCCTCTCCTTCATCGCTGGCGTTCTTCATGAGCAGAAGCGGTCCGATACAAGTCCAGCAACGGCAGGACTGCTGGCATTGCTCGCAGCTTTATCTGCGTACCTCATCCTGATTTTGGTTTGACGTGCCCTAGGTAGGAGCGCGTGCCGCTTGGCTTTAGCTTTCTCCTATCCAGAAGCATGAGGCCGCAACCTGAGGAAAGGTCAGATTCCGTAGCCAAAACTAAAAAGGGGGGCTGTTTGCGCGGAATGGTCTGAGCACCAAGAACTGCCGGTGCCATTTCCACCGCCGGGGCAGCTTGAACCGGAATCGGGCAAAGACAATCGGAACCTCGGAGCATTTATCTTCAACTCCATTGGAAATCACAGCGGGGTTCTGAGAAGATTGTGCGCATTTTTTTTTTAGATCATTGCGGTTTTGGTACGCCCGTAGGGACTGCGAGCAGGTCAAAAAGAAATATAAAAACAAGGGGTTTTGGCGAGCATTAGGTAACTAGAACTTTCGGCATGGGGTAATTGTTTTCACCATTTGAGCCTCGACATGCACTTGCCAAGGCTTGATGCGATGGCTCTCCGCTCCGCTTCCTCTATGTAGAGCTTGGTTTCGTCGTTGCCCAACTCTTGGCCCTGCAACACGTCGATTTCATAGCTGGGTGCACCCAAGTGAGGCAGGATGGACGATGGGCCCTTTCTTACGCCGCGGAGCTAACCTTGCACCTTTGCCTCATCGAACCATCAGCCTGCCTCTCAGGCGTGGCGTCGATGTCGTTGTTGTTGACGATTGCCGCGCCGATCAGGTCGATCAGAACCGCGCGGGAATGATCGGGACCAGTACCAGCGGGATCCCCGGCGAGAAGCTCAACGAGATCGCGTCTTGCTTCCTTGGTAAGGTGCTGGCTCGTTCGTTCTTTCTGGCACCAACGAGCCGCCGTAGCATTGTTCGAACCGCCGCATTCTGAGCAAATTTTGTCGCTGTCATTAACTGTCAGCACGATTGGCTCCTTTGCTAACGAATCTTCACGCGTGGCTGCTGTTACAACTTCGGCTGCCTTATCAGCGGTTTCGAATACTCCGAGATGGACCTGCTTTTGACGTCCTTTGTTGTACTGATAGACATACGTGCGGCACTGTTCGCTCGGAGTCTCGGATACACCAGTCAGTACGTCTTTGCCTCAAATTACAGTTGCGTCTAACAGCCGGTCATCTGAGTTTTCTTTTGTGGTCGCCCAACGCAGGTGTTTCGGGTTCACGCGCAACCTGTTGTGAAAAACTACTGGCTCGTGTGCTGTGATGTGATCGGGCGATAGTGAGTTTCCTGATGTCATGATCAGAACCACTCTATGAGCCGTGGTTCCCTCACCTATGTTTTTGATGTGTCCGTAGCCATTGAGAAAGGTTGCGAACGGCCACTCGACACAATGGTCGACGTCCTGCCGAGCTGCCCATTCACAGAACTCAATCCTGCTGATGGGCAGTAGCTGTCCGAGGCTGTTATCGGGAGGTTTCATTCGTTCGTCTCCTTCAGTGTCACAGGGGGAAAGACTCATGGAAGAAACACCCATGCAGGACAAATTTAAAATGTTTTTCCTTGAAGAGGTGTTGAGAAGAAAAGAAATAGGCAACTTTCGATGTCATTGGGACACCGAGGTTGGCAGAAATTCCGATTCATCCTCGGAAAAGTCGGCCAAATTTGCCAGAGAATAACTTGCAAGAATGAGTGACGCGGTCGGGAAGGTTGCCAGAGTCGCTCCCCTTGAAACGGGTGCATTTAGCGACTGGCCGTCACGCCGCCATTCGCTGCGTTTGCAGCATCTACCATCATCGATTGCAGCTTTGCACAAAGCAGGCTTTGCAAACTTCGGTCCGCGGAACGTTTTCGACTATAATTTAGCCGTCAGTATGCCGCGCTTGAACTCGTATTTTCGGTAAATTTCTGCAAATGTCTTTATCCTATTCGTGACCCCAGTTTTGACCTGGGGTCACAGTTGGATACACGAAAATTATTCGGCTGGCATCGTCGATGTTTCTGGATCAATAGTTGATGCGACGCCGGCGGCTTCGCGGCGCCCATCGTTCCAGATCGCTTTGATCAACGCGATGCACATTAGCGCCATGACAATTGAGAATGGCAGCGCCCCGATGACCATCGCAGTTTGGATTGCTCCTGTTCCGCCTGAGATCAGCAAGCCACCAACCACCAATGCCAGAGCAGCACCCCAGAACATGATATGCGGACGAGCCTTGGGACCTTCGTCACCAGCCGCATTGATCGTATTCACGATTAGCACAGCCGAGTCAGCCGAGGTGACAAGGAACGTCATCAACAGGATCACGATCACTACCGCCATTGCCCATGCAAGGAACTCCGCTATCGGCGCGAGCATGTACGTGGTCATGGCAAAGATCTTGTCACCATTGGCTGCATCAAGGATCACACCATTCGCGTTTCCGTTCAGCTCAAGGTCGATGGCGGTGCCTCCAGCCCATGCGAACCAGACAAAGCACATCAGCGAGGGCACGATCATTGCGCCCAGAACAAACTCACGGATGGAACGACCGCGCGAGATACGCGCCAGGAACAGCCCCACGAACGGAGCAAACGCAATCCACCACGCCCAGTAAAACACTGGCCACCAGCCCTGCCATTGTGCCAGCAGGAAAGATTCGGACCCTTCGACGCCATCTGATGCATAGACGTTGAAGCTGAGCCAGGGCAAAGCAATCAGGTAATCCCAGATGCCGACAAAAAAGGCCTTGGCACCAAAGAATGTCGCCCCGAACAGGATGAAGAAACTCAAAAGGAAGATCGACAATGCCATGTTGATGTTCGAAAGCCACTTGATGCCCTTACCCACACCGGACAAAGCCGACATCGTCGAAGCCCCCATAATGACCAGTAGGGCGACTACGATGCCTAGAGTTGTGGCTGAACCGTCCGTATTTGCCAGACCGCCAATGCCGATACGTGTCAGACCCGCCACAAATTGCTCGACACCGAAGCCAAGTGTCTGCGCCACACCGAGGATCGTGGCAACAACGGCAACGATATCGATCAGGTGCCCAAGATTTCCCGAAAGTGCCTTGCCAAAAAGCGGTGTCAGGGATGAGCGGATCGTCAGCGGTAGCCCACGGCGATAGCTGAAGAACGCCAGTGCCAGACCTGCAATCGCGTAGCACGCCCAGGCGCCCAAGCCCCAATGCAAGTAGGACCAGACGTAAGCGGTACGCACGTTGTCTGCATCTAAGGCTGTGGTGACTCCCTGAATAACCGATGGGTTGTTCTTGAAATGCGCGACAGGTTCCGCAACGGCCCAGGTCAACATTCCAACACCGATACCTGCACCGAACATCATCGAAAACCATGAGAAATTTGAGAATTCCGGCTTTTCACCGTCAACACCCAGGTTCAAACGTCCTGCGGCTGGCCAGATGGCCAAACCAATACAGACGATAACAAACCCGGTTACGACCCAGATGTACCATGCAGCAAACTGAGCCAGAATGGCTGCGTTCCAGTCGCCGAGGATCCTGCCTGCCTGGGTTGGCCACACGATGCACCAGACTACCAGCAAACTGATGATGATCTTACTGATCACCGTGACGTTGACGCTGAACCCCCGATAAAAACCGTTATCAGCGGTCTTAATCGGAAGCTCTGAAAGAGGTGGCTTTATTGCCATAATCAACTTCTCCCTGTTTTTATTGTTTTCAGGCCGAGCAGTCTGTCTGTTTTGACCCGACCGCCCATATTCCCGGGAAACCAATGAGACCAACGATGCAAACAAGTTGCTTCGCCAATCTCATTGGGTCCGGGAGTTAAGATTTGCCGAAATTCTCAGCTTCTTAGAGCCAACGTATGCACGTGAATCTCGTTAATCGGATGTCTGTCCGCGCTTATGGCCGCGGCTTTGTTTGGTTATCATTGGCTCCCGTGTTTCTCTCACAGGGCTGCGTTCGCGCCCATTAGCACAGTTTTTGGTATATATTTTCTCTCTTTTGCAGTAGCTGAGTAGTTATGGATGACATTAGCAGAGTTAATACCAATCTAAGTCGCAACCTTGTGGCGCTTTATGCGTTCGAAATGGTTGCGAAACACGGGAACTTTACAAGTGCCGGAGACGCTCTCGGGCTGACCCAGTCCTCGATCTCGCAACGGATAAAAGGTTTGGAGGTTGATCTGGGCGTCGTCCTCTTCAAGAGAGAACACCGTGGCGTTTCACTGACATACGAGGGGTTGCGGCTTTTGAATGTTGTCAGACCCGCAATGACGCAGATGAACTATGCGGTAAATTCTTTGCTTGAACGCAAAACCAAACCCAGGGTTCGAATCTCAGCCGATTTTGCGTTCTCAACTTTCTGGTTGCTACCGCGTCTTGGTTACCTCCGAGAGGAAATTGGGGATGAAATCGAAATTCAGATTTTGGCCTCAACTGTGCCGCCCGGTTTGGATGATACCGATTGCGACATTCATATCCATGTTGCGCCGAAAGACCGGATCAAACCTGATGAAATATTACTCTTGGAAGAAGTCGTCGCCGCTGTTTGCAGCCCTCAGCTATTAGAGAAGATTGGACCAATCCAATATCCCGCGGACTTGCTGGATGTTCAACTTCTGAGCCTTTCAAAACCTGCAACCGCAGCCTGGCAAACCTGGCAAGGGTGGTTTGATAGCTTTGGCATAACTGGCGAAAGGAAGAAAAACTACATCAGTTTCAACAATTACGACATGGTCACTCAGGCTGCTTTGTCAGGCGATGGCGTCGCTTTGGGCTGGATTGGATTGATTGATGATTTGCTCAGCAAAGGCTCTCTGGTGACCGTTACGGACGATTTGGTCACTAGCGACGCTGGTTATGTAATGTCACGGAGCCATACCAGTTCGGGCCGGGGTCCCAGGCTTGTGTTCGATTGGATCGCGGATCAAGTTCTAGCAACATCTATGAAATAGCGCGTTGTCGGGCTGTTCGGTCGTCTCAACCACTAAGTCAGGTCAATTCGAAGAACGACTGCAATATAGCAACGCCTTGAAGCGACATTGAAAGCTCACCTTTTTAGCGCTTTTGGGAATTGCAATATCTGGTCGCGAATGTCCACCAGGAACTGGAGCGCGGGCCAATGTGAATGCGGCAAACCAGCCTCTCCGAAATGACCTGTTGGGGTTCAGAGCGGATATTCGAGAGTTCCAGCAAAGTGGCTTCCGGACGTCCGTCAGATCGTTTTCTACCAATGACTTTCGTTACGAAATTGGCTCACCACTAATTTCATGCAACAGCTTCAGGCGAATTGCCCAAGCGAAATCCGCATATGTGTCGACAACGATAACGAAACTGCCATGCCCACCAATCACAGCGTCTCTGAAATAGGCTTCCAGTTTAAAACTGTCATCGAGGATCGCCAGACCGTTGATCGTGATGCCCTGTTCCACAATAGCGTCGCGCACGTTCCGGGGATGCGGACCCTGGTTAGAGTGTTCATCCGACGTAATGTCGATCACCTTCCGTTTGCTTCGGAACGCGTTACGACCAAAAAGCTTTTCGCCGTAGGCAAGGGCACTGCCCGTAGCTGTGCCAAAGCTGACAACCTGACGCGCTTGGTGTTCAATCGCCTCGGCAAAAGCTTCTGCACTTTCCGCGTCATGAACTCTTCGCCAGGGTACAATATCGAATTGCTGGAATGTTGCGCTCCACTGGACAAACGTAATGGCAATTCCATTCCCGCCAAGATCCTCTATCGCCCGCACCACCTGCGGATCGCGGAAGGCCCGTGCATATCCTCCGATCTGTAGATCGAATTCATCTCCACGAATGCTCGATGATGCGTCGGCCAGCAATACCAGTTCCAGTTCCACATCCGTCTCAGCATTGGCAGACACGACTGTCACGACAGTCGCGAGAAGGAGAAAAAGCAGCCGTCTCAAAACCATACCTCCGGGGATTCAGGCGGAAATAGCAGCATTTCTGGTGATCGAACGTTATCAGATGCGGCTGCCGTTGGCGAAGGTTCTTCGTCCTCTCGCCAACAACACGCTCAAGCCGTCATCAATACCTGGCTCAGGCAAAACATTAAGATCAGGCCACATCACGCGTTGTGCTTGCGCCCACCTGTCCCTGAAGCTCCGTCGGTAACTGGAACGTGAATTGGAGGCTGGACGCCTTCCCGTAAGGCAGATGACAGGCATGTTGCAGTTCCAGCTTTCCGTCTCATCTTCACTCCTCAATGGTTCGGATGAGTCAGAAACCTTCCGTTATTCAAATTCTCTGACCAGTCCCGCAAGTGCTGATCTGAGGCACTCCGGGCGGCTGGAAACTACCATGTTGGTAACGTTGAATTCGCTCGAATGGGCTACGGCAACACTTTCGCACAGGAAACCGTCGACGGTGGCAAGCACGGGTCAGGGGGGCGGCGTTAATCCGGCGATGATTGAGGCCCGCCATATCGCGGACGTCGGGCAACGCTGTATGAAGGACTTTCCCATCATCCGCCATCACGCCAATGGTAAGAAATTCAAGGTGGGTGCGCGCAACGATACTCCTGTCCGCGATCTGGTCGATACGAACCGTATCTACGGGTACGAGATAATCGTAGTTGCCATACGGCTCGGTTGGTGGTCGCAGCGCAGCGCAGCGACACCAGATCAAGGTTCATACCTATACAGAAGTCCCGGAAGCTGAAAGCAACCTTGGTCGACGCGTTGTAAACCATAGTAGAAGCATTTCAGGAGGTCGGAATAGACGCCCGACGGATCAGCGTCGTGAAAGTGAGATAGGCGGCTAGAACGGTTAAACCAGAAGCGACATCCTCCCGGGAAAGCTCTGCGTCGAAACGAGCATGGAAATTCGGTGGAAGCGATCGATACCCAGCCAGGTTACCGCGCCGACAGCGCCCGCGGCAGGACCGGAAGCGAGATCCAAAAATCTTAGAGGATGATCACTCCATATCGGCGTTCGATGAAGCCCTTAACACTGCTGCTGATGTCGTGAGCAGGGAATATCACCGCAGGACATCGGCGAGAGCATCAACAGCAATCAAGGTCCCAATACATGGGGCGCGGCGATCAATATACTGGAGCGGTACATCAAAAAAATGCGGAAGATGGGAAATTGAGATCGAGAACGTAGGAACCGTATTTCTGCCAGAGTAGCTAAAGATTTTCTCTTCTGGTACATTGTTGGGCAATTTTTTGATTTGGTGAATTGTTATGGCGAGTTGTCCGACATGTAGCGGATCCGGTTCGATTTTAGACGGATACAAGTCTTGTATTAGGTGTGGTGGAAACGGGTACGTCGCATCCAATACTTCGGCCAGATGTTCGGCTTGTGGGGGTAGTGGTCAATCGACGCACGAAAACTGGGTTACGTGTTGGAACTGCGCGGGAAGAGGTTTACTCCCTGAAAGTCCGAAGCCAGCACCCCCTCCCAAAAAGAAAGCTCCTGTGACGGCAAAGCCAGAAGCACGCAATCAGGTAAATAGGAGTGAGTACACTCCCGCAAGTATCGTTTTTGGAGCCGGCGTCGGGTTGTTGTCCTTCGCCGTGCTAACTGAAAACTATGATTTTTCTGAGACTTGGTACCCCATAGCGATGGCTGCCGCCATAGGTCTCGTTGCAAATGCTCTATGGCCTTACATGGGGCGAGTACTAGTAGGTGCTGCCGCCGCAGGAATTGCCTTTGTGTTTCTTCCGTCATTCTTCGACTACAGTAGCGATCCGGGAGAGTTGGTGTTTCAATCTGCATTAATAGGAGTTGTTACCAGCTTTTTTTGGCGGGTTATTCTTACATTGGCATTCATTGCGCTAATGGTCCTTTTGTTTTTGTATTTTTCGAACCCTGAGGTTCTCGGCCTATAAGCGCTATAAGTCGTTTCGAAGAGGCGGTTGGCTTCCACTGTCTCAGGTGGAGGTTTACGGAGAGATCGGCCATATACCGGCCTTCTCGGACTGGGTGGCAGATCATCTGTAGATGTCAAAGTAAAGGATCTGCTTGGTAAAGGATCTGCTTGAGGCGCGTCTATCGGACGCGACCGCGCTGGTTGATACCTCTGAAACTCCTGCGGCCAATGACATTGCCCGATTTACCGATGTCGACACGGTCGAAGGTCATTCTGAGGTTGAGGTTCGCTCAGATCTGAACGTAGCTGATGGGACCGAGGCAAACACAATCGACAGCGATCCTACAGGCGTAGCCGGCGCAGATCAGACGGCCAACGCCAAGAGCCTGACACAGGCAGAATATGCTGCCATCGGAACGAAGAACTCCTCGACCACCTACACGGCTACGGACGCCAATGGCAACAAATGGACCCGAGCCGACATTGATCTGGACAACAGCATTGGTGGCGATGAGGGCGATAAAGAACTTGAAGACCGCCCGATCGGTGACTGGCAGTCCGCATAGCGCGACTGGGTAAAATTGCACGGAGTGAATCTCAAGATCCAGTGGTGGCGATAGCTTGAGAATGCCGTGACCGATCTGCATTCCGGCAGGTGCACCACCAAGACGCAGGATCATTGGGCAGCGATCACGGATTGGTAGGAACGCCACGACGTGCCGACGCCGGAAAAGCTACCGGGCGGCCAGAGGTGGATTCGGTTAGGTTTTGAATTTCGTGGGGTAGTCGACAACCTAAGTGTTTGATTCCATTGAGGGTGGAAGTCTTACCCCGTGAAGTAGTTAAGCTTAATAAAAACAATAAGTTGGCGGATTTTCTGGTAGGCCCGGAGGGACTCGAACCCCCAACCAAAGCGTTATGAGCGCTCTGCTCTAACCAATTGAGCTACAGGCCCGCCTGAGCGCTTTGCCTATCACGGTGAACGCCCGCGTCAAGCCTGACCGTTGCAACAGGACGCACAATCGAATAACCCGCGCGGGAACCATTCATGAGGGGCTGGCCATGACGACGGGCAAGAACGGAATCACCTATGCCGATGCAGGCGTTGATATTGATGCAGGGAACGCTCTGGTCGACCGGATCAAGCCCGCGGCCAAGCGGACCAACCGCTCGGGCGTGATGAGCGGGCTGGGCGGGTTTGGTGCCTTGTTCGATCTGAAGGATGCCGGGTATCAGGATCCGATTCTGGTGGGTGCGACCGACGGCGTTGGCACCAAGCTGCGGATCGCCATTGATACTGGTGTAGTCGATGGCGTGGGCATCGATCTGGTGGCAATGTGCGTCAACGACCTGATCTGCCAGGGTGCCGAGCCGCTGTTCTTCCTCGACTATTTCGCCACCGGCAAGCTGGATACCGACACCGCCGCGCGGATCATCGAAGGCATTGCCGAGGGCTGTGTGCAGTCTGGTTGCGCGCTGATCGGTGGTGAGACGGCTGAGATGCCCGGCATGTACCCCGACGGTGATTTCGATCTGGCCGGGTTCTCGGTCGGTGCGATGGAGCGTGGAGCGCATCTGCCCGCAGACGTTAAGCAGGGTGATGTTCTGCTGGGTCTGGCCTCGAACGGGGTGCACTCGAACGGCTATTCGCTGGTGCGCAAGCTGGTTGAAATGTCGGGTCTGGGCTGGGATGCCGCGTCGCCCTTTGGGGACGGCTCGCTGGGCGAGGTACTGCTGACGCCCACGCGGCTGTATGTGAAACCAGCGCTGCAGGTGATCCGGGCAGGGGGCGTGCACGCGCTGGCCCATATCACCGGCGGCGGTCTGACCGAGAACCTGCCGCGCGTTCTGCCCGAGGGGCTGGGCGCCGAGATCGACCTGAACGCCTGGGACCTGCCGCCCGTCTTCCGCTGGATGGCCGAAACTGGCGGTATCGCCGAGACCGAGATGCTGAAGACCTTCAACTGCGGCGTCGGTATGATCGTAGTCTGCGCCGAAGATCGCGCCGACGGGCTGACTGCGCTTTTGGCCAAGGCGGGTGAGACGGTTTCACGTCTTGGCACCGTCACCGGCACCCCCGGCATGAACTATTCGGGCAAGCTGCTGTGAGTGAAAAACGCGTCGCCATCCTGATTTCCGGGGGTGGTTCCAACATGGTGTCGCTGATCGACAGCATGATCGGAGACCACCCGGCGCGGCCCTGTCTGGTTCTGTCGAATGACGCCGAGGCAGGCGGGCTGAAAAAAGCGGCCGCGCGCGGCATCCCGACGGCGTCGATAGACCATCGCCCCTTCAAGGGCGACCGGGCCGCGTTTGAGGCCGAATTGTTGAAACCATTGGAACAGGCGCAACCCGATATTGTTTCCCTTGCCGGGTTCATGCGGGTACTGACCGGCGATTTCGTTTCACGCTTTCAGGGGCGGATGCTGAACATCCACCCTTCGCTGCTGCCGAAATACAAAGGGCTCAATACCCATGCCCGCGCAATTGAGGCCGGGGATGCCGAACATGGATGTTCGGTCCACGAGGTGACGGCGGCGCTGGATGATGGCCCGATCCTAGGGCAGGCACGGGTGAACATCGAACCTGGCGACACGCCTGAAGACCTGGCCGCCCGCGTGCTGGTGTGGGAGCACAAGCTTTATCCCGCAGTGTTGCGCCGTTACGCCAGTGGAGATCGGACTCCGGTGTTGCTGCCCTGAACGTCTCGGGGTGATTTACACATGTGTCATAATCAGCCTATGGTCTGCACTACGGCTGGGTACGGACAAGATGATCAGCCGAAGATAACAAGAGCAAGAATAGCATCGCGCATGAAAACCCTGACAACGACGCAAGAGCTGGCCGATTTCTGCAAGGCCGCGGCGGAATATGACTATGTCACCGTAGATACCGAGTTTCTGCGCGAGCGGACCTACTATTCGAAACTCTGCCTGATTCAGCTGGCAGTTCCGTCCGAGGGCGAAGACAGCGCGGTTCTAGTCGATCCGCTGGCGGACGGGTTGTCGCTGGACCCGCTGTATGAACTGTTTGGAAACGAGAACGTGGTCAAGGTCTTCCACGCTGCTCGTCAGGACCTTGAGATTTTCTGGGTAGAGGCGGGTGTCTTTCCCACGCCCTTGTTCGACACCCAGGTTGCCGCGATGGTCTGTGGCTTTGGCGAGCAGGTGGGCTATGAAACCCTGGTACGCAAGATCTGCAAGCAGGGGGTGGACAAGACGTCGCGCTTTACCGACTGGTCCCGGCGGCCATTGTCCGAGGCGCAAAAGACCTATGCGTTGGCCGACGTGACCCATCTGCGTCAGATCTACGAACACCTTGCAACCCAGCTGGAAAAATCGAAGCGCAGTCATTGGGTGGCCGAGGAGTTGCGAACACTGACCTTGCCCACGACTTATGATGTTCGCCCCGAAGATGCGTGGAAACGGGTAAAGACACGGACGAACTCGGCCAAGTTTCTAGCCGTGGTGCGCGCGCTGGCACAGTTCCGCGAGGCTTATGCGCAGGAAAACAACGTCCCGCGCAGCCGGGTGTTCAAGGATGATGCATTGATCGAGCTGGCCTCGACCAAACCCAAGTCTCCGTCCGATCTGGGCGGCTCGCGCCTGCTGCTGCGCGAGGCGCGAAAAGGTGCAATTGCCGAGGGTATATTAACGGCCGTCAAAGAAGGGGTGAACTGTCCCTCGGACCGATTGCCGCGCGTCGACAACAGCCGTGACAAATTGAAGGTGAACCCGGCGTTGGCGGATTTGCTGCGGGTGCTGTTGAAGTCTAAAACCGAAAGTTCGGGCGTGGCTGCCAAGCTGATCGCCACCAGTTCGGAACTGGACCAGATTGCAGCGGGCGAGCGGGAGTTGCCCTCCATGTCTGGCTGGCGATTCGAGGTGTTCGGCGAAGACGCCCTGAAACTTTGCGACGGCAAGATCGCGCTGGCTGCAAAGGGTCAGAACGTCGAGGTTGTATCGCTGTAACGCCGGTTACCGGCGACGGGATTCCAATGCGTTCTGCTGTCCTACGACCCGTACCAAACGCGTGCTCTCCAGGTCTTTCCTGCTGATGTTGATGGCGTCCGACACCATGCGTGATCGCTCGGTACCCTGATTGGTCGCCTTGGTTGGGTAATTCACGCGGAACGTGAATTCCAGAATGCCGTTCTTCTGGTTCTCGTCACTCACCGTGCGAACAAGCTGAGCGTTGTATGCTCCCTGGCGGGCTGCGGTTCCAGCTACATAGACAATTGCGCCGCCTGCGGTTGGGTCGATCCGCAATTCGTCAATTCTGGCAATCGGAACGCTGGTGTCCTCGGCCTCGGGGCGAGAGAACAGCCCGCCGCCTTCCTTTTTTTCCGGAACCAGAACATTGGCGTCATTTTCTGCCGGTTCAACCGGTGTGCCTGACCCGAACCAGTTGGACGGGTTGGCTCGCGAGTCCCTCCAGCTGCTGCAGCCAGAGACGGTCAGGGCGGCGACCAGAAGAACAGTAAACGTTTTTTGCATGGTGCAGGCGTCCAGAGCAGTAATTCCAGCAATGGGTTATCGCAAATTCCACGGTTTGAAAAGCCACGCTTGGGGGTGGACAGGCGCAGGTCGGCGGCATAGGTCACAATTGTGATCGCAACAAAAGGACCGCCGCAAAATGGCCACGCCTGCCTTTGAGGAAATTGTCGAGGATTTCGAATTTCTGGAGGACTGGGAAGACCGGTACCGCCATGTCATTGATCAGGGCAAAGCGATGGAGCCGCTCGACGACGCGCTCAAGGTGCCAGCCACAAAAGTTAACGGCTGCGCAAGTCAAGTTTGGCTGCACCCCATTATCGAAGGTGGTGTCTTTCGCTTTGACGGTGACAGTGACGCGCTGATTGTGCGGGGGCTGATCGCGGTATTGCGGTCGCTGTATAACGGGCTGCCGGTCAACGAGGTGCCCAAGGTGGACGCAGGTGGTGAACTGGCGCGTCTGGGTCTGAACGATCACCTGTCGGCGCAGCGTTCAAACGGGCTGCGTGCGATGATCGAACGCATCCGTGACGTCGCGCAGGAAAACGCCTGACGCGGTTCAATCTGCCGGTTTGCGGTTTGCCCAATCCGTCAGCGTGGATTCGAGATCGCCATAGCCGGTAAAGCGACGTTCGAACTCCAAACCCATCCGCGCGGCGCATTCACGGGCGCGGGCGGTCAGGTCAGGATCTTCGATCTGCGCCTGATAGACCAGCTTGGTGTAATTGCCGAAATACATGTCGCGCAGTTCCGGGTGCCGGTCGAGGCCGAGAGGTTTCCAGACAAAGGCATCGAACTGGCGCGCCAGAAAGTCAGTCAGGTAAAAGGCGGTGGTTTCATCCTCGCCCCGGGCCTCAAATGCTTGATTTCCTTCGAAGAAAGAATAGCAGTGGGGGCCTTTTACCATCTCAACGCCCAATTCCTTGCACGCTTTCTCCAGCAAGCCGCCAGTGCCGCAGTCAGCATAGACAACAAAGATCTGATCATAGTGATCGCGATGCTTTGCCACCGCCTCCTGAACCGCCTGAGTGATCTTTTCCGGGTGGATATGCAGAATCGCGGGCAGACAGGTCAGCGCCATGTGGTCCCAGCCGTTTCGGCGTTTTAAATCCAGAATCTCGCGCGCAAGTGCACCGCAGGCCAACAGCAGAATTTGCCCCTGCGTGTCAGCGGCGTAGCCCTTGGTTGTCAGGCTGGCATCGTCCGGCAATTTGTCCTTTTGCATCGGGCACCCCTCGGAAATCTATGCGACAGATAGTGCAGCTTGCGGAAACAAAAAAGGGCCGCCCGAAAACCGGACGACCCTTGAACACATAAATTGTCCGATCAGCCGGCCAGTTGGTTGTGCTTGCGCGAGACGAAATCCTTGGCCATTTCCACGGCCACAGCCGCGTCACGGCAGTAACCGTCTGCACCGATCGCTTTGCCGAACTCTTCGTTCAGCGGTGCGCCTCCAACCAGAACGATATATTCTTCGCGTAGGCCTTGTTCGACCAGCGTGTCGATCACAACCTTCATATAAGGCATGGTCGTGGTCAGCAGGGCCGACATGCCCAGAATGTCGGGCTGTTCGCTTTCCAGCGCTTCCAGATAGTTTTCGACCGGATTGTTGATGCCGATATCGACAACCTCGAAACCTGCACCTTCCATCATCATCGAAACCAGGTTCTTGCCGATGTCGTGGATGTCGCCCTTCACGGTGCCGATGACCATCTTGCCGACGCGCGGTGCGCCGGTTTCGGCCAGCAGCGGCTTGAGGATGGCCATGCCGCCTTTCATCGCGTTGGCAGCCAGCAGAACTTCGGGGACGAACAGGATGCCGTCGCGGAAGTCGTGGCCAACAACGGTCATACCACCGACCAGAGCCTTGGTCAGAATGTTATAAGGAGTCCATCCGCGTTCCAGCAGGATGTTTACACCTTCTTCGATTTCTTCTTTCAGACCGTCGTAAAGATCGTCGAACATCTGTTCGACAAGTTCTTCGTCGTTGAGTTCGGACAGGACGATGTCTTCTTCGTCGGACATGGGGCGCTTCCCTGAGCTGTGCGGACCATACGGCCCGTGGTGGCATTTTTGCCGTTTTGGCCAAAACGCCGCAGTTTGACTGTGACGATTGCGACCTCAGTAGTTTCGAGACCGACCTATACGTCAGATTCTTGCTCGGCTCGACAGAATTTTCTGCAAGATGATCCTGCATTCTGTTCAATTTCCTGCTTTCTGGTCTCGTCGGGATCAAGTGGCTGAAAAATCCTCGAAACTGTGCAGCCTGCTTGTCGGGTTCCATGAAAACCTATATAACCAAGAGGTGAACATAACGGGAACAAATATGGCTGCACCGCATATCCGAGGCCGGGGAGCCGCCTCAAACACAGCTGGTCGGTTCGAGCAGTTCGACACGGTGCCCTGTGACGACGGCTGGGAGATTGAAGAGGATATCCCGCCTTTACGGACAGATGTCAGAGATGAGGTCGCGCGCAGCCTGATTACGTATAACCGCTCGCCAGACCTGCCTTTTGACCGCTCGATCAACCCTTACCGCGGGTGCGAACATGGCTGCGTTTATTGCTTTGCCCGCCCGACTCACGCCTATCTGGGAATGTCTCCGGGTCTGGATTTTGAAACCCGCCTGATTGCCCGCCCGAATTCGGCGGATACCCTACGCAAAGAGCTATCTGCCAAGAGCTACAAAGTGGCGACCATCGCATTGGGAACAAATACGGACCCGTATCAGCCGATAGAGAAAAACCGCAAAATAACGAGAGATTGCCTCTCGGTTCTTCAGGAGTTCAACCATCCTGTCGGCATTGTCACCAAAGGGGCATTGATCGAGCGGGATTTGGATATTCTGGCACAGATGGCGACGAAGGGGTTGGTCCGGGTCGGGATTTCGCTGACCACACTGGATGCAGATTTGTCCCGCCGGATGGAGCCGCGCGCACCGTCACCACGGCGGCGGCTGGCCATCATTCGCCGACTGACCGAGGCGGGTGTACCGGTGCGGGTCATGACGTCTCCAGTGATTCCGGGGCTAACGGATCACGAACTGGAATACTTGCTTGAGGCGGGCAGGGACGCGGGCGCGGATGCCGCCAGCTGGATAATGTTGCGCCTGCCGCGCGAAGTTTCGGAACTTTGGCAGGGTTGGCTGAAGGATCACGAGCCAGCACGCGCCGAAAAGATCATGTCAAAGCTGCGTGAAATGCATGGGGGCAGGGACTATGACCCACGCTGGGGTCACCGGATGCGTGGTGAAGGGGAATACGCAGGACTGATTGCCAAGCGGTTCGCGCTGGCGGTCAAACGTCTGGGGCTGGCGACGCGCACACCACCTTTGCGATACGATTTGTTTGCCCGCCCGGCTCAGATTGGTGATCAATTGACCCTGCTATAGAAAAAAGCCCCGGATCCAGGTCCGGGGCTTTGGCATTCAATCGCGGCGATCAGCGGTTCTCGATGTCCACGTAATCGCGTTTGGTTTCGCCCAGATACAACTGGCGCGGACGACCGATCTTGTTCTGAGGATCGGCAATCATCTCTTTCCATTGGCTGACCCAGCCAACGGTGCGCGACAGCGCAAAGATCGGAGTGAACATCGAGGTCGGGAAACCCATCGCCTCGAGGATGATGCCCGAATAGAAATCCACGTTCGGGAACAGTTTCTTCTCGGAGAAATACGGATCTTCCAGCGCCTGTTTTTCAAGCGCCTTTGCAACCTGCAATTTCGGGTTGTTTTCGATGCCCAGCAGATCCAGCACTTCGTCTGCAGACTGCTTCATCACCTTGGCACGCGGGTCGAAGTTCTTGTAGACGCGGTGGCCAAAGCCCATCAGGCGGAACGGATCGTTCTTGTCCTTGGCGCGGGCGATATATTCGGGGATTCGATCGACCGAGCCGATTTCTTCCAGCATCTCCAGACAGGCCTGGTTTGCGCCGCCATGGGCAGGGCCCCAAAGGCAGGCAACGCCGGCAGCGATACAGGCGAACGGGTTCGCGCCGGAAGACGAGGCCAGACGCACGGTCGATGTCGATGCGTTCTGTTCGTGATCCGCGTGCAGAGTCAGAATCCGGTCCATCGCGCGGCTTAGGATCGGGTTGACCTCATAATCTTCAGCCGGAACGGCAAAGCACATGCTCAGGAAGTTCGACGCATAGTCCAGATCGTTGCGCGGATACACGAAGGGCTGACCGATGTGGTATTTAAACGCCCAGGCCGCAATGGTCGGCATCTTGGCGATCAGACGATGTGAGGCGACCTCGCGCTGATGCGGGTCCGAAATGTCGGTCGAGTCGTGGTAGAAGGCCGACATTGCGCCAACTACGCCAACCATGATCGCCATCGGATGCGCGTCACGGCGGAAACCGCGGTAGAAATACTGCATCTGCTCGTGCAGCATGGTGTGACGGGTGATGGTGGTTTCGAACTTTTCCAGATCCTTGGCGGCTGGCAACTCTCCGTACAGCAGCAGGTAGCAAACCTCGAGGAAGTGGGATTTCTCAGCCAGTTGGTCGATCGGGTAACCGCGGTGCAGAAGCTCGCCCTTTTCACCGTCGATATAGGTGATGGTGCTGTCGCAGCTGGCCGTCGACGTAAAGCCAGGATCATAGGTGAATACGCCAGCCTGGCCATAGAGCTTACGGATATCGATTACGTCAGGTCCTGCGGTTGGCGAATGAACCGGCAACTCGTAAGTTTGACCATGGACTTTTAGAGTGGCTGTTTTGTTGTCGGTCATTTTTGTCCCTTCCTCGTTCATGCGCGTGCCGAAAGAGTGATCGGCTGTGCGGTCGGCGGTCACGCACGGATGCGCTGACCGGGTCGTAGCGGAGCAGCGTTACCTGAATATGAACCCAGGATTAGTTTGCTGCGTCGGAAAGCCGCGCCAGAGTCTCATCGCGCCCCAGCACAAGCATCATGTCAAAAACCGAAGGTGTTACAGCGCGACCCGCCAGTATCGCCCTAAGAGGGCCGGCCAGTTTGCCAAACTTGATCCCCTGTGCCTCTGCAAAGGCGTTGAGGGCCTCCTCCAGTTCGTTTCGCGACCAGCTAGCATTTTGCAGGTGCGGCGTCAATTCTTTCAGTATACCGTCGGATACAGATTGCAGTGCCTTGGCTGCTTTTTCATCCGGGTTAATGGGGCGGGAAATCAGTGCAAAGTAAGCTTTTTCAAGCAGTTCCGGGAATGTACGCGCACGATCCTTAAGACAATACATCGCACGTTCAAGATCGCTTGATTGCTTCGCACTCAGACGGGGAAGTTCCGCTGCGTCCAGATAGGCTTCGATTTCTTGCCGCAGTGCAGCGTCATCCGAAACAGCAATATGTTGCCCGCAGAGATTTTCGAGCTTTTTCAAGTCGAAGCGGGCCGGGCTTTTACCAATTCCGTCAAGATCGAACCACTCCTTCGCCTGTTCGTCGGTGAAAAACTCGTCGTCGCCGTGGCTCCAGCCGAGACGGGCCAGATAGTTGCGCATACCTGCCGCAGGGTAGCCCATCGCCTGGTATTCCTGGGCGCCCAAGGCGCCGTGACGTTTCGACAGTTTCTTGCCGTCCGGTCCGTGAATCAGCGGGATATGTGCCCAGACTGGAACATCCCAGCCCATCGCCTCATAGATCATCATTTGGCGCGCGGCATTGTTCAGGTGATCGTCACCGCGGATCACATGGGTCACGCCCATATCGTGATCATCGACCACAACAGCCAGCATATAGACCGGTGTCCCGTCTGAGCGCAGCAAGATCATGTCGTCCAGCTGATCGTTGCGGATGGTCACGTCGCCCTGCACCTGATCGCGGATCACGGTTGTGCCGTCTTGAGGAGCCTTGATGCGGATCACGAAAGGCGCGTCCGGGTGGGTCGCCGGGTCGGCATCACGCCAAGGGCTGCGGAACAGTGTTGATTTGCCGTCGACCCGGGCCTGTTCGCGGAATTCGGCGATTTCGTCCTGAGTCGAAAAGCACTTGTATGCCTTGCCCTCGTCCAGCAGCTGATGGGCCACTTCGGCGTGACGCGCTGCCCCCTCGAACTGGCTGATGACGTCGCCATCATGGTCCAGTCCCAGCCATTCCATTCCCTGCAAGATCGCCGCAGTCGCCTCGGGGGTCGAGCGTTCACGGTCGGTGTCTTCGATCCGCAGCAGGAACTTGCCGCCGCGCCCACGGGCATAAAGCCAATTGAACAGCGCGGTACGGGCTCCGCCAATATGCAGAAAACCGGTGGGTGAAGGGGCAAAACGGGTGACGACCTGATCGGACATTGTTTGGATTAACCTTTTGGTAACCGTGTCTGGCATAGTTTGGCGTCTGTCTAACGAGCCCGAAGGACGGGGGCAACCATGCGTGTTCTGGCACGGGTCGAGGCCGCATTGCTGAACCAGACCGGGTATTTGTTTCAGTGGTCTCCGATATGTCTGGCCTTCGGCATTGGTCTGTACTTCAGTCTCCGGTTCGAACCGGGTTGGCAGGTTTATTCGTGCCTGTTGGCGCTGATGTTGGGCCTGGTCTGGGCCGGTCGCAAGATGCGAACCGGTTGGGCTGCGTTGGTAACGGGGGGCGCGCTGATCGCGGCTGGCTTTGTACTGGCCGGCGCGCGGGCCCACTCGGTCGCAGAGCCGGTTCTGTCTTGGCGTTATTACGGTCCGATCGAGGGGCGGGTCGTGGCCATGGATCGCTCTGCCTCGGACGCGTTGCGGGTGACGCTGGACCAGGTGCGCATAGGGGACGTGCCCGAGGACCGCCGCCCGCAGCGCGTCCGGCTTTCATTACATGGCGAACCGGCATCGCTGGCACCGGGCCAAAGGATTATGACCACGGGCCACCTGTCACCACCGCAAGGCCCGGTCGAGCCCGGAGGGTTCGATTTCCGCCGCCATGCCTGGTTTCAGCGTCTCGGCGCGGTTGGATACACCCGCGTTCCAGTGATGACAATTGCGCCGCCCGGAGGGGCGACCGAAGGGGTGCGCGTCACGGCGATGAGGATGGCCATCTCTGATCGGGTCCGTTCGATCCTGCCCGGTGAGATCGGTGGGTTCGCTGCTGCGGTTACCACAGGTGACCGCAGTGGGATGGGGCAGGAGACGCTGAAATCTTTGCGCGCATCAAACCTTGCGCATTTGCTGGCGATATCCGGCCTGCACATGGGGCTGCTGACCGGGTTCGTGTTTCTGGTCTGCCGACTGGCCCTGTCCGCTATTCCCGCCGTGGCCTTGCGTCTGCCTGTGCGTAAGCTGGCGGCACTCTGCGCACTTGTCGCAGCTGTCATCTATCTTATGCTGTCCGGTGGCAACGTCGCCACCGAGCGGGCCTTTGTCATGGCAAGCGTCATGCTTGGGGCAATACTGATCGACCGTCGCGCGATCTCTCTTCGGGTCGTTGCAGTGGCCGCTTTGATTGTCTTGGTGTTGCGCCCCGAATCTCTGCTGAGCCCAGGTTTTCAGATGTCTTTTGCAGCGACGACCGCGCTTGTGGCAGTGTTCGGGCAATTGCGGGATTATGGTCCATTGCCGGGGCCGAAATGGACGAAACCTGTTGCGGGGCTGGTACTGTCGTCAGCCATTGCCGGTCTGGCGACAGCTCCAATCGGGGCGGCGCATTTCAACACGATGTCTCATTACGGGCTGTTGGCTAATTTGCTCTCGGTGCCGGTGATGGGGACGGTTGTGGTGCCAGCGGCCTTTGTTGCGGCGCTGTTGGCCCCGTTCGGGTTGGAGGCACTGGCGCTACACGTCATGGGGATGGGGTTACAGTGGATTCTGATTGTCTCGGACAGGGTCTCCGGCCTGGAGGGCGCTCAAGGGTTTGTCGTTAGCCCGCCGCATTATGTTTTGCCGATGTTTGCCCTCGGCGCCTTGTGGCTGGCGCTGTGGCGCGGGCGGGCGAAGTGGATCGGAGTCGCGCCGGTAGCAGTGGCGTTTTTGCTTTGGGGGCAAGGGCAACGGCCCGAAGTTCTGATAGCGGATTCTGGCGGATTGGTGGGCGTCATGACCGAAAAGGGCCGGGCGCTCAGCAAGGAAAAGGGCAGTGGGTTTATTGCGACCGTTTGGCTTGAAAACGACGGCGATGGTGCGGACCAGACCAACGCCGCCCGCCGCTGGCCCGATACGTCCGGCGCGATCCAACGTTATGTCTGGCAGGGCAAGGAACTGGTCCACGTTACAGGAAAGCGCGCCGCTCAGGGCTTCGGGGAATGCCGGGAAAATCAGATTGTTGTTTCTGCCGTTCCCTTGGATATCGCTGGGGATTGCGGCCTCTTCGACCCGGACCGTCTGAAAGAGACCGGAAGTCTCGCTTTATCCAACGGTCGCATTACAACCAGTCGAGCGGTCATCGGCCATCGTTTGTGGTCCCCGGAGTTGACCGGGGACCGTTACTCAAAAAAGGCTCAGTAGCTGCGGATCAGCCCGACCAGCCGTCCCTGTACCTTAACCTTGTCCTCAGGCAGAACGCGTGTTTCATAGGCGGGGTTCGCGGCCTCAAGGGCAATAGCGTTGCCGCGGCGGAAAAACCGTTTCAGCGTAGCTTCCTGATCTTCGACCAAAGCAACCACGATGTCGCCGTTATCTGCCACTCTGGTTTCGCGGATGACCACAACGTCACCATCATTGATGCCCGCGTCGATCATCGAATCCCCGCGGACTTCCAACGCATAATGATCACCTTTGCCCGAAACCATGCTGCCCGGAACCGCAACGCGGTGCGACACGTGACTGATCGCTTCAATCGGAACACCTGCAGCGATGCGACCCATAACCGGCAGTTCCATGGCGTCCACGGTGACCGGTTCGAAATTCGCCGGGCGTGGCCCCTCGGGCTTGTCGCCTTCAATGACGCGCGGTTTGAAGGCGACCGTAGGTTCACCGCCCAGGCTTTCCGGCAACTTGACAATCTCAATCGCCCGGGCGCGGTGGGCGAGGCGGCGGATGAAGCCGCGTTCTTCCAGTGCCGTAATCAGGCGATGGATGCCGGATTTCGACCTCAGATCCAATGCAGCCTTCATTTCGTCGAAACTGGGCGGAACGCCGTCCGCCTGAACGCGTTTGTGGATGAATTCCAACAAATCCAACTGTTTCTTGGTCAGCATTGCTCACACCTCGTCGGTCATGCGTTTTCTTTTGTTCTACGCATGTTCACGTTTTGTGTCAACGGATTTGCACGCCTCTTAAATCGGCAGGTACAGCACCTCATCCCCGGCGGCGCGCGCGGGGTCATGCGGTTCGCGTACCAACAAGGCGTTGGCCTGCGCCAGAACGCTTAGCAGAGAACTGTCCTGATCGGTGCAGGCGCGAATGCCAGTGTCGTCCAATATCGCGCGCATATAGTGTTCACGCGGGCCGTTTTCGGTGATCGGTTCGGCAAGACGGGCACGCCGAAATGGCGTTAGAATCTGTTCAATACCCAACATGCGACGCACCATCGGGACCAGGAAGAGATAGCCGCAAACCATTGCGCTCACAGGATTTCCCGGCAGGCCGACCATCGCGGCATTGCCCAGCCGACCAGCCATCAGAGGTTTACCCGGCCGCATTCGGATTTTGTAGAACGACCGTTCCATCCCCAGCGATTGCGAAACATCGGCGACAAGATCGTATTCACCGACCGACGCGCCGCCGATAGTAACGACCAGATCGGCACCCTCTGCCAGCCCAAAGGCGGTTTCAAGCGAGGCGACGGTGTCGCGCGCAATCGGCAGGATACGCACCTGCGCGCCTGCGTTTTCCAGCAGGGCTTTCAGGCCAAAGGTATTCGAGGCGATGATCTGATCGGGCCCGGGGGTTTCGCCCGGCATGACCAGTTCGTCCCCGGTTGAGATCAACGCAACGACGGGTTTGCGCGTGACTGGCACCGCCGGAATGTTCATGGCCGCCATCAACGCAATGTCCTCGGGGCGCAGAACGCGCGGCGTCGAGATCTGCGTGCCGCTTTGAAAATCGATTCCGGCCGGGCGGATGTTGGACTTGGTGCCGGGCTCGTCGGTGATCGTCAGCAGGTCGCCGCGACGGTCGGTATCTTCTTGAATAACAACAAAATCTGCGCCATTTGGTATCGGAGCGCCGGTGAAGATGCGCACGGCCTGACCTGGCCCGACGGTGCCTTCGAAACGACGACCGGCGGCGGACTCACCGATGACTTTGAACATCGCGTGCAGTTCGACCTCGGCCGCCTTCAGTGCATAGCCATCCATTGAAGATGCGGAAAATGGCGGCTGATCGCGGGTGGCACTGACGTCTTGCGCCAGAACGCGTCCGGAGGCGTCGGCGAGCGAAACCGTTTCGGCATTGAGCGGGGAAACAAGATCAAACAGCAGCGCCCGGGCGTCTTCAACCGTAATCATCTTGCCTCGTAACGTCCTGATTTCCCACCGTCTTTCAGCAGAACCCGAATGCCGCCGATTTCCATCGCCTTATCGACAGCCTTGGTCATGTCATAGACGGTCAGCGCGGCGGTTGTGGCCGCGGTCAGGGCCTCCATCTCGACCCCGGTCTGGCCCGAGGTTTTGACGGTTGCCTCGATCTGAACACCGGGCAAATCAGGGTCCAGCGTCAGTTCAACGGCCACTTTGGTGACCGGCAGAGGGTGGCACAGCGGGATCAGTTCGGGCGTTTTTTTTGCACCCATGATGCCGGCCAACCGTGCAACGCCGAGAACGTCACCTTTCCTGGCGCGGCCCTCGGAAATCAGATCAAAGGTTTCCTTCGCCATTTTGATGTGGCCGGCTGCAACTGCCACCCTGTCAGTTACTGCCTTGTCGGATACATCGACCATGTGCGCCTGGCCCTGGGCATCAAAGTGGGTCAGTGGCATCACATCACTCCGGGGATCAGCGGGTTTGCCAGCAATTGACGCGTTGCAGCGGTGACATCGTCTTGACGCATCAGGCTTTCACCGATCAGGAAACAGCGCGCGCCATAGCGGGCGATGTCGGCCAGGTCTTCGGGCGTGCTCAGGCCGCTTTCGCATACGATGGTCCGGTCGCCCGGCACCAGTTTCGACAACCGGCGCGTGGTATCAAGCGAGGTCTCGAAGGTCTTGAGGTTGCGGTTGTTTATCCCGATCAGAGGGCTTTTCAATTGTGTCGCGCGTCCCAGTTCGGCCTCGTCATGGACCTCGATCAGGACGTCCATGCCCCAATCGAACGCTGTCTGTTCCAGTTCAGCCGCCTGACTGTCCTCGACCGAGGCCATGATGATCAGAATGCAGTCCGCACCTAATGCGCGCGCCTCGATAACCTGGTAGGGGTCGTACATGAAGTCCTTACGCAAGGCAGGCAGCGACGTGGCCGCGCGGGCTTGGGTCAGATACTCTTTGGCGCCCTGAAAGCTGGGTGTGTCGGTCAGCACTGACAAGCAGGCCGCACCGCCTTCTTCATAGGCTTTGGCCAGCACGGGCGGGTCAAAATCCGGGCGAATCAACCCTTTGGAAGGGCTGGCTTTTTTGACCTCGGCGATCAGACCATAGCCTTTGCGCGTGGCCGTCCGCAGGGCAGCAGCAAAGCCACGAACCTCAGGGGCGAACCTTGCTTCACTTTCCAGAACGTCCAGAGGTTTCTCAGCCTTGTCCGCGGCAACCTCCTCCAGTTTGTAGGCTTTGATCTTGTCCAGTACCGTCTCTGTCATGCGGCCTCCTGAGTCATGCGGGCCAGTGCGGCGATTTTTTCTTTGGCTTTTCCGCTGTCGATACTTTCGACGGCTTTGGCTACTCCGTCCTTCAGGTCGGCAGCAGCGTCCGCGACGACCAATGCGGCGGCTGAGTTCAGCAGCACCGCATCACGATAGGCCGAGGGCTGCCCATCCAGCAGGGCACGGAAGGCAACGGCGTTTTCTTCTGGCGTGCCGCCGAGGATATCCTCAAATGGGTGCACTGGAAGGCCTGCGTCCTCGGGGTGAAGCTCGACCTCTTTGACAACGCCGTCCTCAAGTGAGGCGACCCAGCTGATGCCGGTGATGGTCAGTTCATCGGTGCCATCGGACCCATGTACCAGCCAGGCATGGTCTGAACCCAAAAGGCCAAGTGTTTCTGCCATCGGGCGGATCAGATCGCGGCTGAAGGCTCCGGTCAGTTGGCGTTTAACACCGGCCGGGTTGGTGAGCGGGCCGAGGATGTTGAAAATCGTGCGGGTGCCGAGCTCTTGCCGAGAGGGCATGACATGGGCAATGGCCGGATGGTGCATCGGCGCCATCATGAAGCCGATGCCGACTTCTTCCAAAGCCTTTTCAACAGTTTCCGGGCCAACCATCACGTTGATTCCCAACTGCCCCAAGGCGTCCGCAGCGCCGGATTTCGAGCTGAGATTGCGATTGCCGTGCTTTGCCACGGTGACACCGGCGCCTGCCACTACAAAGGCCGTAGCGGTCGAGATGTTCAGTGTTCCCTTGCCGTCCCCCCCGGTGCCGACAATATCCATCGCACCGGTGGGCGCGCTGACCGCGTTGCACTTCGCGCGCATCACAGCGGCGGCAGCGGCGTATTCCTCGACCGTTTCACCTCGGGTGCGCATTGCCATCAACAGTCCGCCAATCTGGCTGGGGGTGGCTTCACCTTCAAACAGAATTGCGAAGGCTTGTTCGGCCTCGTCGCGGGTCAGAGACCGGTCGGCGGCGGCTCCGATCAGCGGTTTCAGAGCGTCGCTCATGCGGGAACTTTCATCTCGGACAGGAAATTCTTGAGCAGGGCGTGGCCGTGCTCGGAGGCGATAGATTCCGGGTGGAATTGAACGCCGTGGATGGGCAGCTCTTTGTGCTGCAGGCCCATGATGGTGCCGTCTTCCAGCTCGGCCGTGACGTCAAGGCAGTCGGGCAGCGTATTAGGATCAACCACCAAAGAATGATAGCGGGTCGCCTCAAAGGGCGAGGGCAGCCCGGCGAAGACACCTTTGCCGGTATGGTGCATCGTACCCATTTTGCCGTGTACGATTTCGTGGCAGCGGATCACGTCTCCCCCAAAAGCCTGCCCGATGGTCTGATGCCCGAGACAAACGCCCATAAGCGGCGTTTTCGTTTCAGCCGCTGCCTCGGTCAGGGCCAGGCATATGCCAGCCTGATCCGGGTCACACGGACCGGGGCTCAGCAGGATGCCCGCCGGGTTCATGGCCATGGCTTCCTGAACATCCAAAGCATCATTCCGCCGAATAACCATTTCGGCGCCAAGTTCGCCTAAATAGTGTACGAGGTTGTAAGTAAACGAGTCGTAGTTGTCGATCAGCAGCAGCATTTGGGCACTTGTCTCGGCTTGGGCATTTCGGGCTGGCGATACAGCCCCGGGCCACGGTATAATGTCGGGACATACATGCTCAGGCTTGCGCGGCAGCGTCAAGGGGACATCCGGTTCCTGGCGCCTCGGCAAGCAAATGCCGCAGCAGACGGCGAACATGCGATCGAAGCAGGACCAGGACGAGAGGCAATTGTGATGGGCGGATTTGTCGGTGGAATGATCGTGGGAACGGTCGTTGTTCTTGTATTGGGGGCAGTGTTGTCTCTGAACACGCCTCTGACGAAAAAACCAGAAGTGGCGGTGTCCGCTCCGGAACCCGCTGCGGCAGAGGTTCCCGAAACCACCGCTGAGGCGACCGACACCGTTGGCGATTCAGATGTGTTGGACCTGCCGCCAACCGAACCCGAATCCATCTTTGACCAAACCGACACACTGGCTGAATTGACGGATGTCGAGATCGAGCCTGAGGCCCAGCCCCAGGTGAATGAACACGCTGCGCAGGCCGATGAGCCCGTCGTGGCCCGTTCAACACCAGTTTCCGTGTCGACGGAGGCACCTGTTGCGCCGCAGGCACCGCCTTTGGTGCAGGGATCGCCCGACGCCGAGGCTTTGCCCGAGGTGTCGCTGGACGCGCCCGAAGCCCAATCTGAACCAGTCGTCGAAGTTGAACCCCGGCCAGAACCCGAAACTGCTAACGTTGAACCTCAACCCGTACCCGAAGTTGCGCCGGAAACCGAATCCGCCGTTACCGATATTGCGCCGGATGCCGAACCCGAGGTGGCCGACACCACTGCTCCAGAAGCAGAAACAAACCCCTTCGAGAATAGCCCGATTGCGGTCGAAGGAGACGAAGATGCATCACCGAGCGATTTGCCCCGGATAGCATCCGTTCCCCAGATCGGAGGTGAAGGTGAAGTCGCCGCAGCTCCCAGCGTTGGCAGACGTGTTTTGCCCCTGACCGAACGTGATGATGTAGAACAGGTTGCCGATACGGGCACTGATGTGGTTGTTCCGGGCAAGCCGATTGAGGCCTACGCTGCCGATTTTGAGAACCCCGAAGCCAAGCCTTTGATGTCAATCATCCTGATCGACGACGAGGGCGCTTTCGGCGCTGAAGCGTTGCAGGACTTCCCGTACCCGCTGACCTTTGCCGTCAACCCCTCTGATCCCGAAGCCGCCGAAAAGATGAACAAGCATCGCGATGCCGGTTTCGAAGTTCTGGCGCTGGCCGATCTACCCGAAGCCGCCAGCGCGCAAGACGCCGAGGTCTCTCTGGCCGTTTGGCTCGATACGCTGCCAGAGACGGTGGGTATCCTCGAGGGTGTGGACTCTGGCATTCAGGGCAATCGAAAACTGGCCGATCAGGTGGCTGCGATTGCCGCCGGTACTGGGCGGGGTTTGATCACGCAGGATAACGGGCTGAACACCGTGCAAAAGCTGGCGGCGCGGAATGGCGTGCCGTCGGGCGTGATCTTCCGCGATATAGACGGCGCACGTCAGGATCCCAAGATCATGCGCCGTTTCCTGGATCAGGCCGCGTTCCGAGCCGGGCAGGAGGGGACTGTTGTCATGCTCGGCCGCCTGCGCCCGGACACTATCTCAGCCCTCTTGCTATGGGGACTCGAAGACCGGGGCAACCGCGTCGCAATGGCCCCGATTTCCGCGGTGATGATGAAAGAGGTTCAGTAATCGCCAACCGCTAATTCGGCTGACCGCTTCGGCCAGCCGTACTTTTAGCTGTTGCCGGAACCGGTAAACCGGGCGGCATCGGCTGCCGCGCGGCGAATGGCGTTCGATTTGTGAACGGTCTCCATATATTCGTATTCTGGGTCGCTGTCATAAACGACACCGCCACCGGCCTGAATATACAATTTGTGATCCTTCACGATGGCTGTCCGCAGGGCGATACACATATCCATGTCGCCACCGGCGCTGAAATACCCCACACCGCCGCCATAGACGCCGCGTTTTTCGGGCTCTAACTCGTCGATGATCTCCATCGCGCGAACTTTCGGCGCGCCTGAGACGGTACCCGCTGGCATTCCTGCAAAAAACGCATCCAGCGCGTCCTTGTCTTCGGCCAGTTCTCCAACCACGTTCGAGACGATGTGCATCACATGGCTGTAGCGTTCGATGATGAACTCTTCGGTCGGGCGCACGGTACCAATTTTGGCCACGCGGCCCGTGTCATTGCGGCCCAGATCCAGCAACATCAGATGCTCGGCCAGCTCTTTCTTGTCGGCCAGCAGGTCGGCCTCGTTGGCCTTGTCTTCTTCGGGCGTCGCGCCACGAGGGCGGGTGCCGGCGATCGGGCGGATCGTGACCTCATCGCCAAAGACTCGCACCAGAATCTCGGGGCTGGCACCGACGACCTGAAAGCCACCGAAGTTGAAATAGAACATGAAAGGCGACGGGTTGGTGCGCCGAAGAGACCGATAAAGCGCAAAAGGCGGCAGCGGGAAGTCCTGCGTCCAGCGCTGCGCCGGGACAACCTGAAAGATGTCGCCTGCGCGGATGTATTCCTTGGCCTTTTCAACCGCTTCCATATAGCCGGACTTGGTAAAGTTCGACACCGGCGGCGCAATCTCGGACGCATCCCCCAGATCGCGGGTTTCAGCGGGCATGGCGCGTTCCAGATCGCGCACCGCGTCCATCACACGCTCGGCGGCCTGCGCATAGGCGGCCTTGGCCGTTTGCCCTTCGGCCACCCAGGCAGGGGAGACGACCGTGACCTCGCCTTTGACACCGTCCAGAACGGCAATAACCGATGGGCGCAGCATGATTGCATCGGGCAGGCCCAGCGGGTCGGGGTTCACGTCCGGCAGGTATTCGACCAACCGCACCATGTCATAGCCCAGATAGCCAAACAGACCCGCCGCAGCCTGTGGCAGGTCGTCGGGCAATGCGATGCGGCTTTCGGCCAGCAACGCACGCAGGTTGTCCATCGGGTTGCCGTCTTGCGGGTCGAACGCCTCGGCATCGAAGCGGGCCGAGCGGTTCAGTTCCGACGTTTCCCCGCGACACCGCCAGATCAGGTCCGGCTTCATGCCAATGATCGAATACCGCCCGCGGATCTCTCCACCAGTCACGGATTCCAACATGAACGCGTCTTTTTGCGCACCGGTCAGCTTGAGCATCAGCGACACGGGCGTGTCCAGATCAGCCGCCAGGCGGGTATAAACGACCTGGTTTTCGCCAGCCTCATAGGCGCGGGCGAAACTGTCAAACTCGGGGGTCAGGGCCATATTCGGTCTCTTCTAATAGCTCGACTGCACGGCGTTCAGCGCGCGCTGATCGATCACCGGGCGGGCGCGGGCCTGCGCGTCGCGCACATAGGCGTCAAAGATGTTCTGGGCCAGCGCCTGGTTCAACTGAGCCTCAAGCGCGGCCTGGGCCTGACGCAACTCGTCGGTTTCGGCCGGCGGCAGCAACTCTTCCAGACGGACGATGAACGCCGAACCATCACCGGGAACGGTCCGCAACTCGCCAGGTTCCATTTCGAACACCTGCACCATGAAATCTGCTGGCACATCATCCAGAAACGCGGTGCGGGTCAGGGCGTTTTCTACGCGGAACGGCAAGCCGGTGGTGGCGAAGTCGCCATCCTCTTCCAATTGCTTCAGGACCGCATTGGCCTGTTCCTCCAGTGCCTTATTTGTCTCAGCCTGCGTCCATGCAGCCACCACGCGGTCACGGGCGCTGTCCAGCGGTTCGGGGCGTTGGGGTAGAACCTCGTTCAGGCGCAGGGCAAAGATCGAACCGTCTTCAAGGAACGCGACTTCGGGGAAGTCGCCTTCGTTCACCGCTTCGGCGGCAATGCGGAATCCGTCATAGGCAGCAACGCCATCGTCGCTTTGACGGGTCCAGTCGATCTGGCCCAGTTCCATCTCGGTCTCTGAGGTTAACTCTTCCAGAGTGGCGCCGCCGGCCAGCATGTCGTTGATTCCTTCGGCCTGTGCTTCGATCTGGCGGCGGGCGCGATCGGCGGCCAGTTCCTCGCGCAGGGCGGGGGCTGCGTCTTCGAACAAGGTTTTGCTTTCAGCGAGCGAACCATTGATGCGGAACAACGCGGGGCCAAAGGTCGAGGGCAGTGGGCCTACCACAGTGTTTACATCGGCGGCAAAGACGGTATCGGCCGCTTCGCCCAGATCCTCGCGGGTCACGTCGCCAAGGTCGATATCGCTGAGTTCCAACTGGCGATCGCGTACCAATTGTTCAAACGTAGTGCCGCCGACCTCAAGCTGAGCCATCGCGGTTTTCGCGGCCTCCTCGCTGGGATAGGTCAGGCGTTCAACCAGACGACGTTCAGGCTGGTGGAACTCAGACGCGCGCTGATCGTAAAGGCGGCGCACCGAATCCTCATCAACCTCGACACTGTCCAGCAGCATTTCGGGCGACAGGATGGCATAGGTTAGTTGCTTGGTGCGAGGCAGGGTGAACTGATCCGTGTTCTCATCATAGTAGGCCTGAACCTGCTCATCCGAGGGCGCGGCGACAGGTGTGGTCAGGGCGTCCGGCCCGACTGTGGCCACGGTAAAGCTGCGGCGGGCACCGACATAATCGGTCAGGACTTGCGTCAGGACCGACGGCATTTCAACGCCGCTGACCACCGCGTTCTGCACGATGGTACGCGAGGATTCCTTGCGCAGATCCGATTCGAACTCGGTATCCGTCATCCCGACCTGTTCCAACTGAAACTGATAGGCGTCACGGTCAAACGTACCATCGACACCTTGAAAGGCCGGAATGGCAACGATTTCCTTTTGCAGGTTCTCGTCTCCAATCGAAATTCCCAACTCGCTAACTTCGTTGTCCAACGCGGCCAGAGCGGTCAGGCGCGACAAGGCCAATTGGTCCAGCCCGAACTCATGCGCCTGCGACATTTGCAGCGGCTGGCCAGTCTGGCTCTCGACCGCGCGGATTTCACGCTGCAGCTCACGGACATACTCGTTGATCGAAACCTCTTCGTTCCCCACCTGCGCAACAGTGCGCACGGTGCCGGTCAGGCTGGTTGCGCCAAAGCCCGCAAGGCCCAGCATCAATAGGCCCATGAGAATCCAGACAAAGGTCTTCGATAGGTTTTTCATGCCTGCGGCCATGGTGCCCTCTTATTCTGTGGCAAGTTACTGCCCTGTCGGTTGCGGCCCTGAATACGATGCACGTCGCCGGGGGGCAAGCTCAGAAGGACAAGGCCTGCAGCCGGTCAAACAATTGAGCGATTCCGGAACGGTCGAGATTGGCAAAGGCGATTCGGACCTGACGTTTTCCCTCTGGGTTATTTGCGGGCATGAACATCGTACCGGGGAGCAGCAGGATACCGGCTTCGGGCACCAGACGACGCGCCAGTTCGTCAGAGGGAATATCAAACGGGTGCTCGAAATAGGCGAAATAGGCCCCCAGCCCCAACAGGCGCCAACCCTTGCCGGCCAGACGGGGCAGCTCTTCCTGAATCGCGGCACGACGGTCAAGGATTTCTGCGCTTTCTCCGGCTACCCATTGCGACAGATTCTTCATCCCCCAGAGCGCTGCGAACTGGCCGATCTGGCTGGGGCAGATTGCTACCGTGTCCAGAAACTTCTCGATTTCCGCGAGAAGGTCCGCGCCGGTTGCAATCGCGCCAACGCGGTGACCGGTCAGGCGATAGGCTTTGGAAAACGAATAGAGATGGACCAGCGTCTCCTGCCAGCCCGGCTGGCTGAACAGATCATGCGGCGGACCGATGCGGCTGTCGAAGTCGCGATACGTTTCGTCTACCAACAGGCGGATACCGGTCTCGCGCGCCAGATCATAAAAGGCGCGCAACAAATCCGAGGGGTACTCCACGCCGCCGGGATTGTTCGGGGTGACCAATACAATGGCGCGCGTGTTGTCGGTGATCAAGGCGCGGGCCACATCGGGATCGGGCAGCAGATCATCACCGGTCTTCAGGTCGATAGCGTGCACGCCTGCCATATCCAGCCACATTTTGTGATTGAAATACCACGGGGTTGGCAGAATGACCTCGTCCCGTTCATCGGTAATGGCTGAGATCGCCGCCGCAAAAGCCTGATTGCAGCCCGAAGTGATGGCAACCTGATCCGCCGCGACCTCTGCGTTGTAATGCTGGCTGATCTGTGTCGCGAGTTCGGCACGCAGTTCGGGATTTCCCAGAACCGGCCCATACAAATGCGCGCTGTCCTCGGTCACTGCAAACTCGGCCATGGCTTGACGCAGCGCCAAAGGCGGCGGATCGACCGGTGCGGCCTGGCTGACATTGATCAGAGGCCTGTTCTCGAGAAAGACCACGCCCTCCAGCCAACGTCGCGCCTCCATCACCGGAGGGGCGAAAGTGGCGGCGGTACGTGTCCGGTTCATGCGTGGTCCTGGATGTTCAGCAGAAGATCAATCGGTGCCGCGATAAGGCTCGACATATTGCAGGGCCATATCCCACGGGAAAAAGATCCAGGTGTCCTGGCTGACCTCAGTGATGAACGTGTCCACCATCGGGCGCCCTTTGGGTTTGGCATAGACCGTTGCGAAATGTGCCTTGGGGTACATCGCGCGGACCAGTTCCAGGGTTTTACCGCTGTCGACCAGATCGTCGATTATCAGAATACCCTCACCGTCGCCCATCAGGTCTGCGTCGGGGGCTTTCAGCACTTCGGCTTCACCCTGCGCCTGATGGTGGTAAGAGCGTACGCTAACTGTATCAACGGTGCGGATATCCAATTCACGGCTGACGATCATCGCGGGCGCCATGCCGCCGCGTGTGATGGCGACAACGGCACGCCATGCGCCGTCATCCGGGCCTTGACCGTCCAGCCGCCACGCCAAAGCGCGCGAGTCGCGGTGAATCTGGTCCCAGCTGATGTGAAAGCCTTTTTCGTGGGGCAGGCGGTCTTTGGCGCTCATTTTTCTTAACCTTTTTCAACGTCCGGGGCGTCCACGGCCTTCATGCCGACGATGTGATAGCCCGAGTCTACGTGCAGATTCTCACCGGTAACGCCGCTGCTGAGATCGGACAGCAGATACAATGCCGACTTGCCTACATCGTCGATGGTCACGTTGCGGCGCAGGGGCGAGTTATATTCGTTCCACTTCATGATATAGCGGAAGTCGCCAATGCCGCTGGCGGCCAGTGTCTTGATCGGACCGGCCGAGATCGAGTTGACGCGGATGCCATCCTTGCCCAGGTCCTCGGCCAAGTATTTGACGGACGCTTCCAGCGCCGCCTTGGCCACACCCATCACGTTATAATGGGGCATTACCTGTTCGGCACCGTAGTAGGTCAGGGTAACGGCGCTGCTGCCTTCGGACATCATCTTCTCAGCCCGCTGCATTACAGCCGTGAACGAATAAACTGATACATCCATGGTCAGCTTGAAATTCGCCCGGCTGGTATCGACGTAACGGCCGCGCAACTCGTTCTTGTCTGAAAAGCCAATCGCGTGAACGATGAAGTCCAGCTTGCCCCATTTTTCTTCCAGTGACGAGAACAGCGCATCAATTGAAGCCTCATCGCTCACATCGCAGGGCAGGACGATCTCGCTGCCCAGTTGCGCCGCCAGCGGATCGACTCGTTTTTTTAGCGCATCTCCCTGATAGGAAAAGGCAAGTTCGGCTCCGGCTTCGGATAAAGCGCGGGCAATTCCCCATGCGATCGATTTATCATTGGCCAGTCCCATGATGAGGCCGCGTTTTCCGGCCATCAACTGATTTGACATGTTCGGTTCTCCGCCTGTCTTCGCGTCATGTTGAGTTGGTTTATGCCATTGGATGCGCTGCTTCAAGGCCACGAACTCTTGCCCACAGCGGGTTCTCGCCCTAGGGTGGTTAATAAAAGTTTCCGGGGGATGGAAATGACCGAGCGTGGTGGCATTTTTGCCGGCGCTGATCCGTTTCAAATTTCGGATCGGTGGCTGTCAGAGGCCAAAGACAGCGAATTGAATGATCCCAACGCCATAGCGTTGGCAACCGTGGACCCGGATGGCATGCCCAACGTGCGCATGGTGCTATTAAAAGAGATCGAATCCGATGCCTTCGTGTTTTACACCAATTACGAAAGCGCCAAAGCCACCGAGCTTGAATCAGCAGGCAAAGCGGCATTTGTTATGCATTGGAAATCATTGCGGCGGCAAATCCGGGTTCGTGGTACAGTCACAAGGGAAAACGGGCCGCAAGCTGATGAGTATTATGCGTCCCGCTCGCTGAAGAGTCGACTTGGGGCATGGGCCTCAAAGCAGTCCCAGCCCCTAAGCAGCCGATCTGCCCTAATGGCAGAGGTTGCCAAGGTGACCGCGAAACTGGGGCCGAACCCTCCGCGGCCACCGTTCTGGGGTGGATACAGGCTGGTACCGACCGAGATCGAATTTTGGGCCGATGGTGCCTTCCGGCTGCATGACAGGTTCCAGTGGCGTCGGGATCAAGTGGGCTCGGTGTGGGAAGTACAGAGGTTGAATCCATGACGTTCGCGTATCGTGAAATGCAACGAGCAGGAAACAAAGGGTTTTTTCAGCTTGAATTTGCGCGTCATTCCCATACACATCGGACCCTTAACGAACTGTTAAAATTCGCGATGGGAAAACCGTGCCAGAAGATCTGAACAACATGTACCGCGTCCGTGGACACGTAAAATGGTTCGACCCTGCCAAGGGGTACGGGTTCGTTGTGTCCGACGAAGGCGGTCCGGATATTCTGTTGCATGTAAATGTGTTACGTAATTTCGGGCAAAGTTCTGTCGCCGATGGCGCCGGGATCGAGATCATGACCCACCGCACCGACCGCGGTGTTCAGGCGGTCGAGGTTATCAGTGTCGATCCACCCGCACGGACCGACTCGATGATGCTGGCGGATTTTGCCGAGCTTGATCCCGTTGTGATCGCCGAAGCGCCGCTCGAGGCTGCACGGGTGAAATGGTTCGATAAGGGCAAGGGGTTCGGTTTCGCCAATGTTTTTGGCCGGAATGAAGATGTATTCCTGCATATCGAAGTGTTGCGCCGGTCCGGTCTTGCCGACCTGCAACCGGGCGAGGCGCTGGCGATGCGCGTCATCGATGGCAAACGCGGACGTATGGCGGCTCAGGTCCTGGCCTGGGAAGCCGCGTTGGACGACTGATTGTTCATGACCAGACTAATCGCGGTTCTTGCAAGTATAACAATGCTGTGGACCGGAGAGGGGCTGGCGGCGTGCCGGGACGACCGTGTCGGTCTGCGCAACGATAAGACACAAATTACCTTCAATGTTGAACTGGCGATGAGCCCGCAAGACAGGGCGCGCGGACTGATGTTTCGCGAGTCGCTGCCGCAGCGGTCCGGGATGTTGTTCGTGTTCGACCCGCCGCAGAGGGTCGCGTTCTGGATGAAGAATACTCTGATTCCCCTGGACCTCATTTTTCTGGACCGCACCGGAACCGTGACCCGCGTACACGAAAATGCGATTCCCGGCGATGAGACTCAGATTGAAGGCGGCGATTCGGTCTTTGCAGTTCTGGAAATCAATGCCGGGCTGGCGGCCCGCTACCTGATTACGCCGGGAACCCAGATGCAGCACGAAATTTTTTTGCAGGGCCCTGCAATTTGGCCCTGTTAGGGCTTTTCAAATCAGAACGGCACGTTTAGGAAGGCGCACGGTCCGGGGCGTGGCGCAGTCTGGTAGCGCACCTGTTTTGGGTACAGGGGGTCGTAGGTTCGAATCCTGCCGCCCCGACCACTTCTTTCCTTTACGTGGGTGATCCACCCATCACCTGGAACAGCGCGCCAAGCGCCTGATCCAGTGTTTTGCTTTCCACCGGAACTTTGACCGCAGGTCCAGTCTTCTGAGGCACATTAAAAAACAGCTCTGCATCTACGCGGTAACCCGAGGCGTTCTTGGTTGATGTCATACGCATGACGCTTTTGGGAAGGTTCTGCGGGTATCCATCATAGTTGAGAATCAGATATGCGGTTGTGTCGGGCGGCAGCAACTCGGTGCATTCGTAGACCCGATTCCCGATCTTCTGGAACCGCTCACCGGGTCCGGCACATTGCGTTTCGAACGTATCGAAAAGCCGTTTGGGATATGTGTCGAACTGCGCGCTGCGCGTTGGAGGGGGCACATCTTGTGGTGCGCAGGCCACGGTCAACGCCAATACGGGAAGCAAGCGATACACCAACATCGAACCTGACCTCCCTCGATCAACCGTTTTAAACTAAATGCACTTTGTCCACCCCACCGACGGGTGGCGTTCTGATTCTTGTTCAACCTAACTACCTTACTACCGGTTTATCAAATGCCGGTAACTGTGCCGAGAAACACAGTTAATTCCGCTGTGTGAGTTTCAGGCTACACCGGGCGGCCGGTGGATGAACCTGTGGAGGAATCGCAATCCGTCAGCAGACAGAGCCCCGAAACTACTGGGTCAATAAAAAAGATTTCGAAAATGACCGAAAAATGACATTGACGATCTATGGCCGAATACGTCAAGTTGTATGGGCCGAAAGGGATGCCACTAAATCTGGTAGGATAACCGGAAAAGGGCATAGGACGAGGGTCGGAAAGCACATCTATTAAACGTGCAACCGTACGAACGGTTTCGCGCTGTCGAAAACAGCGCCCGGTCGTTTGCGTCCAAAATTTCTGGCACGGCTGACGGATTGCTGAAAGGCTCCTGACGCCAACGGACAAGTTGATTGAATCTAGGGCTGCGGACATGAAGATTGACAGAAAATTCACCAAATCGGGACAGGACGCATACGCAGATCTGGACTTTGTCTCTGCGACATCGGAAATCCGGAACCCGGACGGCACCATTGTGTTTCGCCTCGACGAAATCGAAGTTCCCGCAAAGTGGAGCCAGGTGGCTAGCGACGTCATTGCGCAAAAGTACTTCCGCAAAGCCGGTGTTCCTTCGGCCCTGAAAAAGGTCAAGGAAAAGGACGTTCCCGAATTTCTGTGGCGCTCGGTTCCGGCTGAAGGCGCTGAATTCAGCGGAGAAACCTCTTCGAAGCAGGTCTTTGACCGACTGGCAGGTGCATGGGCTTACTGGGGCTGGAAGGGCGGCTATTTCTCGACCGAAGAAGACGCGCGCGCCTACTTTGACGAGATGCGCTATATGCTGGCGACCCAGCGTGCTGCGCCTAATAGCCCGCAGTGGTTCAACACCGGTTTGCACTGGGCTTACGGAATCGATGGCCCGGCACAGGGTCACCACTATGTCGATTACAAAACCGGTAAGTTGACCAAATCGAAATCCGCATACGAACATCCGCAGCCGCACGCGTGCTTCATTCAGTCCGTCGATGATGATCTGGTCAACGAAGGCGGTATCATGGACTTGTGGGTGCGCGAGGCGCGCCTGTTCAAATACGGCTCGGGTACCGGGACCAACTTCAGCCATCTGCGTGCAGAAGGCGAGGCGCTGTCAGGTGGCGGCAAGTCCTCGGGCCTCATGGGCTTTCTCAAGATCGGCGACCGCGCCGCAGGCGCGATCAAATCAGGCGGTACAACCCGTCGAGCAGCAAAGATGGTAATCGTCGATGCTGATCACCCTGACATCGAAAAATTCATCGAATGGAAGGTGATCGAAGAGCAGAAGGTGGCCTCGATCGTTGCCGGATCGAAGATGCACGAGAAGATGCTGAACGGCATTTTCGAGGCCATCCGCAGCTGGGACGGTGCGCAAGACGATGCGTATGATCCCAACAAGAATGACAGCTTGAAGAAAGCGGTTCGTGAAGCCAAAAAGGTCGCGATCCCAGAAACTTACATCAAGCGCGTTCTGGATTACGCTAAGCAGGGTCACGACAGTATCGAATTCCCAACCTACGATACGGACTGGGATTCGGACGCCTATAGCTCGGTTTCGGGCCAGAACTCGAACAACTCTATTCGCGTGACCAACGCGTTCCTGACTGCTGTCGAGAAAGACGCCGATTGGGAACTGATCAACCGCACTGATGGCAAGGTCTCCAAGACCGTCAAGGCGCGCGACCTGTGGGAAAAGGTTGGTCATGCCGCTTGGGCCTGTGCCGATCCGGGCATTCAGTTCCACGATACCGTCAACGAATGGCACACATGCCCCGAAGATGGTGCGATCCGCGGTTCGAACCCATGCTCGGAATACATGTTCCTCGATGACACGGCCTGTAACCTGGCGTCGATGAACCTGCTGACCTTCCTCAAGGATGGCGAGTTCCAGGCGGCGGATTATATGCACGCCTCGCGTCTGTGGACCCTGACGCTGGAAATCTCGGTGACGATGGCGCAGTTCCCGTCGAAGGAAATCGCGCAACTGTCCTATGACTTCCGCACGCTGGGTCTGGGCTATGCCAATATCGGCGGCCTGCTGATGAACATGGGCTACAGCTATGATTCGGACGAGGGCCGGGCGATCTGCGGCGCACTGACTGCGATCATGACCGGTGTGGCCTATGCAACCTCGGCAGAGATCGCCGGAGAGCTTGGCCCGTTCAAGGGTTACGAGCGCAACGCGGACCACATGCTGCGCGTCATCCGCAATCACCGCCGCGCGTCGCAGGGTGTGACCGAGGGGTACGAGAAACTGGCGGTCAAGCCGGTGCCTCTGGACCATGGCAACTGCCCCGACAAGCGCCTGATCGATCTGGCCATGTCGGCCTGGGACGAAGCGCTGAGCCTGGGTGAGCAGAACGGGTACCGCAACGCGCAGGCCACCGTGATTGCGCCCACCGGCACCATCGGTCTGGTGATGGATTGTGACACCACCGGGATTGAACCTGACTTTGCGCTGGTGAAATTCAAGAAGCTGGCCGGTGGCGGGTATTTCAAGATCATCAACCGCTCGGTCCCTGCGGCGCTGGAGAAGCAAGGCTATTCCTCGGCTCAGATCGAAGAGATCGTGTCTTACGCGGTCGGCCACGGCACCATTGGCAACGCACCGGGGATCAACCACACCTCGCTGACTGGCCATGGCTTTGGCCCCAATGAATTGGCCAAGGTGGACGCCGCGCTGGAAAGCGCGTTCGACATCCGGTTCGTGTTCAACCAGTGGACGCTGGGCGAGGATTTCTGCACCGGCGTGCTGGGCATCCCGGCGACCAAGCTAAATGACCCGACCTTCGACCTGCTGCGCCATCTGGGCTTTACCAAAGCGGATATCGACGCCGCCAACGACCACGTCTGCGGAACCATGACGCTGGAAGGCGCGCCGCATCTGAAGGAAGAGCACTATTCAATCTTCGATTGCGCAAACCCGTGCGGCAAGAAAGGCAAGCGTTTCCTGGGTGTTGACAGCCACATCACCATGATGGCGGCGGCGCAGAGCTTTATTTCGGGTGCGATCAGCAAAACGATCAACATGCCCAATGACGCCACCATCGAGGATTGCCAGAAAGCCTATGAGCTCAGCTGGTCGCTGGGTGTGAAGGCCAACGCGCTCTATCGTGACGGGTCGAAACTGTCGCAACCGTTGGCGGCGGCGCTGGTCGAGGACGACGATGAGGCGGCAGAAGTGCTGGAAAGCGGGACGCCTCAGGAAAAAGCCGTCGTTCTCGCCGAAAAGGTGATCGAGAAGGTTGTGGTCAAGGAAATCATCCGCAGCCACCGCGAAAAACTGCCGCATCGCCGCAAGGGATATACCCAAAAGGCGATCGTAGGCGGCCACAAAGTGTATCTGCGCACCGGTGAGTTCGAAGACGGTAAGCTGGGCGAGATCTTCATCGACATGCATAAGGAAGGTGCTGGCTTCCGGGCGATGATGAACAACTTTGCCATCGCTGTGTCGGTCGGCCTGCAATATGGTGTGCCGCTGGAAGAATTCGTCGATGCCTTTACCTTCACCAAGTTCGAACCGGCGGGAATGGTGCAGGGCAACGACTCGATCAAGAACGCGACGTCGATCCTGGATTACATCTTCCGTGAACTGGCCGTGTCTTATCTGGATCGCACCGATCTGGCCCATGTGAAACCCGAAGGCGCAACCTTCGACGATCTTGGGCGCGGCGAAGAGGACGGCTTGTCCAACGTGTCCGAGATCAGCGACAGCGCGGCCTCCAAGTCATTGGAAGTGCTGAAACAAATCAGCTCGACCGGGTATCTGCGCAAGCGTCTGCCGCAAGATCTGGTGGTCTTCAATGGCGGTCAGGCCGATTTGACCGGCATGGCCGAAACCGCGTCCGCCTTTGAAGCGCCTGCAGCTGAAACCGCTGTCGCGACCAGCATGGACGCACGGACCAAGGCCAAGATGCAGGGATACGAGGGCGATCCTTGTGGCGAATGCGGAAACTACACGCTGGTGCGCAACGGCACCTGCATGAAATGCAACACCTGCGGCGCGACCAGCGGGTGTAGCTAAGCCAACCGCCCCGGCACCCCGGGGCGCAGGGGTCGGAACGCTGCCCAAGTAACCGGCCCCGACGAATACGGAGCAAGGCGCTGAGACTTACCATCGATGCCTTGGTCCACTCGGCCGACATGCCCGTGTTGGCCGGGAACAGGGTGGGGCGGAATATATGCTCTTTCCCACTCTTTCACGGGGCGGGTGCGCTCGCCCCATGCGCAGTCCAGGCCGCAGGCAAAAAAACACCGGGCGGTCAACGAAATGAGCCTGGAAGGCGAAACTGACAGGGGGCTTCGGCCCCCTTTCTTTTTTGCAACGGCGTCGTCGGGAATTTGAGCAGAGCTTTGCCGGATTGTGCATGCCTCGTCGGGCAAGACCCGCCGAAAGCGGATTGACTAGTTTTCTCCGGCGGTTGACCGCAGACGCGACTCTGTCAAACACGCGGAGATTGGCGCGAAAAACGAAACAAACTTCAATGCAGGTGACACGGTATCCCGTTACGGTGTTTCTGATGCTGTCCGGACAAAAAACGCAAAAACTCTATCAGGAGGCATCACAATGAAACCGCAAATTCTGACCGCTATCTCTGTTCTCGCACTTGGACTGCCGACTCTGGCTGCCGCACAATCCTCGGCTGACGCCAACGGCGATGGTGTGCTGACAATCGAAGAAGTGCAGGCCGTACTGCCTGACGTTGACGCAGACGGTTTTTCGGCGATGGACGCAAACGGTGACGGCGCACTGGATGAGGCCGAGATCGCCGTGGCTCAGGAAGCCGGGTTGCTGCCGGCGACTGACGGCTAACCCCGAAATAGAAAGCGGCCAGAGATACTCTGGCCGCTTTTACAATATCTTATCAGGCGAGGTAAATGTTGAACTTCGCGCGAATCTCGGCATCCAGCAGCGGATCGAACCGGGCTGGAGACGGGGATGACAGAATTTCTTCTTTCCGCTTGACCGCTTTCTCGATCAGATCCGGTTTGCCAAGTTCCGCCCATTCTTTGGGCGACGTCCGGTCTCCGAAAGTCGGGTAGACATAGTCCGCCTGCATTCGGCTGAGCGTTGCGTCGGTACCCAGGTAGTGTCCGGGCCCGCCCATGCAGACCTCGGCGATCTGGTCCAAAGCCAAAGTTTCATCGGTGACCTCGATCCCACGCACACAGCGCTGCGCCTGACCGATTAGGTCGTCGCTGAGGATAAGGCTTTCCAAGCAGAATCCCAGCAACGAGGCGTGCATACCTGCCGCTTCGTAAACCATGTTCACGCCCGACAGTCCGGCCATGACGTTCGAGCACATTTGCTCCCATCCGGCCTGCATGTCAGGCATCTTCGAGTCGGAGGCTCCAGCGGCAGCACCGCCGGGCAGATCGTAGAATCGGTGCATCTGGGCGCAGCCTGCAGTCAGCAAAGCCTGTTCACCGGACCCGATCGACATGGCGCCGGTGCGCAGGTCCAGACCAAAAGGCCAAGTGCCAAAAATTGCTGGGGCACCGGGACTTACAGCGTTTACGTAAACCAGACCGGCCAGACATTCCGCCGTGGCCTGAGTGATCGCACCGGCGATTGTTGAAGGGGCGGTTGCGCCCGCCATCCCGGCCGAAAGCAGCAACACGGGCATTCCACCCTTTATGCAAAGCTCCATAACTTCGCAGCTTTCCGTAGCGAATTTCATCGGTGGCACGACAAAGCAGTTCGAATTCGAAACGAACGGACGCTCTCGGTACTTATCCTCACCACCGGCGATCATGTAGACCATCTCTAGTGCCGGGGGGACGTGGCTGGGTTCCGTGAAGGATGTACCTATATGTTTGAATGTGCCCGAGCAGCTGGCATAGATCGTGTTCAGATCCATTTCCAGGTTGTCGGGAATGTCGCGGCAGACCATCGGCCGCTGAACAAAGTGAATGTTGTCAAGCTGTTCACAGATGCGGGAAGCGTCATGAAGGTCCTGCACCGTTGAATCCCGATATGCATTGCCGTGAACATCAACCACGCTGACGGCCGCGCCCGCCGTGCCGTAGTGAACCTTGGTGCCGGACAGATCCAGATCGGTTTTGCCATCGCGGCTATACAATGTGACCGAGCGATTTGCTTTAGCGATGGTGTCCTCGACCAGGGCGCGGGGGAAGCGGATTCGGCCATCATCGCCCAATGTACAACCGGCGCCGACCAGGTAATCGATACCGCTTTGGGGCGCGTCGGCCAGGCCAATTGTTTCCAATGCAGTTAGCGCGGCCTCGTGGATGCGTTCGATCTGTGCCTGGGTCAGCACGTTGAGAACGCCGCCCTCCATACCGGGGCGGATAGGGCGCAGATGTTCGGGCAGTGCGGACGCACGGGCCGCACGGCGCGCGGCGCGTCCGCCGCTACGGGAGGAGTTACGGGTTTGATCGTTCATGGGTCTGTTTCCAATAGTGAAGGCGTCAGGAAAGGGGGGGGTATTACGCCTTTGAAGGTCGCCCGCGCGCCGCGCGCCCACGGTCGGCTCCAATGGTGCGGCTGATCAGCCGAATCTTCCAAACTTCGTTATGCATTTGGATCCTCACATATTGGCGATCAGTATTCCGATGTGGACCGGTGCTTTCTGTCCTGTTTGCGACCTGAGAGTTCAAAAGCGAAGCTGTGACGCATGTGTCACGGCGATTGCTTGGTTTTGAAAGAATTTTCGCCGTTAAGGCAGAAATCTGTTATAGTTCCTTAACTTATTTAAGAGTGGTTCGTGATCTCAATTGAATATTAATGATTGCAAACCAGGTTTCTAAGTTACGTTGACCCAAAAGACCAAAGTTCCGACGACAGGTTCTTTAGGAGAGTTTAATGAAAGCCCTTAAGGCCCTCTGTCTCATTTTGGTGGCGAGCATCGCAGCCCCCGCAATGGCTGAGGATTGGACCGGGGCTTATGCCGGATTCAGCTTTGGATATGCAGACGCCGACGGTCCGAACGGATCAAGCGGCAACGACACGGTCTTTGGCCCTCATATCGGCTATGATCAGGATTTCGGCAATTTTGTTCTGGGTGGCGAGTTGGAATACAATCGCCTGTCCCTGAATCTGGGCGACGGAGAGGGGAGTCTGGACAGCATGACGCGCCTGAAATTGCGTGGCGGCTATGATTTCGGCGGCGCCTTGGGGTACGTGGTGGTTGGCGCGGCCCGGTTGGATGCTTCGGTCGATAACGATACGGCCGCCGTCTATGGGATCGGTGTAGCTTATCCCATCAACGACCGCTTTGTGATCAGTGGAGAGGCCTTGCGGCAGGATTTTGACGATGTCACCCGGACCGATGGCGGTTTGGATTCGAGTGTGTTCAACCTGCGCACGTCCTTTCGATTCTGACACACCTCAGCCGACGGTGGCGTGACGTTCCGACAATTCCGATGCAAATGTGCAAATCGTCGAAAGGGCGGTTGTGAAACTGTCGTCGTCAATCGTCATCGCCACGCGGATATGACCTGCGGCTGCGGTCCCGAAGCTCTCACCCGGCATAACCGCAATTGCATGCGTATCCAGAAGGGCGTTGGCGAATCCGTTACCGCTGAGCCCGGTGGCGCGGATATCCAGCATCAGATACATCGCTCCCTGCGCCGGAACCAGCCCGATGGTGTTCTGCGCCTCGAGAATACCAATCGCAAGCGCGCGTCGCCTGCGGAAGGGTTCGGCGATCTGCTCTTCCAAGTCACTGCCCGCATTCAGCGCGAAACTGGCGGCGTCCTGGATAAAACCGGGGACACCGTAGGTTGTGTGCGTGGCGAGGTTGATCAGGTGAGACACCACCTGTTCGGGTCCAACGATCCATCCGCAACGCGACCCGGTCATCGCGTGGGATTTCGACATCGAGCCGACAACCAGCGTACGCTCAGCCATATCTGGCAGGGTACGTGGTGAGATATGTTTCCCTTCCCAGACCTGCGTGTCATAGACCTCGTCCGAAATCAGCCAGAGGTCATGCTTGCGGCACACCTCGGCAATCCCGTCGAGCGTCTGGCGGGAATACACAACACCGGTGGGGTTGTTCGGCGTGTTGACCAGCAAGGACACCGCTCCATCTAAAGCCGCGTTGATCTGCTCGGCGCGCGGCTGGAATGCGTCTTCGGCTGTGGTTTGAACTGATCGGGCCACGGCTCCAGCGCCGCGGATCGTACCGGGGTAGGTGGCATAATAGGGGTCGAGATACAGCCCCACATCACCGGGATCACAAACTGCGACATGGGCTGCAAACAACGCTGATTGACCGCCGGGCGTAATCAACACGTTGTTGCGCGTGGTGGGCACTCCGGTGCGTGCCTGCAGCCTAGCGGCCACCTTGTCGCGCAGGAGATCGGTGCCGGGAACCATGGCATAGCCAGTGTGACCCTGCCGGGCGGACAGGTCCATCGCCTCAAGGATCGACGCGTCGGTGCGGATGTCGTGTTCGCCGATGGTCAACTCAGTCACCGCATAGCCGTCGCCGATCATCTGGCGGGCGCGATAGAATACATCCCAGCCGTCACCGCTGCCCTCGACCAATTGCGTGATGCGTTGCGACAATTTCATGGCCCGTCTCCGTCTGGTGTCTTGCGCAGACTGGGACAGAGGCGTTCGGGATTGTCAATCAGCAACGCCGAGGCGCGGAACTCGGGGCTTGGCGCAGGCCGATCTGCGTGCTACTGGGACAGTATGAACCGGATGACCTGCATCATTATCTGCTGCATTACCTGCTGATTTATCAAGCGGGCCGGTTTCTTTCGTTTTCATCCCTGAGACAAGTTGCTAAGCCCGCGCTAACGCGAGAAGCCACGCTGTCTTTAGGAGCCGACCGATGACGACGATCAAACTGCACAACACCCGGACGCGGACGAAAGAGGATTTCGTACCGATCAGCGCCGACAATGTGCGGATGTATGTCTGTGGGCCTACGGTTTATGATCGCGCTCATCTGGGCAATGCGCGGCCTGTAGTGGTGTTTGACGTGCTTTATCGCTTGCTGCGGCATACCTTCGGCGCGGATCACGTGACCTATGTGCGCAACTTCACCGACGTGGACGACAAGATCAACGCAACCGCGCTGGCGCGGCAACAGGCTGGAGCTAAGGGCACGCTGGAGCAGTTGGTGCAGGAACGCTCGGACGAAACTATCGGCTGGTATCTGCACGACATGGGTGCCCTTGGGGCGCTGGAGCCCAATGAAATGCCGCGCGCCACGCAATACATTGCGCAGATGATTGCGATGATTGAGGATCTGATCGCCAAGGGCCATGCTTACGCGGCCGAAGGACACGTTCTGTTCGCCGTAGACAGTTGGAAAGAGCATTACGGCGAATTGTCCGGCCGGTCCGTCGATGACATGATCGCAGGCGCGCGGGTCGAAGTCGCGCCCTATAAGAAAAACCCGATGGATTTCGTGCTGTGGAAACCCTCGACCGATGAACTGCCGGGATGGGACAGCCCATGGGGTCGTGGCCGTCCGGGCTGGCACATCGAATGCTCGGCCATGAGTTATGAGCTGCTGGGCGACAGTTTTGACATTCACGGCGGCGGCAACGACCTGATGTTCCCGCATCATGAAAACGAGATCGCGCAAAGCAAGTGCGCCCATCCGCATGGCGAGTTCGCGCGGTATTGGCTGCACAACGAGATGTTGCAAGTGGAAGGCAAGAAGATGTCCAAGTCACTGGGCAACTTCTTCACGGTGCATGACTTGTTGGAGCAGGGCGTGCCCGGTGAGGTGATCCGCTTTGTCTTCCTGCAGACGCATTATCGCAAGCCGATGGACTGGACCGAGAAAAAGGCCCGCGAGGCTGAGGCAACGCTGCGCAAGTGGCGGGCGCTGACAGCGGGCATCGAGCCCGCCGCCAGCGCGGCCCCCGCCGTCGTCACTGCGCTAAGCGATGACCTGAACACAGCGGGCGCCCTGACAGAGTTGCACCGTTTGGCTGCAGATGGTGATGCGGCGGGATTGTTGGCGAGCGCGCAGGTGCTGGGTCTATTGTCATTGGAAATGGGAGCATGGGCTGACACAGCGTCGGTGGACCTGTCGTCTCACGCAGATCGGTTGGCCGATGCCCGCGCGAGCGCAATGCAGAACAAGGACTTCTCGGAGGTTGATCGCCTGAAAGCGGCCTATGTTGCAGCAGGGCTGGAAGTGCGCATGAGCAAGGACGGGGTCGAACTGGTTCCGGGTACAGGGTTCGATGCGACCAAGCTGGAGGGCGTTTGATGACCAAAGAACGTCTCTATCTCTACGACACCACCTTGCGCGACGGGCAGCAGACGCAGGGTGTCCAGTTCTCGACCGCCGAGAAAGTGCAAATCGCGCAGGCTTTGGATGAGTTGGGCGTGGACTATATCGAAGGTGGGTGGCCTGGGGCGAACCCGACGGATAGCGCGTTTTTCGAGGTTGCGCCGAAAACCGCGGCGCGATTGACCGCCTTTGGGATGACCAAGCGGTCAGGCCGGTCGGCTGACAATGACGACGTATTGGCCGCAGTGATGAACGCGGGCACGCAAGCGGTGTGTCTGGTCGGCAAGTCGCATGATTACCACGTCACCCACGCGCTTGGGATTTCGCTGGAGGAGAATGTCGAGAACGTCCGCGCTTCGGTCGCTCATATCGTGGCACAGGGGCGTGAGGCGTTGTTCGATGCCGAGCACTTTTTTGATGGCTATAAGGACAACCCTGACTATGCGGTCGACGTATGCCGGGCGGCGTTGGACGCCGGGGCGCGCTGGGTTGTGCTGTGCGATACCAATGGCGGAGCGCTGCCCGCCGAGGTGACGAAGATCGTGTCCGAGGTGATAGCAGCCGGATTACCGGGTGACCGCCTAGGCATCCACACCCACAATGATACCGAGAATGCGGTGGCTTGCTCATTGGCTGCTGTCGATGCGGGGGCGCGGCAGATTCAGGGCACGTTGAACGGATTGGGTGAGCGCTGTGGTAACGCCAACCTGACGGCGCTGATTCCGACACTGTTGATGAAAGAACCCTATGCTTCGGGCTTTGAGACAAGTGTCAGCTTGCAGGCTTTGGGCGGACTGACGCGCATCAGCCGGATGCTGGACGACATCCTGAACCGTGTGCCCAGCAAGCAATCGGCCTATGTCGGCGCTTCGGCCTTTGCGCATAAGGCGGGGCTGCATGCCAGCGCGATCGTCAAGGACCCGTCGACTTATGAGCATGTTGACCCGGCCTCGGTCGGGAATGCGCGGATCATTCCGATGTCGAACCAGGCGGGGCAGTCGAACCTGCGCAAACGCCTGACCGAGGCCGGTCTGGTCGTAGAAAAAAACGACCCGGCACTGGGGCGCATTCTGGATCGGATCAAACAGCGTGAGGCCGAGGGGTATTCCTATGACACCGCCCAGGCCAGTTTCGAGCTGCTGGCGCGGGATGAGCTGAGACAGTTGCCCGAGTTTTTCGAGGTCAAACGTTACAAGGTCACAGTCGAGCGTCGCAAGAACAAATACAACAAGATGGTCAGCCTGTCCGAAGCCGTGGTTGTTGTGAAGGTGGATGGGGAAAAGAAACTTTCGGTCAGTGAGTCCATGGATGAAAACGGCAGCGACCGGGGGCCTGTGAACGCACTGGCCAAGGCGCTGGCCAAGGATTTGGGGCAATATTCTCAGGTTCTGGCCGATATGAAGCTGGTCGATTTCAAGGTCCGCATAACGCAGGGCGGGACCGAGGCGGTGACTCGCGTGATCATCGACAGCGAGGACGGGCAGGGTCGGCGTTGGTCGACCGTGGGCGTCAGTGCGAACATAGTCGATGCATCGTTCGAGGCGCTGCTGGACGCGATCCAGTGGAAGTTGGTGCGCGATTGCGGATCGCGGACGGCGGTGGCTGAGTGACCGTGGAATTCGACGACGACGTTAAGGCTTGCGCGGAACTGGTGCATCGCGCCGATCCTGACCGGTTCATGGCAGCCATGGCAGCGCCGGTCTCGGTGCGACCGATGTTGTTTCCGCTTTATGCGCTGAATGTCGAGGTCGCTCGCGCGCCGTGGGTTACGCAAGAGGCGATGATTGCCGAGATGCGGCTGCAATGGTGGCGTGATGCGCTACAGGAGATCGCCGAAGGCAAGCCTGTGCGCAGGCACGAGGTCGTGACGCCGTTGAAACAGGTTCTGTCGCCGCATCTGGCCGCCATGCTGGATGAGTATGTGGCCGTGAGGCGTTGGGACATTTACCGCGATCCATTTGAGGATGAGGCGCATTTCGACGCTTATATAAACCATTCTGCGGGAACTCTGATGGTTGCGTCGGCGCAGGTATTGGGCGCTGCGGACGAGGCCGTGCTGCGCGACTTTGGCTATGGCGTCGGCGTGGCGAACTGGTTGCGTGCCATTCCCGATCTTGAGGCAAGGGGGCGTATTCCCTTGCTGGACGGCACTCCGGAAGGTGTCCGGGCAATTGCGCAGAAGGCTGTGGACAGGCTTCGGCGGGCGCGATCCAATGCCTCCGCTGTTTCTGCAGATGCCCGGCCCGCGCTTTACGCCGGGTGGCAGGCAGAGTGGGTTTTGCGTCAGGCCGTTGCCCGCCCGGATCGGGTGGCCGCGGGGGATCTATCGCAAGGTGAAATACGGCGCAGATTGTCACTGATGTGGACCGTGGCCAGCGGGCGCTGGTAGGGTTTAGATGGTTTCCGCTTCGGACGGTTTCAGCACCAGCCAAAGCAGCGCGCCGCCCGCCAATGTCAGAAGCGGGATCATGGCGAGGTTCACCGCCGTCCAGCCCTCGGCTGCCGAACCGCCCGAGCAGTTCATCAACCCGCCCGAGGCCAGCGACGCAAGTGTGACACCGCCAAACACCAACAGGTCGTTCAGCCCCTGCATCCGACCGCGTTCGTTCACATCATGCGAGGAGGCCAGCATGGTGGTCGCACCGATAAAGCCAAAGTTCCAGCCGACCCCCAGCAGGATCAGGGCGACGAAAAAATTTTCAAGTTCAACGCCTTGCAGGGCTACGACACCCGCTCCTGCCAGAATGGCCAGGCCTAGAGCTACGATCTTTTCCACACCGAAGCGGGCGATGAGCTGGCCGGTGAAAAAGCTGGGCACATACATTGCCAATACGTGGCTGGTGACGACGTCAGCTGCGTCATTCGCGCTGAACCCGCAGCCCACGACCGCCAGCGGGGTCGAGGTCATTACAAGGTTCATCAGCGCGTAAGACACCATCGCGCAGATGATGGCCACGGCGATGCGCGGGGTCCTGAGCATTTCCAGTCGGGTCCGCCCTTGGGGTGCGTTTTCCGTTGGTTTCTCGGGCGTCGGGATATCGAGAAAAAAGAACAGCACCGATCCAAAGACATTCAGCGCAATAACTGCCATATAGGTGCCGAGGAACGGGATCACATAGGCAGTCGAGGTCAGCTTGACGATCTGAGGCCCAATGATAGCCGCCGCCAGACCACCTGCCATGACATAAGAGATTGCCTTGGGGCGGAACGCGTCCGATGCGGTGTCGGCGGCAGCAAACCGATAGAACCCGTGGGCGCTCATGTAGATGCCGGTCAGAAGGCTGCCCAGCAGGAAGATCGGGAATGAGCCCAGATACAGCCCATACGCACCAACGAACCCGCCGCAGGCACCCGCGGTAGCACCCACCAGAAACCCGGCACGTCGACCCCAACGCTGCATGATAGCCGAAACCGGCGTGGCCGCCAGCATCGAGCCCAGAACGATAAGCGAAATGGGCAGGGTGGCCAGACAGGGATTGGTCGCCAGCGACTGCCCCGCTAGACCGCCGACAATGAAGATCATCGGCATCTGCGACCCCAGCACAGCTTGCGCCGCCACCAATACGGCGACGTTGCGTTTGGCCTGGCTGTTGTCCGGGTTGGCGGCGGTCAGTGTCATGGGCCATGCGTATCTCTGAAACGGAGGTCATACAAGCGGGTTGCATCTGCGACAAAGCAACCTAACGTGAGCGCAACGCGAACCACCCCGGAGCACCCATGTCCGTCGGACGCATCATCGAGACTCCCGACTGTGTTGCTGAGGGTGCCACATGGCTGGCCGAAGCCTGCCCGCGTATGGCTTGGGCGATGGAGCAAACCGGGTCTTTGCCCTTGCGCCGACGCCCGGACGGGTTTGCCCAGCTTCTCAGTGCGATTGTCAGCCAGCAAGTTAGCGTTGCCTCGGCCAATGCGATCTGGAAGAGATTGCAGGATGCGAAACTGACCGGACCGCGCAAGATCATGTGGGCCACCGATGATGATTTACGGGCCGTGGGGCTGAGCCGACAGAAAATCAGATACGCCCGCGCGCTGGCCGAAGCACGTATAGATTACAGGGCATTGCGCGATGTGCCTGATGCGGATGTTGTCGCCACATTGACCGAAGTGCCGGGCATTGGCGTTTGGACCGCCGAGATCTACGCGATGTTCTCGCTGGGCCGCGCCGACGTGATAGCTCCGGGTGATCTGGCGCTGCAAGAGGCCGCGCGCATCCTCTACGATTTGCCCAAACGTCCGACGGATAAGGAACTGCGAAAGATGGCTGTGGCTTGGTCGCCGTGGCGGTCGGTTGCGGCACGGGTGCTGTGGGCCTATTACCGGGTGGCAAAAGAACGAGAAGGTATCAGATGACACGGGTTTTGAATGCGCTCCGAAAAGAGCCGGTTTCGGGCGATACACGCTCGGTCGTGGTGTTCGTGCACGGGTATGGGGCCAATGGCGCCGATTTGCTTGGGCTGGCCGATCCGCTCGGTGAACATCTGCCGGACACGCTGTTCGTCGCCCCCGATGCGCCGGAACAGATCCCCGGAATGCCCAACGGGTTCCAGTGGTTCCCGATCCCGTGGATCGACGGCTCGTCCGAGGAGGAATCGCGGCGCGGCATGGAAATGGCCGCCGACGATTTCAACGCCTTCCTCGATGCGCTGATGGTGGACGAAGACGTGCTGCCTGAACAGGTTGTTCTGTTCGGGTTCTCGCAAGGCACGATGATGAGTTTGCATGTCGCCCCGCGTCGCGAGGATCCGGTTGCAGGAATCGTTGCCTTCTCGGGCCGGTTGTTGGAACCCGATCTGCTGCCCGATGAAACGGTCAGCCGGATGCCGATCCTGCTGGTGCACGGGGATTCCGACGACGTTGTGCCGCCGCAATCGCTGCCCGAAGCCGCCGAAGCCCTGCAAGCGGCGGATTTCAAGGAAATCTACGCGCATGTGATGAAGGGCACTGGCCACGGAATCGCGCCTGACGGCCTTAGCGTCGCGCTGGCTTTCATGCGCGACAAGCTGAGCCTGTAGCCATGATCGCGGTCCGCCCCATGATGCCCGAGGATTTAAGCGCGGCTTGCCGCATCCTCAACGATATCATCGAGATTGGAGGCTCGACCGCGTTTGAAATCCCGTTCTCCGAAGCCCTGTTTGCGCAGAGTTACCTAGGTGGAGCGGATGTGATTTGCTGCCACGTCGCCTTGGACGATCAGGGTGAGGTGGCAGGATTCCAATGGCTGGGGGCGCATGATGCGCTGCCCGAGGATTGCGCCGATATCGCAACTTTCACCCGCCGCGCGCCGGTGCTGAAAGGCGCCGGGCGTGCGCTGTTCGCGGAAACCGCCAAATATGCCGCCGGGGTTGGACTGAACGCAATCAGCGCAACAATTCGCGCCGATAATGGAATGGGGTTGGGATATTACGACAAGATGGGGTTCCGTGACTATTCGGTCGCCTATGGGGTGCCGTTGCGGGACGGGCGACCGGTCGACAGAATCACCAAAAGGTTTGATCTGAGAAAGGACATGCTGTGTTGATCGTGACCGGAACAGTGGAAATCTCGCCCGAAGGCGTTGAAAAAGCAGACAAAGCGGCGCAAGCGATGGTGGCCGAGACAGTGAAGGAGCCCGGCTGTCTGGTTTACGAGTTCAGCCGGATTCTGGGGCAACCCACACAGTTTCGCGTTTATGAGGAATGGCAGGATCAAGCCGCTTTGGAGGCTCATTTTGCCGCGCCGCACATGGCGGTGTTTCAGGCTGTTTTGGCTGAGGTCGGTGTCGTCTCAAGCGACATCTACCGCGTTGTCGGTGGAGAAAAGCAACCTCTGCGTTAACGCGTCAATCCCACAGATGGCCTTCGGCAAATTCGACGGAATTGCCGGACGGGTCGCGCACGTAAAGCGAACGCGCGCCGCCGGGCCAGTCGAATTCGGCATCCACCGGGACGTTCCAGTCCAGAAGATGTTTGCGCATCACGTCAATCTCATCGCGTGTCAGGATCAGGCAGACATGACCGGGACCGCGCGCGCCATGGGGCGGGACGGGCAGGTCGGGGTTTGTGGGTGGCTTCTCGGTTTCATCCGCATTGAACAACAACAGGACCGAGCCGCCAACACGGAAGAACACGTGCCGGTCTGCCACGCGTTGAATTTTCCGCAACGCCAGGATCTCGCCATAGAACCGCTCTGCCGCATCCAGGTCATCGACGTAAAGCGCGGCCTCGAGAACTCCGGTGGGCGCGGGTATGTCCGGTGTGACTTTCATTCCGTAAGTATATCACAATACGCGGTTTTTGTCACCGCCGCAGGCGCCGGTCCCGTTTCCGCTGTGGTGCTGAGTTCAACGCGGGAGTAGGCAAACTGTCCCATTGACCGGGTTCCAACCCCTCTAACGACCAGTCGCCAATTCGGGCGCGGATCAGACGTAAAGTCGGGTGTCCCACGGTCGCTGTCATCCGCCGGACCTGCCTGTTTTTCCCCTCGCGCAGGGTCAGTTCGATCCAGCAATCCGGAACTGTCTGACGTACCCGGATCGGTGGGGTGCGCGGCCAAAGCCCTTCAGGTTCGTCGATGAGGCGCGCTTTGGCGGGGCGAGTCAGGCCGTCTTTCAGTTCGACACCGTCACGCAGGGCTTTGAGGGTCGCAGCATCCGGCAGACCCTCAACCTGAACCCAGTAGGTTTTGGCCATCTTGTGCTTGGGGTCAGATATCTGAGCTTGCAGCCGCCCGTTGTCGGTCAGCAGCATCAGCCCTTCGCTATCCCGGTCCAGACGTCCGGCCGGGTAGACCCCGGGCAGGTCGATATAGTCAGACAGGGTGCTGCGCGGCGATTCTGCATTCGCGCGGTCGGTAAACTGCGGCAGCACGTCGAAGGGTTTGTTGAATCGAATGAACCAGCTCATGCTCCTCGCCATAGCCCGCAGGCCACGTTGGCGCAACCTGTGGATAACTGTCACGTCTTTGTTACGATTACGACATACCCAGTACCCGAGATATTGTGGAAACTCAGGGCTTGTCAGAGTTTTAACACGATATATAGTTAAGTTAAGGCCGGGGCGGGGGTTCCCCGCTCTGATGTCAAAAACGGGCAGAGCAGAGCGAGGAGCGATTCTGATATGGATGGAGATTTCAGAACCGAATTTGTCAGGGAACCCGGTGCGCTCAAGCATCATCCGGCATTGGTTTTGAACGCCGACTATCGCCCCTTGTCCTATTACCCGTTATCCCTGTGGCCGTGGCAAGAGGCGATAAAGGCGGCCTGGCTGGACAGGGTGGATATTGTGGCCGAGTACGACGAGGTCGTCCGAAGCCCGAGTACCGAGATACGAATACCGTCGGTCGTTGTCCTGAAAGATTATGTGAAACCCAGAAAGCGCGTGGCCTTCACGCGCTTTAATTTATTCCTACGGGACGAATTCTGTTGTCAGTACTGCGGCAGCCGTGGCGATCTGACCTTTGACCATGTGGTACCTCGGGCCGCAGGTGGCGTGACAAGCTGGCAAAACGTGGTTGCGGCCTGCAGCCCCTGTAACCTGAAAAAAGGGTCGAAGTCGCTTCGGCAGGCAGGGATGACATTGCGCAAGCCTCCGCGCCAGCCGGATGCAGAAGCCTTGCGGAACGTCGGGCGAAAGTTCCCGCCGAACCACCTGCATGACAGTTGGATCGATTTTCTTTATTGGGATGCGGAGTTGGACGAGCTTTAGCGGCCCACCCGCCACGCGGCGATCCAGACCAGCACCAGAACGCCCGACAGGATGGCGTTCCACCCGGCCATCGAAATACCCATCAATTGCCACGGGATGTCATCACAACGCACCAGCGGGGCGGACATGATCTGATCCATCAACTCCTGAGTCGACAAGCCGCCGATATCACCGGAGGTGCAGCTTGTGGGACCCTCCCACCATTTTTGCTCGACCCCGGCGTGGAACACGCCGATGGCTGCGGTTGTCAGTGCGGCGAGTGCGCCCAGCAGGGGCAGCAGATTTATACGGGGTAGCGCCAGCGCCACTGCACCGATTAAAATGGCCGCACCGTGCGGACACCGCTGCCAGATGCACATTTTGCACGGCGCCAGCCCGCCGAGATGCTGAAAACCCCATGCCCCAAGTAGAAGCGCCACGGAACCGCAGGTCGCGATCAGGACCAGAATGTTTTTGCGTGTCATAGGTATCTCACCACAAGGAACCCGCCGAACAGAAGCACAACGAACAAGGTGAACATAAGGCCAAGGCGCTTTTCAATGAAGGCCCGGATCGGCTCGCCGAAGCCCCAAAGCAGGCCAGCGACCACGAAAAAGCGCAGCGCGCGGGCAAGGATCGAAGTGGCGATAAAGGTGCCCAAAGGCATCCCGGTCCAGCCTGACATGATGGTGATGACCTTATAGGGGAAGGGCGTCACACCGGCACCCAGAACGGCCCAGAAGCCGAAATCGTTGAAGCGGGTGTTGAACTCTTCCATGGCGTGGGCCTTGCCCATGGATTCCAGAATCGGCTGGCCGATGCTCTCGTAAAAGAAAGCACCGATGGCATAGCCCAACAGGCCCCCCATAACCGAGGCGACTAGGGCGACCGTTGCAATCAACCACGCGCGCGACGGGCGGGCCAGGATCATTGGAATCATCAGCACATCCGGCGGGATCGGAAAGACCGAACTTTCGATAAAGGCGACAAAGGCCAGCGCCCACAGGGCGTGCGGATGTTCGGCCAGACGAATGGTCCAGTCATAAAGCGAGCGCAACATATGGTGCTAAATTCCTGTTCTAACGTTGCGCAAGCCAAACCATGCGTCCGGTGAGGCGTCAACCGTTGCAGCGAAAACAAACTGGATTTGGGTTGGTTTTTGCCTCTGGACCTTCCCGGTCATGGGCGCTAATCCAGTGTTCGTGGCCCAAGTGGCGGAATGGTAGACGCAGGGGATTCAAAATCCCCCGCCTTCACGGGCGTGAGAGTTCGAGTCTCTCCTTGGGCACCAAAACTTCCGCGTAAGTAATTGAAAATAAACAATCGGATTGTGTGTGTTGATCGTGGCCCCACATCTGGCCCCACAATCAAACCTTGCTATTTTGCATGAGTTCATCCATCTCAGACACCTTCAAAAGCGTCCGACCGCATGGTTTGTAGAAGGAAATCAGCCCTTCATCCTTGCGACGACGGATGGTTGATTCTGATAGACTGTAGCGAATTACAGCGTCAGGCAGCGTGATGTATTCCATTTGGGGTTCGTGTTTCGCTGTCACGTTTTTCCCTCCTGTGTCTCGTGCGGGGTGGGGGTCTGGCTGATAGAGGGCAATGGCCAAACGGATCGAGCGTCCATTGCGCCCCGAATATTCATCGTCCTTCCGCATTTTGTGCATTCATCCCAGCATCGAAAATTCGGGTCATAAAAGCATAATTGGCCGGTATTGCTTGTCCCCCATCTGTGCCTGCAGAGCATCCTACTTCCCCTCTTTCCCGGTGTTGTCCAAGGCGCGTGCCCCTTCCGGCCATGCTTGCCCATAGATGTGGGTCGCAGGATTCCACGTTCTTCCGGTGATTAGCTCTGCGAGCGCGGTGACTTCTTCCTGCCAGCGAATTGTTCGAATAAAAGCCGAGCGTTCAAAGGTGTCTGTGACCCACAACATCCAGCTTTCCGGGTCGCCCACATAGTCACCCTTCGAATTTTCCCACCCGCTTCTTTGAAGTTCTATTGATGTCGTCTCAATGAACCGAGAACCTGGCTGCTCTATGTTACAGGCCAGTTTCCAATGCTTGTTTGGCTGGCGATCACTCTGCCGCCACTTAAAGTCCACCGATGACAACCACTCATCCGTAATCGGTGTTCTGTCCCGCTCCGGCTTACCTGTCATGTGACTGCTCCTGTGCTTCGTCTAATCCAGCGCGTCTCAGCACACCGGCCTTCCCCGTAATCCAATCGACATATGGTTTGGCGCAGCGTTCAATGGATATATCCAAAGCGACCGCTAATTTGATCACTGTGGAGAAACCGGGGTCTTTAACCTTCCCTGTTTCGATCTGAGAAATCAGAGCATTTGACACGCCGCTTTTGCGTTCGAGTTCTCGAAGTGTAAGGCCGCGTAATTCCCTAGCCAGTGATAATATTTCACCAAGCGCTAAATTTCCTGCGATCATCTACTCGCCCCCCTGTGTGAGAGAGGAAAACTTGCCGATTGCTGCGATGGCCGTATCAACGCCGACATTGTGCGCTATTTCCTTTTCGGTTTTTGCGTCGTCAATGTGGGCAGTCAGTGCCAGATAGGCGCGAACCTCTGCCAGCAAACGCACTCGCGCGATATCGGCCTCGGCCACGGGATTGCCCGTCTGTTCGGTGGGGCAGACAGCGGACATGGTTTCTTTGTCACCATCCGTAATAATCAAGCTGCGACCATTGGCTGTTTTCACAACCCACATAGATGATCCTGTGGGTTCAGGTTTGGATACTGGCAGATAGTGGTAACCCTCCTGTTTCCAACAATCTGGTACTAGCTCGTCAATTTCCCGAATTTTAAGGGCGATTATGTTATTCAAAGAACCCGTATCATCTTCCGCCCGCAGTTCGTCGTCATACTTGGCAATCGTCATGGGGTCGGTGTTGCCTACAGGCGTATCAAGGGGGGTGAGGGCGGATAGGCGCTTTGCTACGATCGAGACAACGGCGTCAGCAATTTCGACACTGCCGTCCACGTCATTACCGCCAGTCATTGACCAGATCGTTTCGTCAATATCCCGCTTTGTTTCCCAATCGATCAGGTCGACCACCGCTTCCCGTCTGGGGGACAGGTCGGCGCGGGTGTTCCAATGATCTTGCGCTGATCTTTCGGGAAACGCTTCATCGTATCCGCCGGTTGCACCACAATTGCGGCACTCCATCCATTCGAAATCTCCGTCATCTTTGTTGTCAATGTCGGGGCAGCCGCAAAACGGGCAAGGTTTCAGTTCCGTCATTTCCCGTTCTCCTTCAACGCTTCGATGGCTAGCCCAACCTCGTATGTCGCTTGACGTGCGGCCTTGAATGGATCGGCGTCTAAGCTTCCGTGCTTCTCGGCTGGGTACTCAAATGCCAGTTTCGCCGCATCATCCAGCGCCTCGCCCCACACACGTTGACGCCACTCTGAGAGGGTGTAGGGGTCCATTCCCCGGCGGCGTGGCGCTTCGTATCGGGGGTCTCCGTCAGGTGCGAGATTGACCGGCGCTCCGCATGTTCCGCATTTGCTCATCTGTCCTACCTCTCTATGTTCCGCCGCGATGTGCGGTTTCTTCGGCGGATTGCTTTGCGCTTAGATGCTGGCAGTTGGCCTCAACCAGTGCGGCCGCCACGTCGGGGCACACGCTGTTGCCGCAGCAGGAGACTTGGACGTACTTGGGGAACGGGTGCCATGACCAATCCCCGTCCTGCTCTTTCCAGACACCCTCGATCACGTAGTCAGAGGGGAAGCCTTGGGCGTTGAACAGTTCGCGCGGCGTCAGCATTCGCATACCGATATCAACCACGACGAAGGTCTGCCCGTCGATTTCCAGCGTGACGAATTTGCGATCATCCCATTCGCCGTGGGCTTCGAGGAAGCGGGCCACCCGGTAGGCGGAATACTCCATTTCCTCTGTGAACTCGGGCGCGGCCAACTCGGCCTGCAGGTGGCCAAATCGGTCTTTGACTGTGACCGTGTGGCAAGGCTCATCCGTCCGAGCGCCGTTGTCGGCGGTGCCGTAGTATTTGGCGAACCAAGGGGCCACGACAGTCTGGTGCGAACCTGTGGCCGTCAGCGTCGATATCGGCGCGTCTACCGGGCGGCCCGGATTTACACCGGTCTTAGCCTTGTTGTGTTGGGCCAGAAATGCAGCGGCGGGCGCGTGTTTGATGCCACCAGCAACGACCGTGCCGAGCGGCGCGAAAGGATCGAGCGAGCGCGGGGCCTGACCTTGGCGTTCTCCGTAGCCGGTTTGCACCAGCAGGGGCGAGATAACCGCGTTCTGATCCTTCTTGCTGGCCGTGATGGTATGCGCCGGCACTTCGCAGCTGCGGTTGCTGCCGCCTTGCTGTGCATAGGTGAGGATAGGCAAGAACAGCGCGTGGGAGATTCCGCCCGACGTAACCGTGCCGTGAGGTTCTGTCAGCGGGTACTCCCGGCGCCCACCGCTATCACCGTGGGCCACGCTCAGCAGGGCCGGGGTGATCACCGCCGAATGCAAGCCACCGGCCAGAACGGTTGGGTGAGGCACACTGGCGGCGCTGTTGCGGCGCGCGGTGCCCTTGAGGCTCATCAAGTGCGGTGCGATCATTCCGAGCGGAGCCGCGCCACCTGGTTTCTTTACCCAGCTATTCGCCGTGACGGTAGGCATGGGCTCATCCATAGCCACGCTAGTTGCGCCGCTATTGAACCGGGTGATCGAGGGCGCGATGATTGCAGTCTTGCCGCCGCCGCCCGCTGTGATGGTACCGGCTGGCGTGGTAATCGACTGCCCCACCGACGCACCGAAGTGGCGCATCAGAGCGGGTGCGATAACCGCCTTTTCGCCTCGGTTGGCGCCGGTGATGGTCTTGAGCGGATCCGCTACATCCTCGACGCGGCCACCGTGTGTCAGGTTGACGACAAAGGGGCGGTTCGCGTTCAGGACATAGCGGCCCATGCCGCGCGCGATCCGGGCCAGCGTGTTTTTTGCCAGCGGACGCTGAGGCGGTTTGCAGTTGTTCGCCTTGCCGTAAGCAACGGCCTCTGCCTTGCTGAACATGAATATCGAGGGGCAAGGGATAGACCAATCGATGCATTCCGCAGCCGTACGCCATGGCAGCAGCTTGCCCTTTTTAACCGCGGCTGATTTCGGGTCGCCATGGGTCGGCTTGGGCCAGACGATCGGTCGACCATCGCGGCGAGCGACCCAGAAGGACCGCTTTCGGATGGTTGGAGCGCGGTAGTCGCATCCTCGTATGCTTTTGCGTTGAAGCTTGTAACCAGCCTTGCGGATGCGCTTCTTCCAGAGTTCATAGGTCATTCCAGAAAACTCTTTGATCGGGCTACCGTCCTCACCCACCGGTCCCCACGTCTGGAATTCTTCAACGTTTTCCATGATGATCACGTCGGGTTTGACCTTCTCGGCCCAATCCACGATCACCCACGCCAGATCTCGGATGTTGCGATCCTTGAGCACCTTTCCCGAGGCGCGGCTGAAATGCTTACAGTCGGGGGAGGCCCACAGCAGGCCGACTTTGCGGCCCTTGGCGATTTCCAGCGGGTCCACGTCCCAAATGTTGCTGTCCAGGTGCAGCGTGTCAGGGTGGTTCGCCTCGTGCAGCGCCAGCGCCGCCGTACTATGGTTGATCGCCACATCAGGGCTACGGCCCAAAGCCATTTCAATGCCGGTGCTGGCACCGCCGCCACCGGCAAAGCTGTCGATTATCATTGGCTGGTCAGTCATCAGTACATTGCCCCTTCCATGGCTTGGTTTTTGAGCTTGGCCCAGATGCGGGACAGCTTTGGCTCTTGAGAAAGGTCGCCCGCGTCCCTGCGCTTCACGCGTTTGCGGTAGATGGCGCGCAGTTTCTTCGACGTCATCGACCAGTGCTTCTGGCAGATGTGTTCCCGCAGACCGGGGCGCATGGCAGTGGTGCGGTTGCAGAAGGGGATGCAGCAGGACAGGCGGGTCATGGTGGCACTCCTCAAACAACGAGTCCGGGCCAATTCCGGTCCACGAACTTTTTCGTTTCTCTCGGAAGCTGCCATGCGCCTTGCTGTTTACAGTGGGGCAAGTAGCGCTTGATTAGGCGAACATGAGCATGAGCCAACCCTTCATTGCCTTCTGTGTAGATGTCGTGCCAGGCGAAATACCACTCGCGCCCGTTTAGGTCGAACTCGAAGGCATCAGCATGATGGATGGTGACGCGCGGGTTATCTCGAAACTGCGCGCCGAAATGATCGATGATGCCCCGATCGATTTCGACTACGTCAATGTGTTGGACATCTGGCTTTGTCAGGCACATGCGGATGAAGCAGCCAAATCCAAGGCCTGTTTTCAGCACCTTTCCTTTGGCGTGCTTGACGCCCTGAAGGTGCCTTTTGAGCTCGGTCTCGCTGTCATCCATCACGGTGTAGCCGCCGTATCCAACCAGCGGGAAATCAACCCGGTGCAAACCGTGCATACAGACATCAAACAGAAAGGCGTCACCCTCGGGCGACAGGCACGCGTTCAATTTCCGGCCCTTTCCCCACGGGAAAAGCTCTCGGGGCGTGCGCCCTGCTTCTAAAAGCGCATTCACATTCATTGGCGGAACGCCTTCCACTTCTTATCACCGGGCAGACCTTTGGTATCGCTGCGGATCAACCCGCCTTTTTCCAAGTGCTGCTGAATGCCGATTGAGAACTTGCCCCAAATCTCTTTCTTCGGACGCAGCCACAGAATGGCCGGCGTTCCCAAAATCTCCTGCGGGATCTTGTAGAACATGGATTTCGCCATGCACTCGCAGTTCAGGCAGGTTGTCATGAAGGGCGTCACGCCGTCGTCAACATCCATAGACACAAACCCATGCCCGCAGTCGTCGCAGATGTAGACGTTCTTTTTTCCCTGAAATCCGTTCATGTCTTTCTCCTGCTCAGTTAAAACCGTCGATCCAGTCCCTGACTGCAGCGGCTGCGTCATGACGTTGAGCCGCCATCATTCCGATCATCAGGAGGAAGCTTTCGGTATCCTTGGTTTCATCGTGCTTTCGGATGTCTGATGCGAATGAAGCGACGGCATCGGTGGGTGCGTGGGGCAAATAGGCGTGAGCCCGGTCCTTGCACCATTCAATGTGTTCGGCTCTGGTCATGCGGGCGCCTTGTCGATCACTAAGATCACGGTGTTGACGCTAGTTCCGCTTTCCTTGAACGAGTTCTCCGGCAGGTGTTCAACTGTGCCACCCATGCCTTCGACCCATTCCCGGAACATCATATGCTTGCGGTCATTGCGGAAGGTGAAACCGGGAGACATGATTGCAACCAGCCGCCCGCCCGGTTTCAGGAACTCATAGGCGTAGCGAACATGTTCAGTGTCCGCGCCCTTGGCGAATGGCGGGTTCATCACTACACGGTCGTATGACGGGTCGGTCTCTTCTTCGAGAAAATCTCCTATAGTGACCGTGGACGCGCGAGCATTGATCAGTTTTTCGGCACGCTTTGCGTCGATCTCGATGGCATCGACTAATGCGCCGCTATCCGCAGCCGCTTCGACTAGGCGGCCAATCCCCGCACTCGGTTCCAAAACTCTCATATTTGGATGAATGCTAGCCATCTCAGCAACACGGGCAGCGAGCGCCGTAGGCGTATCAAACTGTCCAAAGTCCTGTTTTGTGGTCGCATAGGAACCAGTCAGCAAAAGTGGCTCCATGGCGTCTTCTGCTTCACCGTCGAACACGTGGGCTTTCGCCTTTCGGTTCCACTTGCCGCCTGCGGCTGTCAGAACCTTGTTGGTGTCCGTGTACAGTTTTCGGTTAAGCTGTCCGGTCAGGCGCAAATGCGGACCTTCCATCTCAGCTGCACTAAGGACCGCCAAAACGTCTTCGGGGATATCTTTCATCCGTCTCTCTTCCTATTTCCCCCTTCCCGCCGCTCACCAACGGGAAGGGGCACCCGGCACCATGCTGGGCGTTCATTCTTGGTCGTCCAAAATTGGTGTGACGAGATCGTCGTTGATCACGGTGTCGATGATGCGCCGCGCAAGTTCATTGACGTTGATGCCACGCAGATCGGCGTGAGGTTTTAGCCGTTCCAGCACGTTGCTTGGGAGGACAATGGTTTGCGCGTTTCGTTCGGTCTGTCGCCGCTTCTGGGCGCGTTGTCCTGCGCTGTGCAGGGCAAAGACTGTGCCTGTGCCAATGCCAATCATCAAAGCAATTGTGTCAGCTGAGTAGCCCTTGGAGCGAAGCGCAAGCACAGCTTCGGTTCGACTAGGGTAACCTAGTGTTGGCTTTGCGGCTCCCATGGGATTCCTTTCGAAGGAACTTTACGGGACGCGCGGGTTGGTTTTTTGAGTGGTGGCTTTTCCCGCGCGTCCCGGCGGCCCGCCTGTAAGGCCGCTGTGTGTTCCTAGTCGGTTTGGGTGATGTCGCTCTGCAGCTGCTCAGCTGCATCGTGAACGCGATTGAAGGCAACGCGGGGCAGGGTGACTATCGCCGCCACGATCAGCATCACGACAGTGCCCAAAACCACAACGGTCTGCATTCTAGCGGTCGCCATATCGTCGTCATCCGCTTGATGGTATTTTTCCCAGTGGTCCATCTGAATTCCTTTGAAAAAGTGGCCGGGGAACCTGGGGGAGGACTTCCCCGGCCAGTTGGGGAGTGACGGTTTCATGCGCACTCATCAGGAGGGTCAGAGGGGGCGGGCAGTATCAAAGGGCGCGGGCCCGAGACGTTGAGTTCTTCGGCCCGCTTGCGGACACGGTCCCGGATACGGGCAAAGCGGCGCTTGATTTCGCAAGGCTCTGGTTCCGGGTCCGGATGGTGTGCGGCAACACGCTCCATGCGTTCAAGAGTCAGGGGGCAGCCCTGCATTTCCTTGGCTGTGATCCAGACACCGCTGGTCAAATCTCGGGGGTGATCCGGTTTGGGGTTGGCTATTACGCCAGCCAGAACCCTGAACTGTTCCTCAGCAGTCTGCATGTCCATCTCCTTCTGTGTCACAGGAAGAAGCGTAATGTGCCAAGTGGTACATTGCAAGATAAAAATGTGCCAAACAGCACATATCCTTGCAAACGTAGTGTGCAGAAATGCTAACTCCGGCGCAAAAAATGGCGAACTTTCTTATCTTTCACTGGGGGATATCGCTGCGTCCGGTCCCCCAAAAAACTGTTGCACCCAAGAAGTGAATGCTTCTGGTCAGCCTCTGCCATCCGTGGAGCCGAGATAATTGAAACATCACCCTAACGCTGACAAACGACCGAACATATTCTATAATAAGCACACATTAATGGGTTTAACCGGGTCGGTGGGGGGTATGACGATCTGGCAGAGTTAAGCGATGCAGAATCGAATCTGCGAATCCTTTTGCAGTTGAAAGAACACTACGGGGACCTGAATTGTGCCCTTGTGGGGGAATATCTTCGCGCTAACGGAGAAACTAATTTCTATAGAATTTCACAAGATGTTGGGCTTCATCGGAGCGTAGTGGTTCGTTGCATACAAGCATTGTCGGATTCCGACAGTTCTTGAAAATCTGATGTTTGCAATTTTGGCGTGTGACGCCGTATGGTATCACCGCGAGACAACCTTAGATTTGGGTGGCGAAGTGGTTGTTAGTATTGTGGTATTTTGGGGATACGTTTTAATAAATGAGCAGTATTGCAGAATTGACTAGCGCACTTACAGAGCAGGAAATAAAACTTATTCTGGAGCATTTGATCCAGGTTGTTTCAACTCGCTCAAGCGATGAGCGACGACGCCTTTTATCTGAGCCGCTAACAGATCGGCTTCCTCATCTGTCAGGATCTCAGCAAGAGCCGATATCTTCTCACGAGCGCTGACGGTTTGGCCGGATAGCATCTGTTCCACTGATTTTCCAAAAAAGCTGGCTAGAGCGATTGCGTCTTCGACAATTACCTTGTCGTTCTCTTCCCTAAGAAGTTTGTTAACCTTGCTTCTGGAAACACCTGTCTGATTTACAACGTCAACCACTCGGGCGCCCGAGTTCTTGAAGTGTTCATTAAAGGCTTCTCGGAAGGCAGTTTTCATACTGTGCCAAGTAGCACACGCACCTAAATCGTTAAACGTACCGATTGGCACTTGATAAAATGTGCCAAATGGTACATTACGGATGTTAGAGGTGCTACGCATGAACATTCAGAAAATCATCGACAAAGTAAAGTCCCACGCGGAAGACGCGGGCAGAACACCCAAGAGCGTCCTTCGTTCGGCTACTGGTAACGCGCACGCTTGGTCCCGTCTTTTGCGCATGAAAAAGAGGGCCGAAACAATTGACCGGCAAGTTGATGAACACATCAAGGCCGATACAGCATCCGACAATACCCAGATTTCCGAGGCTGCCGAATGATCGCCGCCGATCAAGACCCCTCGGCGCAAAAACCGGGACAGGGGTTGTGTAAACCCCTGTCCCTGCCGGAAGTGCGCGGGTTTTGGGGCAGCATGAGGTCCCACGCGGTAATGCTTTCGTACTCAAAAATTCACTCATCAACATGCGCTCAACATGCGGCAGGTTTGTTGTGGCGCCAAGGAAACGAGGGTGCCGATGGCTGATCTTCGCAAGGTTATTCGCGGGTTGATGAACTCGCTCATCTACGGTCAGCTCAATGATTTTGACGCTGCTGCGATGACGATCAATGCCCGAACAGACCAGCACGTTTGCAAGGGCACCATCTCAAAGCGGGACAATGGGCATTTGGGGTGGCCGGTCGATGACGTCATAGCCCTTGAGGACGCCTGTAAGTGCTACCCGGTCACCCGATACATGTATCAGCGCGTCGAGAATGCGGATGTTTCCAGTTTTGGCCCGCTGATTACACATGTCGGATCGATCAGCAAAGAGGTCGGCGAAGCGATCAACGCGGTCATCGCCGCGCATCAATCCAACTGCAAGGACGACAAGGCTCAGGCACTGGTGGAAATTGCCGAGGCAAAGGCGGCGCTGAGCCGTGCGGAAGCTGTTTTGGAGAACGATCAATGACCGTACTTTGTGCAAAGTCCCGGGCGCGGCTGGATGATGAGGTTGCACTCAATATCCTCTACTTGCGGGCTACCACTGATTTGAGCGCCGAGGATATAGGCCGCAGGGTTGGGAAAACGCGGGGCGCGGTGCTCGGCATAGAAAAACGCATTCGAGACGCCGGCGATTTACCCTGCCTGTGCACCTGTCCCAAAAACAGGGACGGGGGTATGCCTGCGCGATGGTGGATGCAATGAGTATCTTGCCAGCCGTGCGGGCCCAGTTGGAGCAGGCCGAGAGCAAGCTGCAAACAGCGTGTCAGCTTCTTAGAGAAAACGGATTCCCGGAAAATTCGGATGAGTTGGTGCGCAATCTCAAGTCGTTGCGCGTGTGGACGCAGAAAGATGGGTGGCTGGATCATCTGAGTACACCGGAGGGCGACTGACCATGGCGGATCTCTTCCAACACAACGTCGGGTCGTTTCAGCCGATCGCGAAAGCCAGCCAGAGATACATGTCCGAGGCGCAAAGGCAAGCCAAGCTGCGCATGATCCGGCGTTTGGAGGAAGGGGAGATATCGGGCTGGCTGAAGGCCCGTAAATTTGACGATCGGATCTGGTTTCCGGGTGAATTGGCCGCCTTGCGTGAAAGAGCGGGTGAGTTGGGGATGAGGATATGAGTGAAAGCCAACCAAAACGAGCACCGGAACCGTACATGGTCAGCGCAGTCGCTTTTCATCTGATCAACTTTCTTTCCGCGCTGGAAAGCAAGGCCGAGGTCAGGGCAGTGAACCAGATTGCGGCCGCTTGGCTGGATGAGAACGGGGCCGGAGTGCCGGACGTTCAGAGCCTGTTTGCGGAAATGCGCGAGGATGCGGCCTTTTGGGCTGATTGCGCAACGCCGCCCGAACTGGAGGCATATGTTGCGGCTGGATTGCGTCGCATCGAGCGAACCAACTTCTGTCAGGCAGCAACAAAACGCCTCTTTGTCGTATTTTGGGAGTGCATGTCTGCAACCGACAAACGTAAATTTCTCGCCCGTGTCGATGCCGAGGGCAAGTTCCTGAGGCGTGCTTCATGAGTGATGAACCCCATGAAGTAGAGGGCGAAGACCCGTTTTCCAATCTTGCGCCGGTTTCAGACGGTGATGATGGCGAAGGCTCAGATCAGGTTGAGTCTGCAGGCGATCGAGCTGAGATGGAAAAGGCCTTGTCCAGGGCCGCCATGCTTCCCCTAAACGATTACGGCAACGGCCAGCGGTTTGTAGAGCATTTCGGAAAAGACGTGATGTTTGTTCCGCGGGTGGGGTGGTTTGACTGGGATGGATGCTGCTGGATCAAAGACGACGACATGCTGGTTGTCAGGCGGCGTGCACAGCGCTTGACGGATCTGATCCTCAAGGAAATCCCTCATCTCGAGCTGTCTGAGTTCGACAGGTCCATGTTGGCCCAAAAATCTGACCTGATCGGACGGCGTCGGGATCTGGAGGCGATCAAGGGTGAAAAGTCCGAGGAGCAGGTCTCGGAACTGGGTGAGGTCCGAAACAAGCTTGATTCGATTGCTCAGGTCGAAAAGAGGTTGAAGGATCGCAGGGCCCGGCACCGCAGCTTTGCAACAACGACCGGCAATTCGGCCCGCATAGATAATTCTCTCAAGGAAGCTGGGGTTGAACTTGCGGTTGCCTATGAGGCTCTGGACGCCCGCCCGCTCGATGTGAACACCTTGTCTGGTGTTTTGCGCTTCTCGGTCGTGGATATGAGTGCCGACGGCGCTGGTAAGATTGCTGAAGTTGATCGAGTTGATCACGCGCGCGATCAGCGTCTGACGAAGATAATGCCAGTATACTTCGACAAGTCGGCATCTCGAAAACGCTTCGATGCCTTTCTGTCGCGCGTCCAGCCCGACAAGGAGATGCGTGACTTCATCCAGCGATGGTTTGGCCTCGGAATGACTGGATTGCCCCTGCAGCGCCTGGTTTTCTTCTATGGCGGCGGCGCGAACGGGAAATCGGTTCTGGTCGATATCATAGCCAGAATCCTTGGAAACTACGCGGCCACGGCGCGAATTGAATCCCTGACCGGAACAAGTCGACGTGGGGGTGGAGATGCCACGCCTGACCTGATCCCTCTTATGGGTGCACGAGCCGTGCGTACTTCGGAACCAGACGAAGGCCAAAGGCTTCAAGAGGGATTGATAAAGGAGTTGACGGGTGGCGAACCTATTCAGGTGCGCGCCCTTCACTCTGATTTCGTCGAGGTCCGGCCTGTCTTCAAATTGACGATGAGTGGCAACCACAAGCCGGAAATTCGGGGTACGGATGACGGTATCTGGCGGCGGGTGATGCTGGTCCCGTTTGATGTGCAGATCCCGGAGGATGAGCGAGATCCGGACCTGGTCAACAAGCTTTGGGAAGAGCGAGACGGGATATTCTCGTGGTTGGTCGAAGGCCTGTGCGATTTCCTTGAAGGCGGGCTCCGGCCGCCGGCTGCCGTTGATGAGGCCACAAAGGAGTATCGGGAAGAGAGCGACCCCATAGGGCTGTTCCTGACGACGTGTTGTGTCGTCACTGGTGATCCGAGCGACACGATCGCATCAAAGCTTCTGGGTGATGCGTTCAATTACCATTTGATCGAGCGCGGCATGTCAGGTTGGAAGCCAACCACGTTTGCCCGACAGATTGCCGTCAAGGCGCGTCAGTGGCGCCATCCATCGACAGGTATGCAGTTCTCAAAGGGCAAGGCCAGCATCTCACAGTATGTCGGTCTTCGGCTTACGGATGCCTTCAAGCGTCGATTTGATGATGCGCCAAAGGATCACAACGGGCGTCCTTTGGGTATGGCTCAAACCCCGGACCCCGATTCTAAGGATATAGCGGGAAGCTAGGGAAGGTAGATCAAGTGAGCGGGAGTGTAGGTTAAAACTTGGGGTCAGGGGAAAGTTTTGCGATTACAGGCGCTTAAAGTATCGAATGGGAATGTGGGGAGTGTAGGGAGGATAATCCCGACCTACGCATACGCGCGCGCAAGAGAGGCTTTTGCAAAAGCGTTCTGGGTTCAAATCTCAAAAGATACTGAAATCTGGTTCCCTATCCTCCCTATGTTCCCACAGCTTAAAAAACCTTGTTTTATTACAGGTTGTTGCATTGACGCTCTTCATGGGAGGCAAGGTGTTTTCAAAAACACCTATCCTCCCTGAACTCCCGTTCGATTCAAGATGTAGGTTCGCAGAAAAAAACAGGCACAAGATATCGAGGGATGCGATGATAATGCAGCGGGTACAGGTGGAAAATGGGCAGATTGCAGAAAGTGTGGCCGGTCCGGTGCGGCCAAGAGCTGATTGCGGACGTGAGATAATATCCGTCAGATCATTACTGGAATGGGCGTTTGCGGCTGAATGCGCGACCCTCGACTATGACGAAATCGGTGTTGCTCTTGGCATCGGTCTGCCAGGAGCAGGTGCCGAGTGTCGTATCGCTGAGGCGTTAAGTCTTGGGTTTGTGCGTGGTGAAGGCGTGCGTCCAGATACGTCCTTCGGGCGCAGCTATCCGCATGATGATGCAGAAATCGTGGCAACGATACTGCGAAACACCGTGCGCTTTGATCTGGCGGTTCGCGTGGCGGAGTTGGCCCGGGGATACTCGGTGCCGAAATGGGATCTTGGTCAACAGAGGCTGCAGCCAAAGAGTTGGGGAAAGCGCAACCAACGCGGCGTTCATGGTAAATCTGAGGTCTGCAGGACAATCGAGTATGTCGTGCGCGGTCGGAGGCGCAAACGCCATGACCTTTGGGTTCCGTGTGTATGGGTTCCGTCTGCGCCCCAGATCGCGGCGGCACGGCGGGGCTATCTTGATTGGTGGGGCGCGCTGCTGTCGGTTGCGGCTGGCCTGAGAGGTATAGAACTTGAGCGGTTTGTCGTGTCTGATGTCATGCCACCGATGACGCCTTGGAGAAAAAGCGCTTGACACAAATGAGCTTCTATTGACATCTTGTCACCGAACCGAATTGCGCCCGGAGCAGGAATACCTGCCTCGGGCGCTTCGCATTTGAGCAGCACTCAAAGCCGATTTCGCAGGCAAACTTCCCCCCAGGTCGTTCCGTATCGGCTTTGATCAGAGGCGGGGTACCAGTGGCAGCAGGTGCCTCGCCTCGTCTGTGTTTCACAGCAGTGATAGTTGGGATCAATCATGGGCGCGTTGAAAGGACGTGGTCTCCCTTCGCGGTTACGCAAGGGACGGTCACGGCTGCATCGGGATAGACCTGATACCGGAAAAGATACCCAGCGCCGATCTGATCGACCAATCAACACAGCTGCGTGGCAGAGCGCCCGGGCACAGTTCATCAAGTTGAAGTGGGATGAGGCTGTTGAAGCAGGCGACGTGCTGCGCTGTGCAAAGACAGGTGTGCCGTTGCTCGGCAAGCATCCTGCCCCGGACAGCCCTGTTGTCGACCACATCAAGGCTGATCGTGGTGATCTGAAACTCTTCTGGGATCGCAGCAATTGGCAGATCGTGTCGAAGCAATGGCACGACAAGGTGAAGCAGTCGCAAGAGAAGCGCGGCTACGCATAGTAGGGGGGGTCGAAAGTCTGGAGGGCCTGACCGCCCAGACCCGCCACCCCATCATTCGGAGATTTTTTTCTTGGCTGACGAACAATTCGATCTTTTTGGCGATCCCGTTCGGCTGCCAAGCGGTAAGCGGGGACGGCCAGCGCATCAGCCGACCCAGAAAAACCGCAATAAAGTCATGATGTTATTGGGTCTGGGTTGGTCGAATGAGCGCATAGCCAACGCGATACATTGCTCTTTGCCTACGCTGAAAAGGTATTATTTTTCAGAGCTTAAGCGCCGTGACATCCAACGGGACCGCCTGGATGCGATGCGATTGGAAAAGACACTTGAGCAAGCTTCCAACGGAAATGTCGGGGCAATGCGGTTGCTCAATCAGATGATCGAAAAGAACGATTTGATGTTGGCGGCTGGTCGGATCTCGAAAGCGCAGGAAAAGCAAAAGAACTCGAAACCCCTTGGCAAAAAGGAACAGGAAAAGCGGGCCGCCAGCCGTGTGGCTGATGGCGGTGACGAAGGTTGGGGCGATGACCTGAGCCCTGGTATGCACTGATGTTGGATTTTGCCCCAGAATTCGAGGATATGGGTGTTGATCCCGAATGGGACACATCTGTTCCGGATTGGGAAGATCGCATTCTCAATGGGCTCTCCCTGATCCCAGATTTGCCGTTGTTCGATGAAGTGGCGGACAAGGCGCTTCGCATCTTCAAGCGGTTCAAGGTTCCGGATTTACCCGGAACGCCGACATTCGGCGAGATATGCGATGACTGGGTTTTTGATTTCGTCCGGGTGATCTTCGGCAGCTATGACCCGGAAATTAAACGCCGGATGCTGCGCGAATTCTTCCTGCTGGTGCCAAAGAAAAACGGAAAGTCGGCTATCTCGGCGGGGATCATCCTGACCGCGGCTATCATGAATGAACGGCCACAGGCGGAACTATACCTGATCGCGCCAACGCAGAAGATCGCTGGTATCGCGTTCAAGACAATCAGGGGAATAATCGCGTTGGATGATCAGCTGAGGAAGCTGTTCAAGCCACAAAACCACCAGAAGCAAATCACACACCTGGTCACAGAGGCCGTCATCATGATCCTTTCGGCGGATGGCGATGTCGTTACCGGGTCCAAAGGTTGCTACATACTGGTGGATGAAACACACGTATTGGGCAGCAAGCACAAAGCGCCTGATATTTTCATCGAACTGCGCGGTGGGTTGAAGTCTCGCCCTGAGGGGTTCTTTCTGCAGATCACCACACAATCCAAAGAACGCCCAACTGGCCAGTTCGAGAAAGAACTGCATTCCGCGCGGGCTGTGCGTGACGGCGAGTTGAAGCTTCCGATGTTGGCAGTCATGTACGAACTGCCGAAGGACATGGTCGAAAAGGAAAAATGGAGAGATCCGAAGACCTGGGATCTGATCAATCCAAACCTCGGTCGATCAGTTTTTCTGGAAGATCTGATCAATGATCTGCGCAAAGCAGAACGGGAAGGGCCCGAGAGTGTGGCTCTATTCGCGTCCCAACACCTGAACGTCGAAATCGGCGTTGGGTTGAGTACGGGTCGCTGGGTTGGCGCTGACTATTGGGAAAAGGCCGGCCGCGAGATTTCGCTCGAAGAGATTATGGCCACTTCGGACGTGTGTGTTGTTGGTGTGGACGGCGGTGGGCTTGATGATCTTCTCGGCCTTGGCGTCATGGGGCGCCATGAGGAAACGAAGAAGTGGCAATTCTGGGGTAAGGCCTGGGCTGACAGGGATGTTCTGGAACTCCGCAAGATCATTGCACCGGAGCTTTTGGCACTCGAAAAAGCCGAAGAATTGACACTGGTCGATAATCTTGAAGATGAGGCTTATCCGGAGATCGTGGAAATCTGTGAGCAATTGCAAGAAGCGGGATTGCTGCCGGAAGAAGATGGCATTGGCATGGACCCGGAAGGGGTTGCAAAGATTGTTGATGCTCTGATCGAAGCCGGGTTTGAGATCGAGGATATTCGCGCCGTATCGCAGGGTTACAAGCTGAATGCAGCAATCAAATCGGCGCCGGTGAAACTGAAAAACGGAACCTTGGTGCACTGTAACCAGCGGATCATGAATTGGTGCGTTGGAAACGCCAAAACCGAACAGCGCGGAAACGCTGTAATCGTGACAAAAGCGCAAAGCGGATCGGCCAAAATAGACCCCCTCATGGCCTTTTTCAACTGCGTGCAGCTGATGAGCTGGAACCCTGTCGGCAAAGGCCGCTCGGTCTACCAGGATCGCGGGCTTCTGACAGTTTAGGTGGGAGAATATGGGATTTTTTGATTTCCTTCGCCGATCCTCCCACGAGGCGGCGACACATCAGTCTGTGAGCGCGTCAGTTGGTGAAGCGGGCATATTTTCGAGCCTGAACGATCCGGCCTTTTACGAGTTCGTCCGCAACGGATCTGGAAACCTGACGGAATCCGGTGCGACCGTGACAGTCAAGAGCGCAATGAAGAACACAACCGTCATGCGGTGTGTCTCGCTTCTGTCCTTTTCGATCGGTATGTTGCCGCTGCATCTGCAGCACAAGGGCACCAAGGAAAACGCGACAGAGCATCCGCTGTTTCGGGTTTTGCATCGTCGCCCGAATGCCTGGCAAACGGCGTTTGAGTTCCGCGCCTTCATGGAACAGTTGGCACTGCAGTACGGCAGTGCTTTTGCCCGCATCATCAGAAGCGGCAACCGGATTGTGCAGCTGATCCCGCTGCCATACGGGATTCCGAAGATCGATCAGAATCTGGATTTTACCCTTCGCTATGAGTTCACCAAGCCCGGTGGAGGCAAGCTGGTGCTGGGCCAAAGCGATGTTTTCCACGTCCGCTTCGGTTTGTCAGAAGATGGAAAAACCGGATTGTCGCTGGTGAAGCAATCAGCCGAAGCCATCGGATTGGCGATTCAGGCCAGCACAGCTGCGGCCCGCCTGTTTAGGAACGGCATGATGGTCGGGGGGGCGCTGAAGCATCCCGGCCAGTTGAGCCCGGAGGCCTATGAGCGTCTGAAAGCCAGCATGAATGAAGGTCAGGGCGCGGATAACGCACATAAGTGGAAGATCCTGGAAGAGGGGATGGAACTTCAGGGCATGTCGCAGTCCAGCAAGGACAGCGAAAACATGGAAAACCGGAAGTTTCAGATCGAAGATATTGCGCGCCCCTTCGGCGTGCCGCGCCCTCTGTTAGCGATGGATGACACTTCTTGGGGGTCCGGGATCGACGTGCTGGGTCAACTGTTTGTTCGTTATGGGCTGAACCCGTGGTTTGTCGCTTGGGAGCAGGGGATCGAGCGAGACCTGCTGACCGAGACCGAGGCCGACAAATACGAGGCCAAATTCAATGCCGGGGCGCTGCTGCGCGGGTCGATGAAAGACCAGGCGGAATTCTTCGCCAAAGCGCTTGGCGCAGGTGGTCATCAACCCTGGATGAAATGGCAGGAGGTCCGTGAGTTGTCGGATCTTCCGGAACTCGATGAAACCCCACCACCGCCACCGGGACTTGTAGGCAAAGGAGGCACACATGACACTTCGCAAGCTACCTGAACTCAAGGCCGAACGGCTTCCCACGGTCTGCGCCTTTGAACCGGACGCGGACGCTCTTGCGCGTTGGAATGCGGGTTTTGAACCCAAAGCCGAGAAGGACAACACCATCACCATGCTGGATGTGATCGGAGAGGACTTCTGGAGCGGCGGCGGTGTTACGTCCAAGCGCGTGGCTGCGGCGCTTCGGTCGATCGGGGATCAGGATGTTGTGGTCGAGATGAACAGCCCCGGCGGTGACTTCTTTGAAGGGGTTGCGATTTACAACATGCTTCGGGCGCATCCGCACAAGGTCACTGTCCGAATTCTGGGACTGGCGGCCTCGGCGGCTTCGGTGATTGCGATGGCCGGCGACGAAATCGAGATCGGCAAGGCCGGGTTTCTGATGGTCCATAACGCGTGGGTATTGGCGGTTGGAAATCGCCACGACATGATAGCGGCGGCGGACACTCTGGAGCCCTTCGATGATTCAATGGCAACCGTCTATTCGGATCGTGCCGGCGTCGAGAAGTCCGCGGCTGTGAAATGGATGGACGAAGAGACCTGGTTCAATGGTGAGCAGGCCATTGAGGTGGGGTTGGCTGACAGCTTTCTTCCTGCAGATGCAGTGACTGAGGACAAGGCCAAGGCCGAAGCTGCGCGCGGTGTGAATGCTTCACGCCGACTGGATGCGCAACTTGCCAAAACAGGAATGCCAAGATCAGAACGCCGTGCGCTTCTGGCCGATGCAAAAGGGGGTATGCCAGGCGCTGCCCTATCCACCACGCAGGACGCTGGTGCAGTCGTGGCCCAACTGGAAGGGCTGCGGGAAACACTCAAGCAGTAATTAGGATAACGACGATGAAACACTTTAAGGTTCCCGCCAAGGCGCGGGGGATTGTCGCTGTGCGCGCGGATGCGTCCGGTGATGTTAACAAGGTGCTGGCAGCGCTTCAGAAAGATTGGTCCGACTTCAAGGCAACCCTTGATGAAAAAGACAAGGAAATCGCCAAGAAGTTTGATGATGTCGTCACCACGGACAAACTGGAACGCATCAGCTCCAGCGTTTCCGATCTGCAGGCATCGGTCGATCAGTACAACGCCAAAATGGCGGCAATGGAAATGCTAGGCGGCGAAAACCGTGCCGCACCAGATCCGGAATACACCGAGGCGTTCCGGGCGCATTTCCGCAAAGGCGACGTACAGGCCAACCTGCAAAAAGGCGCGGACGCGGAGGGCGGTTATCTTGCGCCCAAGGAATGGGATCGCACCATCACGGACAAGCTGATCGAAGTTTCGATGATGCGCCAAATCTCCGGGATGATGACGATTTCCACGGCGGGTTTCACGAAGCTTTACAACTTGCGCGGCACAGCGTCCGGTTGGGTTGCTGAAACGGCTTCTCGTGGCGAGACCGGTACTGCAACGTTCGGCCAGATGGCGTTCAACCCGGGCGAAATCTACGCAAACCCGGCTGCAACGCAGCAGATGCTGGACGATGCTGAAGTTGATCTTGAAAGCTGGATCGCAAACGAAGTCGAGACCGAATTTGCCTATCAGGAAGGTCTGGCTTTTGTCGCCGGCAATGGCACCAACAAGCCCGCAGGTTTTCTGACCTTCGTCACGGGTGGAACTCATGATGCGACGAACCCGATGGGTTCGATCGAGGCTGTTACGGCGGGCGCGGCGGCGGCGATCGACACTGACGACATCATGGACCTGGTCTATGCTTTGCCGTCCGCCTTTACGGCAGCTGCTCGGTTCGTGATGAACCGTACGACCCAAGGTATCATTCGCAAGCTGAAAGACGCGGACGGGCAACTGCTTTGGCAGCCTTCCTTGGCAGCGGGGCAGCCTTCGATGCTGGCCGGATATCCGGTCACTGAAATCCCTGGAATGCCGGATGTCGCCACCACCGCCATGCCCGTGGCTTTTGGTGATTTCCAGCGCGGCTACCTGATTGTGGATCGGGCAGGTGTGCGGGTACTGCGCGACCCGTTCACCAACAAGCCTTTCGTTCACTTCTACACGACCAAACGCGTCGGCGGTGGTGTCAACAATCCCGAGGCGCTGAAGGTTTTGCAAATGGCCTAAGGCCCTGGCGGCAAGGAATGTGTCCGGTGTGAAACCCGGACACGTTTGCGATGCTGATCGACCAGGTGGGCATCGCAAACGTGTCTATTCATGAGAAGGAAAAATCATGACAACCCAAGATAATAAAACGCTGGCAGCTCCGAAATCTGCACCAAAGCGTAAACCTGCTGCTGCAGGCCGCGTGTCGATGACGCCGGAGCAGGCGAAAAAAATGGGTCTGGACCCCAAGCCCTACGGCAAGCCAGCCGCAAAGAAGTAATCCAACATGTTCAGGCCGATCCTTGAAACCCCACCAGACGATCTGCCGGTCAGTGTGAATGACTGCAAGCAGAACGGCGTCATTGATCATGACGACGATGACTTCCTGATCACCCAGATCATTCATGCCGCCGTGTCGCATCTGGATGGGTTTCAGGGAATCCTGGGCCGATGCATGGTGACCCAGACCTGGATGGTTGAGCAAACGCGTTTCGATCGCAGCTTTGTTCTGCCGGTTCCGAATGTGACGCAGGTTGTGATCCGATATCGTGACACGTCAGACGTCGAGCAGACCTTGCCTGCCAACGTGGTCTATCACCACCCGGTGTCGCTTGGCACCTGCGTGATGATCGATTCCGATGCCACGCTTCCGGAAGTGACCGAAAAAGGCATAGCGCCGATCACCGTTGCTTTTACTGCTGGGTTTGGCGCGGCAAACGCGGTGCCGTGGGCATTGAAACTGGCTGTCATGCAATTGGTGCGGCAACTCTATGACGATCGCGGCGGGTTGGGCTCGATCGAGGCTGGCTCGATGGTCCTCAATCTCATCGCGCCTTATCGGTGGGTGCGCGTATGAGCCAGCAACTGCGTGAGTCTGTTGTCTTCGATGAAGAGGTCGAAACGCCGGACGGATACGGCGGGCAAGACAAGGTCTGGACGCAGCGCCATGCCTGCCGGGCAGAGTTCATTTATTCCCGGGGATCGGAAGCGGTGGATGCAGCCCGGTTGAAGGGGCGCAGCATCTTCAAGGTGAGAATTCGACAGTGTGTCGCAGCAAAAGCCATCACAACGTCCTATCGGATGCGTGATGTGCGCCGCGTTGTTGAGTACCAGATTCGCGAGTTGGACGCGGTGACGGACCGGATGTGGGTCTACGTCGTGGTTGAGAGTGGTGTTGCGGTATGAGCGCTATGGCCGAGCTGCAAAAGCTCATCATTGACACGCTCAAAGCCGATGCCGCGGTTTCCGCCATCGTTGGTTCGAATGTGCATGACTACCCGCCCACAACTGATCCTTTTCCGCGGATCACAATGGGCCCCTTTGATGCCATACCGGATGACGGGGAATGCATCTCAGGTGAAGAGATCACCTTGCAAGTCGACTGCTGGTCACGAGACGGAGGCAAAAAGCACCCGTGCAGCCGGATCGTAAGTGCTGCGAGAAAGGTCCTGCATGATGCCGATCTAACCCTGCCAGACCCCTATGCGTTGGTTTCGATCCGGGTTGTCCAAACACGGCTTGTTTCAGATCCTGATGGGATTACAGCGCACGGAATTCTGACTGTGCGGGCACTGGTGGAAGAGGTTTAGTCTGCTGGGGCGCACGAAGTTTCGAAAGGCTTTCCAGAGGCATCAAAAGCACTTTCAGCCACCTCGATTAGTTTACTCAGGTTAACGGTTAACTGTTGAGCAACGCCCGATTGATCAGAGTCGCTGATGGTAAGCAGGGCTGATCGCAAGTCATGTTGTTTGGAAATCATTGTCGCAAAATTTGCTCTATCCAGCTGCCAACCTAGGCAAGCGGCAGCAAGTTTTTGGTCAGTAGATAAATCCGCTGATGCAGTCCCCGCGATAATGATCAGGGCACAGGCATATGTAATTCGGTTCATAAATAGGCTCCGTAAAGGCGATTTTCGGCAATCATTGTCAATTATCGGGTGATTTTCAATCATTGAGAGAAAATATGGCAAACTCAACAAACGGCCTCGGCAAGGTGTGGCCGCAGCTTCGCACCAAGTGGATCAAGACGCGCCGCGCGGCTGAACTGGCGGCGGAGCAGGGCGCAGAAGAGGCCGCAGCGGCTATGCGGTATCTAGCGCCCGAGAAAGAGCGAAAGTTGATTGGTACCATCCGCGTAGAAGAACCAGACAACCCAGATTTCATCGGACGTATCGTCAAGGCCGGGGATGAGACCACAATCGTAACGAATGAACGCGGTGTGCGGTTTCAGAACGCCAAGCTTCAAGAAGACGGCACACTCAATATGCCTGCCAACCCGTATTTCAACCCTGCGGGACGCATGGTCCGAACCCGCGTCCGGTCCCGGATCTCGCGGGCAATGCGGAAAGCGTGGAAGTCGTGAATGCCGAGACAACGGCAGTACCTAATTCTCGAAGACTTCGACTTTTGCCCGCGCCCCGGCGTCGTGATGGCGTTTACGGCCGGTGAAATCAGATACGGATTAACCCGCGCTTGCCTGGATAAGGCCGGCGACCGGGTTCAAGAAATCGGGGGCAACCCCGAGCCCGAACAGATGCCCTTGGGCAAGGCATTAACCGGATCGCTGTGAAGCGACCCTTTCCCATAGAAGGAGCCTAACCTATGGCTAAACCGACAACCTATGTAGGTTCGACGGTCGCGATCTTTTTGGAGGATACCGCTAACCCCGGAACCTACCTGCGCCCGTGCGGACTGAATAACCACACTGTCAATTTCACGAAGAACACCCGTGACGTGAACGTGCCGGATTGTGACGATCCGGAACTGCCTGCTTGGATCGAGCGCGGAGTTGAAAGCCTGGACATGTCGGCCACCGGAACCGGCATTCTGGCTGCTGAAGCGATTGACGAATGGTGGGCCTCGTTTAATGACACCAGTTCGATCAACGCGCGGGTCTACATTGGCGCAGCCGATGATACGACGAACGGGCGATACTGGGCTGGCAAGGTCCATGTGACCGGCTTTGAGGTCACTGGTGAGCGCGGTGACAAAGCTCAGGTTTCGGTTTCCATCGCCTCTGACGGCGAAATGACCTTCACCACGACCACCTGATGGAGTCGGTCACACTGAATTGGGCCGGTGGCGAGGATGAGTTCTTTCTCGGCATCGGCGAGCTTGAAGCGCTGGATGACCTGACGAAAGAGGGTGTTCTTGATTACCGCTATCGGCTTTCGCTGGCGCAGGATCGGGGCAGTTTCGCATATGCGCCTGTGCGTATTCAGGAGACGATCAACGCCATTCGCCTCGGCCTGATTGGCGGCGGAATGGACCGCAAGGATGCGGCGAAGAAAGCGAGCCAAGGGTTTCAGGACGGGGATATCTCGGAACTGAACCTGCTGGCCTACACGTTCATCACTCATTCCCTCTCCGGTAAGGAGCACGACACGGTGGGGGAGGACGGGGCGGGAGAGGGGAGCCCGCCAGAATCAAATTCTCCCAAATCTACGGAAACGGAGCCGTCCTAGGCTTCACTCCGCAGCAGATCAAGAAAATGAGCCTCTGGGAATACCAGGCGTGTGTTGAGGGCTATCGGCGCGCGAATGGGCCGGGGCATTCAGTGAACAGCGATCCGCTTTCGGACGCTGAGTATGACAACCTTTGCGCCTTGGGAGAAAAGTTCAGTGGTGAATGATACTGACGGCTTACAGCTTCCCGTAGGCGTAACGGAGCAGAATGCACTAAAGCAGCTTGCGCGGATCGAGGCGCGGGCGTTGAAGGTGCAGCGGCAGGCCGAGCGCGGCTTTGTTCGGGCCAACCGAACTGCCGCACGTAGCTTTCAGGGTATGTCCCGATCAGCTACTGGTGGCCTTCAGAACGTCTCGTTCCAGTTGCAGGATATCTTTGTCCAGGTTTCTTCCGGGCAGGGCCTGGCTCGCTCGCTCGGTCAGCAGCTTCCACAGTTGTTGAGTTACTACGGCGCCCTTGGTGCCGTTTTAGGTCTTGCAGCGTCAGCCGCTATTCCGTTGGCAAGCTATTTGTTCGATATAGGGGGGGCTGCGGAAACTACCGAAAAGCAGATCAAAGCCCTCTCTGATGCCGTCAAAAATCTTGAGCAGGCACAGAAGCTTGCCACGCAATCGCCGGGTGACCTGCTGAGCCAATACGGTGGTCTTGCTGACGAGGCCAAACAGCTTTTCGAAATCAACCGCCAGATCGCGTCCATTCGGGCGCAGGGCGCGCTTGACACGGCAGCGCGGGGTATCGCCGGTGAGTTGGGCGTTGCTGACGTGTTCGGCTTCGACCCGGAAGACATCCGAGACATCACGGCCACATACGACCAATTGATTGCGGAGCGTGAAAGGCTCAGCAACGCTTACCAGCAGTCAGACGAACAACTTGCAGAGTCAAACAGACGCATCAGCGAGATTGACGAGGACCTGAGTGGCCTGCGCCGGGTTATCAGAAACGTTGATGATTTGGCGGATGCCCTTGGAATTTCTGAGGATGCCGCCCGCGAAGTGGTTGCTCAATTCGCGCAGATAGGTCAGGCACAAGGCGCTGATGAGCAGGCGCAGGCGATGAGCGATCTCGCTGCGTTCATCAATGAGGCATCGAATAACCTTGCCGAAGCTGAAGACGAGGGAAAGGCGCTTTACGACCAGCTTCTTGAGGCTGCGATTCAGGCGCTGGAGCTGTCCAAGGTGGATGTTGCGTCAAATATCGCTGCCGGCGCAGACGCGGCAACCGTCCTGAAAGAGGAATTGGCCGCAGCCCTTGCCCTACAAAACCGTATCAATTCTCAGCAAGGTCTCGTTTATTCAGGCCGGGGCGGTGATCCACGAAGGGTTGGCAGCGACGACTACACCAATGAATTAGGTTACCGCTCGCCGCAGGATATCATTGATGAGTTCAACAGGCGGAACAGTGGCCGACGTCGCAGCGGTGGTAGTGGCCGTGCGCGCGTCCCAGAAGGCTTGCGAGAGGCGGAACGCCTCTACGACGGCACACGCACAAAGGCAGAGGAATACGCGGCAGAGGTTGAGCGCATCAACGAACTGCACCGCCTGTTCCCCGAGATTGTAACCACTGAGGTGCGAGATCGCGCATTGGGTTCTTTGGAAGACGGTCTAGGTGATCTTGGGGTAAGTCTTGAAAGTGTGGGGAGCGCTTTCGCTGATACTTTTGCTGACATAATCACGGGTGCAGAGGACGCTGGAGAGGCACTTTCGAACCTTCTTTCAAGCTTCGCCAATGTTTTTGCACAAACTGCTATCAGCAGCATTGTGGGAAGTCTTATCCCAAGCGCAAAGGGCAACGTGTTCTCCGGTGGATCGGTGGTTCCGTTTGCCACTGGTGGCGTGGTGAATTCACCCACCTTCTTCCCTATGCGCGGCAGCAAAACCGGGCTGATGGGAGAGGCAGGGCCAGAGGCTATTTTGCCACTGACACGCATCAACGGGAAATTGGGCGTCATGGCCCAAGGTGGCGGTGGCGTTACGGTTCGAAACGAGTTCAACGTGTTTGCCCAGGGCGCGCAGATCGGGGTCGCTGAAGAGGTCCAACTCGCCCTTGATGGTAGAATGTCGGAAATTGAGCGGCGTACCGTTGCTGCAGTCGCAAGTGCAAGGAAACGGGGTTTCGCGGTATGAGTGACCTTGTCTGGAATGGCGACCCGCTCGAATGGAACGGCGACCAGCTTGTTTTCAACGGGCAAACATCCGCGATCGTTTTCCCAACAATACCAGGAACACGGGTTCAGCGCACCCTTGCAACGTCCTCAGCGTTGGTCACATCGCCTTTCACCGGCACCCAGCAAGTGCAGGATTGGGGCGGCGAGTGGTGGGAGTACACGGTGGACCTTGCTATCAGGCGGGGCGCGGAGGGACGGGCTTTGTCGGCAATCTTCGCGCAAATGCGGGGGTCGATTAAGCCATTTCTGTTCCGCGATCCCTTTGTTTGCCAGACCGGAAGTTATGGAGTTCCGACAGTCAACGGATCGGGCCAAACCGGAAATAGTTTAGTCACTGACGGCTGGAGCGTCACTGGCCTGAATGCGGGTGATTTCTTTAGCCTCGGTAGTGATCTGGACACACGGTTTTATCAACTGACGGCAGACGTTACACCGGTTGGCGGCGCGGCTACGTTGGAATTTGTGCCTGCACTTCGATCATCCCCGTCCGACAATGAAGCCCTTGAGGTAAATGAACCGAAGGTCTTGCTGCGAGCGACGTCGCCGCTCCCCACAAGCATCACGCCAAGCAGTTTGTACAGCTTCAGCATTCAGGCGCGTGAGGCAATATGACCCGCGAAGTTACATCCGAATTTGTGGGCGCGGCATCAAGTCAGGACACAAAACCCTGCATCTTCTTCGAGGGCTCGTTCCCGAGTGGTGATCTGCGCCTCTGGACCGGCAAGGGCGAGGTCACGTGGAACAGTCATACATGGACCGGAGCTGGTCATCTGATGGGCATCAGCGAGATTTCAGAGACGTCCGAGATCGTCGCGACCGGGATTACGGCGAGCCTGTCTGGTGTTCCCGTTGATCAGGTTGCGTTAGCCATCAATGACGCACAGCAAGGGTTGCCCGGGAACGTCTGGGTTGGGCTACTTGATGAGACCGGCGCTGTCATTGCGGATCCGGTGCAGGCCTTTGCCGGTCGGTTGGATGTTCCAAGGATTAAGGACGGTGCTGAAACCTGCGCCATCAGCATCAGTTACGAGAGCCGTTTGGTTGATCTGCTGAAAACCCGCGAGTTTCGTTACACCCACGAGGGTCAGAAACTATTTTTCCCCAATGACCGCGGATTCGAGTTCGTCACCGCCTTGCAGGACAAGGAAATCCGATGGGGCGATTAGAGAATTGGCCCGCACGGCTACATGAAGAGATAGAGGCTGCCCGAGGGCGGCCTTTTTGTTGGGGGCAACATGATTGCGGCACTTGGGCGGCGGCAATCGTCAGAGCCCTGACCGGGCAGGAATTGCCCTTGCCGAAGGGATACCGGACGCAGCGCGGTGCAGCCTTGGCTATGCGGCGGAAAACCGGGTCCAGCGACATGATGGATGCCACGTCGTTTTTCCTCGGTGAGCCGCTGGAAACGCCACTGTTGGCGCAGCGTGGCGACATCGTTCTGCACGAGGAACAGGCGCTCGGCGTCTGCGTGGGGGATCAGGCGATGTGCCTGACCGAGAACGGCCTTGCCGCCGTTCCGATGAGTGAATGCGTGAAAGCGTGGAGGGTTTAGGATGCGGTGCTTTCTGCTCGCAGTGATCGCGCTTTGCGTGGTCGCTTCTCCGGCGTCGGCAGACCCGATCACAACGGCTATCGCCACCACGTTCGCGATCTCTACAGCCACGGCCAGCACAATTGTAAGCCTCGGCGCATCGTTGCTGCTGTCAGCGGCCTCTCGGGCACTTATGCCGGAGCCCAGCGTGGACCAGTTGCGGGGGCGTCAGGTTTCCTCTCGTGAACCCGTGGCTCCGCGCGAACTCGTCTACGGTAGCGTCCGCAAGGGCGGCACTATCGTTTTCATGCACTCCACGCCGGGCAGCCAGTTAGATCATGAGCTGCTGCACATGGTGATTGTGGTTGCCTCGCATGAGGTTGAAGAGATCGGCGCGGTTTACCTGAACGGCGTCTATGCGGTGCCACCGGGACAACCAGGAGCGGTCGGGAGATATGCAAATCTGGTCGTTGTCGAGCGTCGACACGGCAACCCATTTGAAACGCCGCCGCCCTTGCTGGTCAGTTACACGAAGGGTCTTTGGAGCAACCAGCACCGGCTGGATGGCTGCGCCTACATCTACGTCCTGATGTCGTTCGACCAGAACGTGTTTCCCTCGGGCGTTCCGAATGTCACCGTCGATATCAAGGGCAAGAAGGACATCTACGACCCGCGCACCAGCACCCGTGGCTATTCGAATAACGCAGCGCTTTGCCTGGCCGACTACATGTCCCTCTCGCCATTTGGTGTAGGTGCAGCGATCGGCGCAGAGGACGGGACAAACGAAGCCACCCTGATCGCGAATGCGAATGTCTGTGACGAAGTCCTGACGGAAAAAAGCGGAATCCTTGATTTCCGATACCGGTGCAACGGCGTCGTAAAACTGGATCAGACGCCCAAGACGATCATCGAGGCGATGCTGACGTCGATGGCCGGGCAGGTGGCGTGGCAGGCCGGGCAGTGGCACATCTACGCAGGCGCCTACCGCACGCCAACCCTGACATTCACGGCCGACGATTTCGCCGGGGATATCACCCTGCAGACGCGTGCTTCGCGTCAGGAGAATTTCAACGGTGTTCGCGGCCAGTTCGTGTCACCAACGAACGACTGGCAGCCCGATGACTTCCCGGCCTACCAATCGGCAGTGTATGTGGCCGAGGATGGCGGAGAAGAGGCGTGGGACGACATCTCGCTGCCGTTCACTACCTCGCCCTATGCGGCGCAGCGGCTGGCGAAGATCCACCTCGAGCGGAAGCGTCGGCAGCAGCGGGTCACGGTTCCGGGTAAACTGAACATGTGGCAGGCCACGGTCGGCAGCGTGATCAACCTGACCTATGACCGCTATGGATTTGCAAGCAAACCGTTCGAGGTGCAGGGCGTCACCCTGTCGTTGCAGGAAGGTGCGCTTGTTCCCGAGCTGGTGCTGCAGGAGACGTCCCCGCTGGTCTATGACCACACAGCCAGCGAGTTCCAAATCTACGAGGCTGCGCCTTCGACAAACCTGCCAAGCGCGTTCGATATTCCGGCACCGAGTTGGCTGGACGTTTCAGAGGCCCTTTACGCAACTCGCGGGAGCGGCGGTGTCAAAGTAAAGGCGATCCTTGAATGGACCGCTGCGCAGTCTGCTTTTGTCGCGGAATACCAGATTGAGGTTCGTCCGAACGGGACCGCAACATGGCAGGTTATCGGACGCACCGAGGACACGACCTATGAAGTGTTGGACTGGCAGGTCGGTGTCTGGGATTGGCGGGTCAAAGCCATTTCCAACATCGGAGTGTCATCCGATTACATAAGTTTAAACAAGCGGGAGATTTTCGGGCTCAGCGTTCTGCCTTCGGGTATCACGGGACTGTTGATTCAGAAGGCAAGTGGTAATGCGATCCTGAAATGGGACGTGCATCCTGACATTGATGTGACGATAGGCGGCAAGATTCTGGTCCGCCATTCGATAGCCAATACCCCAACTTGGAAATCCAGTCGCTCATATGGGGAAACAAGTGGCGGTCAGACCAGCATAAGTTTTCCTCTGTTGGCCGGATCGTATCTGGTTCGCGCACAGGACTCATCGGGGAACTTAGGGCCGGTCAGCGTTGTAACGACCGATGATGCAGAAGCCGTCGCTTTCGCAAATATTACCACGTTGACCGAAGAGACAGCGTTTTCCGGGGTCAAGACGGATTGCGGGATATTGGGCAACACGTTGGTGCTCAATGGCACAGGGAGTGTCAGTTCCTGGGCGCTGGTTTCAGACGTCCCCCGAGTTTCGTCTGCTGGGGGATACACGCCCCGCGGTGTCTACGAGTTTGCATCAGGGATGGATTTCGGGACATCAAAGTCCGTCAGGCTCAAGGCAAATGTTGGTGTCGCCATCGGCTCGACCTCTGACCTGATTTCCCAACGTAAAGGTTTCGTTTCGACGTGGCAGCAGATTTCCAGCGGAAGTGGCGGGGAAGTCGACGTCGTTGTTGAGGCGAGAACCACGCCCGATGACCCGGCGGGCAGCCCGGCATGGAGCGACTGGAGTCGCGTTGATCGAGCCGATGTAACAGCGCGCGGAGTCGAAGCACGCGCAATTCTGACGTCGATTGATGCGACGTACACACCAGTGGTGTCCGAACTCGGACTTTCAGCGGATGAGGTAGTTTAATGGTGCAAAGCCCTGATTTTGTTGTCGATGACGGCGATGGAACGCTTCTGCTATCGCAACTGAACGCGATGCTACCGGCGTTGGCATCTTCTAATTCCAACAACACCGCCCCTTTGAACCCATATCCAGGAATGCTGTGGTTCGACACATCTGTGAGCCCTGCGGTTCTTCGGAAAAGGGATGCTACCAACACCGATTGGGACCCGGTTAGCCCCGGATACGGTCTTTCGACACGCACAGAACTGCTTGCAGGCACCAGCGGCACCTACAACACGCCAACAGATTGCTTCCTGCTTTGGCTGCGGGCAGTTGGCGGCGGCGGTGGCGGCGGCGGCGTCTTCGGCGCTGCGACAGGCTCAGGTGTCGGTGGCGGTGGTCAGGCAGGATCATACACAGAACTCATCATCCTGAGCCCATCGGCGTCCTTCAGCTACTCGGTCGGCTCTGGCGGCGCTGGTGGTGTTCCCAATGGCAGCGGATCCGGGGGTGGAAACACCACATTCTCGGACGGCGGCTCGGTCGACATTACTGTTGAAGGCGGCTCAGGTGGTCAGGGCATGATTGCGGGCACCGGGTTTGGCCAGACGCTTGGTGGCAGCGGTCAAACCGCGTCCGGAGGCGATATCAACATCAACGGTCAGGTTGGCTCTACCGGGATTATCACCAACGGCGTTTTGTCAAACGGTGGTGACGGGGGAAGCTCGCCGTTTGGCTTTGGTGGTCGGATGCGCGGCGCCAATTCCAACGGCTCAAACGGCCAAGGTTTTGGCGCCGGTGGCGGCGGTGCACTGACCATTTCTGACGCAACCAGCCGAACCGGCGGCGCTGGCTCTGGTGGGCGCATTGAAATCTGGGAGTTCTACTGATGACGTTTTCGGTGAGGGTTGAGAGTGGCATCGTGACTCAGGTTCTGATGGGCCGCGTGGACGGCATGATCCAGACAGAAGATCATGTCGGGGTAGGGTGGTCCTACGACGGGACCAACTTTGCTGAACCTGCGCCGGTTCCGGTTCCGTTGGAAGATCAGCGAGCAGGCGCCGTTCTGTCACGCACCAGGTTCTGCCAGCAGCTGTGGCGGCTTAATATCCTTCCTCAGTCTCAGGCCATTGAAGCTGCGCGCGGAGAATGGCCGGCAACCTTCGATGATTTCGCCTCGGGCCTGTCTGCAGACGACGCAGCAGACGCCAAGATCGAATGGGCTGGGGCAACGGAAATCAACTACAATCACGCGCTTCTGCAAGCCTTGGCGTTGTCCTATCGAAGCGGCGATCAGGCGGCGGCTACGGCGCTGCTCGATCAGGTTTACGGGATTAGCTGAGGAACCTGGCTATGCGTGTTCCCTACATCTACCGTGCCCACGTCACCGATGTTTACGACGCGGACACGATCACTGTGACTGTGGATCTCGGGTTTCACGGCACCCTGAGTAAGGTGAAAGTCCGGTTGTTCGGCATCAATGCACCGGAAGTTCGCGGGCCGGGGAAAGAAGAGGGATTCGTGTCGCGGGATTGGCTGCGTGAACAGATCCTCGACAAAGACGTCATCATGCAAACCTTCAAGAGCGGTCGAGGCAAAGGCAAGTACGGTCGCTGGTTGGCCAATATCTATCGTTACGAAACGGACGAGGTCAGCCTGAATGACGAGATGGTCAGCCGTGGCATTGCAGAGCGGGCATTTTACTGATCCGGGTTCCTGCTGGGTCGGAGAACTTAGTTTCAGGTAGGGGCAGGGCGGCATGACAGACGAAGAGCACAACATGATGAAAAGGGTTCACGACTGGCTTTTCGATCCACCGATAGAGGGGGGAGAAACACGGGCCAAGCAGTTGGACAACTTGTTGGCGGCAGTTCGGGCAGGAAAGTTGGGCGGCCGGGTAACTCTTTGGATTGCGGGTGCTATTGCAGCAGTTCTGGCAGCCTACGCGCAAATCAGAGGGTTGGGCAAATGAAGAGACGTGCAGTTCTGGTCGCCGACTATCTGAGCATGATCTTTGTTGCATGGATGGTATTAGCCCTGATCCCGCTTGGGTGGTTCTGGTTTGAGCCCGGGCAGGTTGTTATTTCTAATAGCTCTGTTGAGAACCCTCCCAGGGTGGATTTCACCCGGTCAATACGCCGATCTGTAATCATGAAATATCAGGTGGTCATACGGGACATCGAGCGAAACCAGGTTGTGTGCGACCCCGCCAGTGAGCCGTTTACCTACAAACCTACGGCGAAATTCCCGGATGATGCTGATCTCGTTTGGTGGACTGGTGGTGATGACCGCTGTTGGCCGCGAGAGGCTGGCACCTACATAGCCGATACGTGCTGGACCGCCACGCACCTGTTCTGGGGCCTGATCCCTGACAAGACAGTTTGCCGGACCAGCAACCCATTTACGATCACGCTCCTAACCCCGAAAGAGGCTGAGCAGGTCATTCAAAAGCAGCAGGAAATCGAAAGCCAGGTCGAAGGCTTGAGCGAAGGCCTGCGGATGCTTCAGAGCAACTAACAACCAACTACCACACCCCCTTAGCCCCGCCTGCGGGGTTTCAAGTGTTGGAGGAAAACCCATGCGCCATAACTACCGGCAGATACAGGAGTGGATTGGCCTTTCCGAGGGGGGCTACGTCAACCACCCGAAGGACCCGGGTGGCGCCACCGATCGGGGAATTACTCAGCGCACATACGATGCGTGGAACCGCAGGATGGGCCGGGCAAAGCGGTCTGTGCGCGGCATATCCAAGGCTGAGGCGGAGCAGATCATCGAGTTTCAGTACATGGACACGGTGCGCGCCGACATACTGCCTTCCGGGCTCGACTATGCCATGGCCGATTACTCAGTGAATTCCGGGCCGGGTAGGGCAATCAGAGACCTGCAGCGTGTGTTGGGGGTCAAAGCAGATGGGGTCATCGGCGTCGAAACGCTCGCAGCGATCGGGGCGGCAGACACACAGGATGTCATCCTCCAACTATGCCGTCGCCGCATGATGTTCCTGAGGGGGTTACGCCACTGGAATACCTTCAAAATCGGCTGGACCCGCCGTGTCATGGGCGATCAACCGGGGGTCCAGTCCGATGACATTGGTGTTGTCGACCGAAGCTGGCGGATGGCGCGGGGCATCAAGTCAATTCCGGCGCCAAAGCAGTCCGCACCGGGAAAGGCGCTGGAAGGCGCAGAGGCGCTTATCACCAAGATCCTGCAATTCATTCTCACTCTGTTTGGAGGAAGATCAAATGCTTAAAGGAAATCGGACCCGCCTGTTCGGTCTGCTTGTGGTTTTCATAGGCGTTCTGGAGCAACTGACGCCTGACACGATCAGCCAGATTGTGCCGCCTGAATATCAGGGTTTCGTCGTGGCCGGCATCGGCATTCTTGTGATCATTCTGCGCGAGATCACCAGCACGCCACCCGGCAAGTCGAGCTGATGTTCGGGCTCTCAATCGAAATCCTGCTGGCCATCGGCAGCCTGTTTGCCGTGGTGATTTCCTATGTCGCCGGTGGCCGCAGCGCCAGGAACAAGGCCGACGCCGAGCGGGCGGAACGCGATCTCGATGCAATAAAAAAACGGAAGGAATTGGACGATGAACTTGAAAGTCTCGATCCTGATACTCGCCGTAAGCGTCTCGATAAGTGGGTGCGTCAAGCCAAGTGAGTGCGCCTGGTCAGACTTCATCCATCCGACACCCGCAGATGCTGACTCCATGAGCGACACGCTGGCCAATCAGATCATCGGCCACAATGAAAGCCGCGAGGCGAATTGCTCATGATCCGCTTTCTTGCCCTTCTTGCTCTGTCACCCTCGATCGCATGGGCCAGCAGCTGCGCTCCGCGCGATCACGTCATCAAGAAGCTGCAGGACAGCTATTCCGAGGAACTGGCCTTTGGTGGCCTGCAGAAAACCCGCGGTGCGCAATCGGTCATGGAGGTCTGGGTTTCGAGAGAGACCGGCTCCTACACGGTCATTGTAACGCAGCCGAACGGCATCAGCTGCATCGTCGCGGTTGGAACGGACTTCTTCGAGGTGGCGCCTCGTGAAGAGCCCGCTGGTAACCCCCTTTAATCAGGAGATCGATCATTGGCTGATGTAATCGAAAAATACCGGCTGAGTGATGTCGATTGGGTTCTGACCTACAGGGATTCCAACGGTGACCCTGTCGACCTGACCGGCTGGACCGTCTCCATTGGCTGGCAGTCGGCGTACGTAGCGTTTCAGCCAGATGTGGTCTTCATAGACGCCTCGTTGGGGCAAATGAGATTCACGGTTCCCTGGGACGATGCGCTGCCGATCAACACCGTTCTTGAGGCTCGTGTTCTTCTTCAAAGGGGCGAAGAAGACGAGGGCACAGAACCAGTTCGCGTGAAATACGTATGAACACGCTCACCATCACGACAAACCCGAAAACCCTTGAAGTCCAGGCGCCTGAAAAACGCGTGCTGGAAATCGAGGAATTCACCCCAGTCAGCAGTCCGCTGGAATGGAACGCAGATCCACTTGTTTGGAACGGCGATCCGATAATATTCACCGCAGCATGAGGTAGCAGGCTATGCCCACAGAAATGAACACAGGCTCTGACGCCTCTTTGGATGAAGCGATCGAAAGCCGTTACAACAATCGGGTTCCGCAGGTATCCGCAGGCGAAAAGACGGCAGGCACCGAAACCGCCGCACGCCGCTTTGCCCCGCAAGACATTCACGACATGATCGACACCCACGCAGCTGGCGGCGGTGGTGGGATTGCCAACGTTGTAGAGGACACGACGCCACAACTCGGCGGCCCCCTCGATATGAACGGCAACAACATCGGGGGCGTTACTCCAACGGAAATTGGATACTCGTCCGGAGTTACATCGAGCATTCAAACGCAACTGGATGCTAAGGCGGCCCTGACAGCCCTCGCCAACTATCTAGCCCTGACTGGCGGCACGCTGTCTGGCAACCTCAATGCCGATGGCAATGTGACGATCACCAATGCAAACCCTTTGCTCCAGATGGTGGACAGTGATGCTCCGGCCGATCAGCAGAAAATCCGTATGGCGGTTCAGTCTGATGTTCTGCTGTTCTCACGCCGCAACGACGACGACACCGAACGTGAAGTCTCAGCGCGCGTTGATCTGGCCGGAACGACGTCGCCCGATGCTCTGACCCTCATGACCAGAGAAAAAGGAGACGCCCGGTACGCGGATGACGCTGCAACTGTTTCCCAAGTAGAGGCCGAGGCGGGCACATTGACGGATGTGCGCCGCTGGACGCCGCAGCGTGTGGCGCAGGCCATTGCCGCGCTGGCACCGGGTGCAGCTGGGGGCGATGCGTGGAGCGATCCAGTTGACTCTGACATCACGTTTGATGGAGACGGCACACGGTCTATTGGCTCCGCCGCTGCACGGGCGGCATCTGTCCACACGGACAGCCTGGACTTGAACGGAACCACAATGGATGGGGCAGCCATGTCCGCTCCCGGTGCCGATGCGATCATGGGATACGATCTCAGTGCCACCCAGACCATTTTCTATACCATTGGTAACGGGCTCAGCACCTCGGGGACCACCTTCTCCGCAGACGTGGAAAGCGTGGCGGGTCTGACAGGCGCTATTAGTGCGAGTGGGCTACGCACAGCCCTCAATGTTGCGGATGGGGCAGAAGCCAACGCCGTTGATTCCGTCGCAGGGGAAACCGGCGCCATAGGTGCGGGGGCTTTGCGTACAGCGCTGAACGTCGCAGACGGAGCCGAGGTCAACACCATCGACAGTGATCCAACAGGCGTAACCGGCGCCGATCAGGTGACCAACGTCATGAGCCTGACACAGGCGGAATATGACGCCATCGGAACAAAGAACGCATCGACCACCTACTACATTACGGACGCTTGATATGGCGATCAAACTTGGAACGACCGACATCAACCGGGTCTACCTTGGTGAGACGGAGATCAGGAAAATCTATCTTGGCACTACCGTCATTTACGAAATCACCAGCGGATCATTTGTCACTTTTCCAACTGGTGGCACGGGTAGCGCGGATTTTGAGGCCGACGCTCTGGACGCGGGATGGACCGAGGCAGCACCGGGCGCGGCGGGGTACTCTGGCTGGGCCGGTTGGACTTACGCAAACGGTCGCGCCGTTGCCGACTTTACGGCCAGTGATCAAGGCGACCCCGGCACAGGCAGCACGGCCGGGCAGGATGCACCACGTCTGGTCACTGACATTGCGGATGGAGATTTCCAGATCGATTACGCGATGGCCTCAGCCATCTATGAGGATCAGACAGGGACCAGCCAATATGTTGGCGTAGGGTTCTATATCGAACTCAGCAACGGCGATAGCGCGCGTCTAGACCATTACCGCATCAGTGGTAACGATGAAACGCGCGGATTCCGGGATTTGGCCGGAACTTCCACCAGCACCGGAATCGACCCTGTAAATGCTGCTGGTGATGCCCGTGGGAACCCCGGCTTTTTCCGCCTGACCCGCGTGGGTGATCAGTTCACGGTTTACACGTCCTATGATGGCGTGACATTCAATCAGTCGGATCAATTCACATGGGCTGTGACTGTCGCAAAGGTCGGCGTCATGGCGTATAAGATCGGCACCACTCATCCCGCCACCATCGCTCTGGAATACATTCACCTGAACCAGACCGGTGCGTTTTCGGTCGACACCGAACCAGGCACGTCAACGGTTCTCACAGAAACATTCACGGACCTGTCAAACTGGACGGTGAACAACTCGGGGAGCGCTACCATCGCGGCCGATGGAGACAGTTTTAACTTCACTGTCCCGGCCAACGGCTCACATTCCGCACGCCTGATGTTCCCGACCGCAAAAACGGATGCGGGAATGCTGATGAAGGTCAGTACAACGGCAATTGGATCAAGTGCTGGCCAAGGTTTCTTCTGCCCTGCGTTCCGGCAGCGTGGCGCGCTCATCGAGCCCTTTGGGCAGGCCGTGGGATACGTGTTTGAGATGAGTGCACAAGAGGATGAAATTCGTATCGTTTCATCGCAGGGCGCTGACTACGACGGCGCTCTATTCGACGGCGTTTATTCCTTTTTGGAGGAGGATCTGGCCCTATCCGGATTCGGGCTTGAGGCAAATGTTACTTGGCTCAGGGTCGAGAATTTCGGCCCCGTCCTTCGCTGGCGGTATTGGACGGACGGAAACTCGGAGCCGTCAACATGGGCGCATACGGTCTATGACATAACCATTCCGGAATCGGGCCTTCTGGGCATTGTCATGGCGCACAATGACAATCAGGACGCAGCCCTGACAGCAGAAATCACGCACCTGGAAGTGTATGACATTACCCAAGGCAGCGGTGGCGCGTCGGGCAACTTCACCTTCTCTGTTGCTCAGAGCGCCAACAATGCAGGCGGCGGCAATGACCCAGCCACGGTAACTCTAACCAGCAATATTACGGCCGGGAATCTACTCATCGCCTTTGGTGGGGATCGCTCAGGCGGAGATCCGGCCAACTACACGGTTACCGACAACAACGGCAAGACATGGACCAGAGCCGACATTGATTTGGACAACAGTGTAGGTGGGGATGAAGGAAATACGCGTGTCTGTCTTACTATGTTTTGGCGGGAAGTTGATACGACCGGCGAAACAGACACAACCCCGCAGGTCAGTCTCGATGACGGAACCGCCAACGGTAAGTGGTTGCAGGTTATCGAGATTGCGCCAAGCGCTGCCTATAACTGGACCTACCGGGATGGCGCTGTCGCTGGTTCGGGCGCATCCGATTGGAGCGGGCAGTCATCGGGCAATGCCAGCCCAACCGGCGACGATATCTTTGAAATTGCCATCGGCCTTTGCCGCACCTCTACGGATGAACCAACAACCGGCAATATCTCGTTTGCCACGCAGACGGACGGTGGAACCGAAAGCATGGGCGGCAATAATCAGGTTACGTCCTACGCTGCGTTTGAGGCCACATCGCAGGCCGCAGGAACCAAATCCGCGACCCTTTCCTCTGACGGATCTGGAAACGAGGGCATCGTTGCCGTCGCAACATGGAGTAATGGATAATGACCTTGATGATTGACTCAAACGGTCTGCCGTTTCTCATGGGCGACGGTCTGCCGGTTCCCACCACCGTAAGCCAGTACCCCACAAGCGGCCTTGTTGCGCGCTGGTTCTCTGACGAGGGCGTGACAGACAGTGCTGGCGCAATCTCAAGCTGGGTGGACCAGGAAGGAGGTCTAAACTTCGAGCCTTTGAATGTTGGCGAAAACCCCACTGTGGGCTCGGCGCCCTCTGGTGTTGCGTCAGTGAACGTCAACGAAGACGATGCCATGCGTGAGATCGGGACCGGCAGTTTGCCGACCGGGGCCAACGCGTCGACTATCGTGATTTGCTGGCAGCCAACCCTTGGCGAGGGGGCTTATGGTGGCATTTCTTACGGAACGAATTCCAGCGGGCAGTCTCGCGGCATCATAGTCGATACAACTGACACGGTCACAGCGGACTGGTTTGGTGCTGGCAACGCGATAACAGGCCCGCTCGTTGACGGTTCTGCGCTCATCAACACTTTTACCTATGATGGAACAACTTGCCGCCTCTACACGGGGATCACCGAGGAAGGGAATGCGACCGCCACGCTGAATACGGGTTCGACCCAAGTGAACCTGATGTGCTCGTTCTCGGGGAACACAAGCTACGGCAAGGTATTTGCCATTTTCATCTATGACCGGGTGTTGAGTTCAGCGGAGCGCCAACAGGTCGTGGAGTTCTGCAACAGCAGATTCCTGATCGACAACGTTGCACCCTCGCTTGTCGCCACATCGCCCGCAGATAACGCAACAGACATTTCCGAATTCAGCAATATCACCCTGACGTTCGATGAAGATGTTGTGTTCGATACAGGCACAATCACGCTGCGCGAAAACTCTGGCGGGTTCTCGGATCTCTATACATTCAACGTCGCAACAGATGTGGGAACCTCAGCAGGCAATGTGAATATTGTCGGCAGTACAGTGACCATTTATCCCGATGCGCCTTTGAGCAATTCAACGGAATACGCGGTGCAGATCGGGTCGACGTGTATCCGCGATCTGTCCAGCAACTATTTCGCGGGCATTTCCGATGACACGACGCTAAGTTTCACCACCGGGGCAGGGGATTCCACTGCACCTACAGCGTCCAGTTTCTCTCCGGTCGATAATGCAACAGGCGTTGCGACGTCCACCAATCCCGGCATCACGTTTGATGAGCCTGTGCAGTTCGGCACGGGCAATATCACACTTCGCAAGAATGACGGTGGCTGGACCACCGTGGAAACGTTCGATGTCACGACGGACATTGGAAGCGGTGCGGGTAATGTCAGTATCTCGGGGAACGTGCTTTCTATCGCTCCGACAACTGCGCTCGACAACGACATGGAATACGCAATCCAGATTGATGCGACCGCGATTGACGATCTGTCAGGGAATAGTTTTGCCGGTATTTCCGACGATACAACCTTCTCGTTTACAACCGCATCAGCCGGGGCATTCCCTCTGCTGGCGTGGGAGGACGTTGGCCACAGCGGGACGCTCACCGACTACACAGGCAGCTACGACATTACAGGAACAACTGTCGTGCTGGAAAACTTCCGCTTCACATCGACACTCACTCAAGATCTGTCGTGCGCCAGCCTGACGGTCAGAAACTGCCACTTCGACATTGGCGGGTCTCCATATGCGTTGAATAACTCGTACAACCAGAACCCGACAGGCGACCTGTTGGTAGAAGACTGTACGTTTGAGGGGACGCGTGGATCGAGTATGGTTCTCGGCGGCAGTGGAACTAAAACCATTCGCCGAAGCAGATTCCGGGATGGTCGTGGCGACTTCTTCAAGTTTTTCAGTACCGGGGATGGCTTAGTGGAGTCGTGTTTCCTCGGGGGGCTTTCCAGAACAGTAGCCAGCGGCGAAGATTTCCACGCAGATTGCTTTCAGAACAATGACTATCATGGTGAAATTATTGTTCGTGGAACAACGTGGGACGCACCACCTGCTGCCGGTGGTCTACAAGTTCCGGTTACACCGGGCAGTTGGCTGGAAAGTGACGGTGTCGCTGCTGGCCTTAGCGTTGGAAGTATCTTCTACAAGGGATCAATCGGCTATTTCATGGGCGGGACCAACACTACCGGAACCAGCAGGATTGAAAACTGCCACTTTAAACGTTGTCCGTCGAATGGCATCCAGCACCGCGACACAACAAATCCCACCACATATGTAAAAGACTGCTCTTTCTACCCCACGGGAGTTTACAGGTATCGAACTGGCGGAGGTTATGGAACCTGGATAGATCAGGGCGGAAATCAGTGGGTGGAAACCGCCAATGATTTAACTGGTACTCCCAGAACAGCGGGTGAAACGATCACGTTCTAAACCGGCGTGACATGAAGCCCAACATACCCAAACCAGCCAGGAACATAGGTAGGGCTGGCGGAACCGGAACGGGTGCTATGCTGTATTCCATGTTATCGACACGGAAACTGGCGCACCACTCATAGCACCATTGCGTGTTCGGTTCCGTCCCTTGCCAGTCATAGGCATAGGTTAGAGATGTTGGAATGTTCAAAAGAACGCGCAGTGCGTCCAGGTGCGAAAAAGCGCCCGTGAAACTCAGTAAACCAAAAGACTGCGGGCCTGCGGACTGAATAGCCACGACCTGACCATCCCGGATGCCTTGGAACGTAAGTGTTGGGAGAGACGCAATCCCTGACGTCGCCCAATCCAAGAAACTGGACTGATCGGTTGGTGCCGGGCCTGAACCGCTCTTGTTTATGAAGGAAATCCCCCAAACATCTACCGAATGTGGCGTGAACCTCTGACCATCTTCGCGGCGGATATCGGATTCCAGTATTCCGCCATCGTCATGCAGGTATAGGTGATTGCCGCTGAGATACAGGGTGGTGTACTCGTAAATGAAGCCGTCACTCGTTGCGACTTCCGGCCTAGATTGCCCCTGATCGACGTGATCGAATGTAAGTGTGGACGCCCCCGCACTGGTCGCGAGTAGACAGGCTATCGCCGCAAGAAAAATGCGCATCGTTACCCCCAAAAGAATCAACTAATAAACCGAGGGTAGCACTGTTCATGAAATCGACAAAATGAGCCCGGCCTAACCGAACCGGGCTCATTTTTGCGTTTTGAGGGTGATGTGTGATATTCTTGACAGACGTAACAAACCTCACGTGTTGATAATAATACATTAATTTCTCGATAGTTATAATTGAAACTAATTGCCTAAAAAGTGCCCTGTTCGCGTGCTATATTGTATTCAGAGGTGGCCGACATGAAACAGAACATGATGAATGAAGTGCCTCTATCCGAAGCACAGATTGAGATACTTAAGCGTCTGGAACGAATAGAAAAACTTTATGCTCGCAGGTTAACTGTGGGTCAGTTTTATGCTATTCTGTCCGGCGTCGTTGCAATCTCGTTGTTAGCGTGGATAATCGCCTCGTAAATCGTTTTGATTGCGAGATTTGATATGAGCCAAGAAGATAGCAACGCGCCCAAACCCAGCCCTCAATCCCCCGAATCTTCTACAACATTCGAGCAAAGTCTCGATCGGCGGCTTACGCAAATCGAAACCCACGCAAAGTACTATCTGACTGCCTGGCATGTTGTTGCTGGATCTGTAGTCGTCCTTGGCCTTGCCGCCGGATATGGGGCATGGATGTTTAGCCAACTGGATAAGAAGCTTGAAGACACGACAGCACAATTGAAAGAACACATAGATTTCGCGGTGTCCAAAGCTGTCGCGAACATGGAAACCAGTTTTACTACCGAAATTCGGGCAGCGTCCGGTGGTTTTTACTACCCGCCTGGACTCGCTGCTTTCGACCTCCTACCAGTGCAAAGCGGTTCAGGAAAAGTCATTGGCTTGGCAAAAGGTGATGACGGTGAGCTTCAATCCATCATTAACCAAGCGGTCATGGATGCGGTCGAAAGTGGTGCAGTTAGTATGATTGGGGAAGGCGAAATTTACATTCGTGAAAATGGCGATCTGAAACCATGGATTTGGCCAGAGTAAAGTGCAAGATCGTCGGTGCAATTCGCCAACGTATACTTTCTGACATATCCATTATGCCCGGCCCGATGGGGTCGGGCCTTTTCGCGTTTTAGTGGGCTTGCTGCTTCCCTCCGACTCCCCCATATCTCGCGCATGACGACATGGCCCAACCGAATCCCGTTTGATCTGCACAAAGAACTTGAAGCCCGCCCGCTCGGTGACTGGCAGACCGCATTGCGCGCCTGGGCAAAAGTGCACGGGCTCAAGCTCAAGATCCAGTGGTGGCGTCAGCTTGAGATTACCGTCGCGGATCTGCATTCCCGCAGATACACCGCCAAGCCACAGGATCATTGGGCAGCGATTAAGGAATGGCTTGAGCGCCACAATGTGCCGGCGCCTGAAAATCTGCCGGGATGGCCCGAGGTGGATTCGGTGAGATACTGACCGCCTAACTCGCACCTCGGATAGCAACTACCTTGGCTTCTGAGCCGGTGACGTGGTCCGACCATTTCTGCATTCCGACTCTACGGTGATCCAATAGATCGGATCGTCCATAGGCGCGCTGGGTACTTGTCTTAATCACATGTCCCAATGTGACCTCCGAAACATCCCAGTCGACAATCTTGGTATCCTCTGACCAAGTCTTGAAACTTGCTCTGAACCCATGCGGCCGCCCCGGTTCATCCAACTCATTAAGAGCGTTCAGCATCGCGTTCTCTGACAACGGCTTTTTTCCGTTTCCGTGGGGAGAGGGAAACAAGAGGTCTGACCGGCTGAACTCCCGGCAATGCTCCACCACTTTCAGGGCTTCACTCGACAGTGGTACGCGGAATTCCTCAACCTTACCTTCTCGCCCCTTTACTCGATCCTCGGGGACCGTCCAAACATCGCCTTCGATCTCGGAAAACCTGGCGCCCCGGATGGCGTCAGTCCTCACCACTGTCAGGATCGTGAAGCGCAATGCGAGATGTGACATCAAATCCCAGCGCAGCCTTTCGTACAGCTTTGGAAGGTCCTGCCAGGATGTGGCCTTGGTGGGTGTATTGTTCCTGATTGGGGCACTGCCGAGCATTTCCTCTGCGATGTCCATCAGGTTTGGGTAAACCTCAAACTCCATACGGGCGGCCTTGTCGAATACTTTACGTGTTCTGGTGAACGCCTTGCGGGCAGTTTCTGGTTTTGCCCGCCAGATGGGTGACATCGCATCGCGAACATCGATCGGTCGCACCTTTGATATCCGGGTCTTTCCAAACTTGGGGAATATGTGGACGCGCAGAGGTGACTTCCACTTTCCGCGATCCCCATCACCTCTCAAGTCCGACTTGATTGCATCGAATGTGATTTCAGCCATGCTCTCAAATGTCGGGTCTTCCTTGTCCAGCGAGTCCTTGGTTTCTTGCAGGCGCTTGTCGCGTTCTGAAATCGGATCATTGCCTTTGTTTATTTCCAGCCTCCATTCGTCACGCATCTTTCGCGCGTCCGATAGGGAGACCTCGGGCCAAGGACCCAATCCCATATCCCGCCTTCTACCCGCAAACGAATAGCGGAAAACCCACTTTCCAGAATCCTTGCTGCGCTTGTCTATCATCAAGCCGCCACCGTCCTGCAATGTTGCCTTGTCTGAATTCTTAACTTGCAATGCAGATAGTTTATTCGTGCCTCTTGCCATCAGCCCCACACTCAGCCCCACATCTGGCCCCACAATTTGCCTGCCATTTCCTGACCGGGTCTGACAGGCTGTGGAATCGCCGTTTCGTTATAGGGTTGATTTTAAAGGGAAGGGTGACTGGCAATGCAAGGCCCAGAAAGGAAACTTCTGATCCCTCCTTGGGCACCACCTCAGATTAATGACGAGAACACGCGGTGTGTTCACGGATCGCGTCGCATACTCAGCCAGATCAGAAACCCGATATAGGCGAAAACTGTTAGGTTCAGTAGTGTGTCGATGAATTGACCAGTCATCTTCGTTCCTCACGCGTCAGGCTTTTGAAGAGGCAGATCACAAGGATCGGAACGATAAACACGAAGGCCATGGCCGACAGTGCGATGATCGACCGGACCAGGGAAATATCCCCCACCAATATCATGGCAAGCCCCAATGCGCCCAGAATCAACCCCCAGACCGTACGGACGCCCGGCGATGGATTGTCGCCGCCGCCGGTGCCAATCATCGCCAGAGTGAACCCGGCGCTGACGACGCTGGTGACTACGAACAGGAAGGCCGCCAGGATTGTTGCTGTCTGCGTCAGGCCGCTGAATGGGAACTTGGCAAGAAGGGCAAAGGTTGTCGCGTCCAGATTTTCGGCATTGACGGCGGATAAGGCACCGTCCTGCCGCAACGCATCGAAAAAACCCAACCCGCCAAAGATGCCGAACCACAGAATCGAGAACAGGGTGGGGGCGACAATGACGCCGATCAGGAACTCTCGGATGGTGCGCCCACGTGAAATGCGCGCGATGAAGATGCCCACAAAGGGGGACCAGGCCAGCCACCAGATCATGTAGTTCAGGGTCCAGCCGTGAAACCAGTCGACGATGGTGTCGTCAAAGAACTCTGCTGTTGAAAATCCCGCAGGCAGGACCTTGAACACGTAACGCCCGAACCCGGCAACGATATCGTTCATCAGAAATGAAGTCGGGCCGAGGACCAGCAGATAAACCATCATCCCGACGGCAATCAGCATGGCGGCATTGGACAGCAGGGACATCCCCTCACCAAGGTCCCGCCGCAAGGGGATGATGAACGCGACACAGAGCGCGGCAAAAACAGGGAGTGTCAGCCTTCCGGGTGTTTCGACGCCGATCAGACCCGCCAATCCGGTCTGTATCTGAAACACGCCCATCGCCATCGATCCCGCCAAACCGACGGCAATCGCGACAATCGACAGCAGATCGAACATCCACCCCATCGCCTTGACCCAGTGCGCCTCACCCAGTGCATCGGTCAGGGGCGCGCTCAGCAGCAAGGTGCGGTGTCGACGATAGGCGAAATAGGCAATGACCAGCCCGACGATCGCGTAGATCGCCCAAGCGTGAAAGCCCCAGTTCAGATAGGTCACGAACAGCGCATAACTTGCGGCTTCGGGGTCGGGGTTGTACTGTCGCAAAACTTCGAAATGGGTCAGTGGTTCAGCCGCGCCGTAGAACAGAAGCCCGACCCCCATTCCGGCCGCAAACAGCATGGCGATCCAGGCCGGGGTCGAGAATTCAGGCTCGGTACCGTCCGGGCCAAGGCGAATGTCGCCGAACCGCGACAGGGCAAGATACAGCGCCACAAAGAGCAGGCCGCTGACCTCGAGCATGATGAACCAGCCACGGCTGTTGAACTGTGTTGCCACCGCTTCTGATGCGAGACGTCCCAATCCTTGTGGGTCGGCGATACCCCAGACCGCAATAGCCGCGCTGATGACAAGGGCGATGACAAGCAAGGGGCTGGGCGAGGGGCGCTTCATCCGCGGTCCTTCTTTCGGTGTCGGAACAAATTCCTTTATTGCCGTGCGGTTACAGAGATGTACCAAGGCTGCACGAAGACTAGAGGCACGGTTCGCGACATTCAAAAGAATAATATCTGGCGGTGATTGCGCCTGTGGGAGGACTTTTCACGCCTTCAAGCCGGTTGGTGGGGGGAAACTTTGGAAAAACCCCTCAGATATGCAGCTTGGGGCGGTTGGGCCACGCGCGGGGGTTGACAAGTTGAGTGTCTGAATGAAACGTCGAAGATGTTGGGAGATTTTGAAAATTCAGGCGCTTGCACCTGTTGCAACATGCTGGCGCTTGCCTTAACCGGCGGGGTCCCTGGAGGGGGGATCGCCGGGCGATCTCCCATACACCATAAGAATTGGGAGTTCTCAAAAATGAAAAACAGCAGCAAGCTCAGCCTCGGCGCGGTCGTCACTGCGGCCCTTATGGCTCCGGCAGCATTTGCGGAAGAATTCATCACCATCGGCACCGGCGGCGTGACCGGTGTGTATTACCCGACCGGTGGCGCGATCTGCCGTCTGGTCAATAAGGGCCGCAAGGAACACGGCGTACGTTGCTCGGTCGAGTCAACCGGTGGTTCGGTCTACAACATCAACACCATTCGCGAAGGCGAACTAGAATTCGGTGTGGCGCAGTCCGACTGGCAGTACCACGCCTATAACGGCAGCTCGAAATTCGAAGAGGCTGGCCCGTTCGAAGGTCTGCGCGCCGTGTTCTCGGTACACCCTGAGCCGTTCACCGTTGTCGCCCGTGCGGATTCCGGTATCGCCAACTTTGAAGACCTGAAGGGCAAGCGCGTCAACATCGGTAACCCCGGTTCCGGTCAGCGCGGCACTATGGAGGTTTTGCTAGGCGAACTGGGTTGGACCACCGACGATTTCGAGCTGGCGACCGAGCTGAAAGCGGCTGAACAGTCCGCGGCGCTGTGCGACAACCAGATTGACGCGATGGTCTACACCGTCGGTCACCCCTCGGGTTCGATCCAGGAAGCCACCACAGCGTGTGACTCGGTTCTGGTGAACGTGAGCGGTGACGCGGTGAACAAGCTGGTCGACGACAACTCGTTCTACCGTACTGCGACCATCCCCGGCGGCATGTACCGCGGTTCGGATGGTGATACCGCAACCTTTGGTGTCGGCGCGACCTTCGTGACCTCGGCTGACGTGTCGGAAGACGCGGTTTATGCGGTTGTCAGTTCGGTCTTCGAAAACTTCGACGACTTCAAAAAGCTGCACCCGGCATTTGCCAACCTCAAGCCCGAAGAAATGATCGCAGACGGCCTGTCGGCTCCGCTGCATCCGGGTGCTGAGAAGTACTACAGAGAAAAAGGCTGGATTCAGTAAGCCAGGCTTGAAGCAGGGTGCCAAACGGCGCCCTGCGACCCAAACCCGAACAAATCGGGTGGTTCAGAAGGCCAAAAATGGCCGCGACGGGGAGACATTTCCATGAGTTCCGACACACAATCCAATCGCCCGCTATCCGAAGAAGAGCTGCAGGAACTTGTAGCCTCGTCCGATGCGGGTGGGCGAAATCCAGTCGGTAACGTCGGGGTTTTTCTGGCCATTGTGGCCGCGATCTGGTCGATCTTTCAGGTGCTTTTGGCCTCACCTATCGCCAACTATGTGTTGCCGGGCAGTGTGGTGAACAATGCGCGGCAGTTCCACCTGGCCTTTGCGATGTTTCTGGCCTTTGCGGCCTATCCGGCGCTGAAATCCAGCCCACGTGACTACATTCCGGTCCAGGACTGGATCATGGGGATCGTCGGCGCGTTTCTGGCTCTGTACGGATACTTCTTCTACGAAAAGATCGTCGACGCAGGGGGACTTGCCGACGATACGGATAAATGGGTGGCTCTGGTAGGTCTGCTGCTACTGTTTGAGGCCGCGCGCCGCGCGCTAGGCCCGGCAATGGCCATTATCGCAACGATTTTTCTGGCTTATGTGTTCTTTGGCTCTTCCGAATGGGTGCCCGAAGTAATCCGCTGGAAAGGCGCGAGCCTGAAGAAGGCGATGAGTCATATGTGGATCACGTCCGAGGGCGTATTCGGTATCGCGCTTGGTGTTTCTACAAAATTCGTGTTCCTGTTCGTGCTGTTCGGCGCTTTGCTGGATAAGGCCGGGGCAGGGAACTACTTTATCAAGATGGCCTTTGGTGCGCTTGGCCACCTGCGCGGTGGTCCGGCCAAGGCGGCTGTTGTTGGTTCGGCTGCGACTGGTCTGATCTCGGGCTCGTCGATTGCCAACGTCGTGACCACCGGCACATTCACCATCCCTTTGATGAAACGTGTGGGCTTCTCAAGCGAGCAAGCGGGTTCGGTCGAGGTTGCCTCATCCGTGAATGGTCAAATCATGCCGCCGGTGATGGGCGCTGCGGCCTTCCTGATGGTCGAATATGTGGGCATCTCTTACGTTGAGGTGATCACTCACGCCTTCCTGCCCGCCGCGATTTCCTACATCGCGCTGGTCTACATCGTGCACCTTGAGGCGGTGAAGCGGAACATGCCCACGCTGGGCAATCGCGAGGTGCATCTGGCGCGCACGGTCGTTGGGATGCTGTCCTTCTTCCTCGTGTTCGCTGGCCTCTGCTATGGCTCGCAGTTCCCGGTCGAAGCGGTTACCAGTTGGGCCCCATCCTCTGCAGGTCTGATCCTGAGCCTGATCGTCTGTGCGGTCTACGTCGTGTTGCTGTACCTGGCCGCGCAGGTGCCAGATCTGGAGCCCGACGATCCGAATGCCAAAGAGGTGGAACTACCGGTAATCGCTGAGATCTACAAAGCAGGTCTTCACTATCTGCTGCCGATCATCGTTCTGGTCTACTTCCTGATGATCGAACAGAAATCGCCGGGGCTGTCGGCATTCTGGGCGACGGCGCTGCTGTTCGTGATCCTGCTGACGCAAAAGCCGCTCAAGGCGCTGTTCCGTGGACAAAGCAATCTAAAAGACAACTTCATCGACGGTGTCGCTGATCTGTGGCAGGGCCTGATCGATGGTGCGCGCAACATGATCGGGATCGCTCTGGCCACGGCCACGGCTGGTGTCATCGTGGGTACCGTGACCCTGACCGGGGTCGGGCAGGTGATGGCCGATTTGGTCGAGTTCCTTTCAGGCGGTAACCTGATCCTGATGTTGGTCATGGTTGGCTTGCTCAGCCTGATCCTTGGCATGGGCCTGCCGACCACTGCGAACTATATCGTGGTTAGCTCGCTTATGGCCGGTGTGGTTGTCGAACTGGGCGCGCAGAGCGGTCTGATCGTTCCTCTGATCGCCGTGCACCTGTTCGTGTTCTATTTCGGGATTATGGCAGACGTGACGCCCCCAGTAGGTTTGGCTAGTTTTGCAGCCGCCGCTGTGTCGGGGGGCGACGCGATCAAGACCGGATTCACCGCGTTCTTCTACAGCCTTCGCACCGTTGCACTGCCGTTTGTGTTCATCTTCAACACGGACCTATTGTTGATTGATGTGACCTGGGTTGAAGGGATCATAGTTGCGATATTTGCAACAATAGCGATCCTTGTCTTCACGGCGGGGACAATGGGGTACTTCCTGACCCACAGCCGTATCTATGAAAGCATCGCACTGATCGCCGTGGCTTTCGCCTTGTTCAGACCCGACTATTTCATGGACCGCATCGCGCCGCCTTATACGTCGGTCGAGCCAGCCGCCTTTGTGGAAACCATCGGACAAACCCCCCCGGGGACCGAGGTGCGAATGGTGGTCAGCGGCCCGGATTTCGACACGCTTGAGATGACAGACACGACAGTCGTTGTTTCGGTCGGCAACGAAGAAGGCGGTGAATCCCGGGTCGATGCCATGGGGCTGATACTGTTGGAAGAGGACGGTCTGATCAAGCTGGAGGAACCGATGTTCGGCACGCCCGTAGCGGATGAGTTGGACATGTTCGACTATTACGGCGATGAAGCGGTGCGTCTGACTTCGATCAGTCTGCCGTCCAGCCAACCTCCGAAGCAACTGATGTATATCCCTGCGCTGATCCTGCTGGGTCTCATCGCCTTCCTGCAACGTGGCCGTGCCGTCAGACAAGAGGTGCCCGCATGACAAACTCTGTTCTCTGCGCCGTCGATATCAGCAACGGCGACCTTGACGTGAATGTGCTGAAGACAGCGGCAGTATTGGCCGATCAGCACAACGCACAACTGGATGTGGTGACCGTTCTGCCCGATTTCGGCGAAAGCTGGGTTTCCGGTTTCTTTCAGGCCGACTTTCACGAAAAGGCGTTGGAAGAGGCGCAGGCTAAACTGTCTGAGTTGTGCATTTCAGCCCTTGGGGATGAGCGGAACGCCAAGATCCGCCATGTCGTCGCCACCGGCACGGCCTATCAGGAGATTCTGAAAACTGCCGAAAGCGCTGGCAGCGATCTGATCGTTATTGGTGCACACAAACCGGACCTCAAAGACTACCTGTTGGGGCCGAACGCGGCGCGGGTTGTACGCCACTCGACTGTTTCGGTCTACGTCGTGCGCTAGGGTCAGTACCCCGTCATCTCAAGGTATCCGCGGCCTTGATGGCTGCCGGATACCGTGACGGGGCCTTCCCAGTACTCGAAGCTTGTACCCATCCAGGCATCGGGGGTGATGGCGGAAACCTCGACGTCCAAGTCGCGGTCCGGCAGGGTTACGCGCCATTGAACGGGCACGCCCCGTCCCGCCACTCGGGCGGTGTCCAGTGGGGTGAAGGATACGGACCCGTCCGGAAGGGGCATGGTGGTTCCGTCCGGCGCGATCCACGTAGCCGCTGTGAAATCGCCGCGTCCGCCGCGCAGGCGGAAGGCCATCAGCTTGTCTCCGTCGTCAAAGCTGAGCGAAAACCAGTCCCAGCCGCTCTGATCCGCGGCCAGTGGTTGTGAGGACCACTCGCGGTCCAGCCAGCCCTGACCGGTGACCGCCACATCACCCTCGGGCAGGTGCAGCACGCCCTCGACCGTATAAAAGGGTTGCGAGTAATAGTAGCTGGCTTGCCCATCGGCGGACTTGATCGAGTATCCGGCGTCTCCGTGAAACACAAATGGGCCGTGGGCGTTCAGCGACAGGTCATAGGCAAACTCGGCGCCGCTGGCCGAAAGGGTTACCGCGCTGGGGTTTGCTCCGCGCATATGCCATTCGTCGATCCAGGCCTCGAACGGGTCAGAGGTCACCCCGGCCTGACCAATCCCACCGCGCGACAAGCGTTCGGCGAAATAGTGCGTTTCAGGCGTCGTGACGGCGGCGTGGCCCATCCACAGTTGCGGGCTCTGCCACCCATCCGCCTCAAACGGTTTCAGGGCTGATCGGAACAGGGTCCATTGAATACCGTAGTCGCGCCCGTCCTCGCCGGTCAGGTTTGCGGTCAGGTACCACCATTCGATCCGAAAGCTGGGATGCGGGCCGTGATCGTGGGGGAATTGGAATTGATAGCTGGGTTGCGGTATGTCGAACCCTTCGGCCGAACCACCCAACCCGGCATAGCCTTGCGCGCGTAAAGCAGCAGGGGGCAACAGGAACAGAACAAAGAGCCAGGCTTTAACGTTCATTGGCAAAAACCCTCAACAAATCGGCAGGCGGCAGGCGAAGCAAACGCAGCGCGGGTAAGGCGGCCGCGACAAAGGCGGCCAGCAGGGTCAGAGCGAATAGATAGGCCCAGTCAGCCGGGAAAAGATACATCGGCAGCCGCCAGCCAAATGCTTGTACGTTGATCACCGCCAACAGGGCCCAAGCCAGTACCAGACCCAGCGGCAGGGCCAGAACCGCTGTCAGAGCAGACAGCAGCACGCTGCGCAACAACTCTAGCCGTGCCAATTGCAACCGTGTCAGACCCAGCGCCCAGACCGGCGCAACTTGCGGCAGGCGTTGGGTCCACAAGGTCAGCAGGCTGGTCAGGATGGCAAACCCGGCAACGCCTAGAGTCAGAACGTTCAACGCCGATGTCACGACAAAGGTCTTGTCAAAGATCGTCAGCGATTGCGCTTTCATCGCCGCCTGCTGCACGACGGCTTGGCGTGGTAGGTCGAACTGATCTCTCAGGGCTTGTGCCATCTCTGTGGCGCGCTCTGGTGCAATACGGATACCGAACCGGCGTGTGTCAGCCCCCGGCGCGATCCGGTCCAGCTGAAACATCGACACGATGGCTTGACCGGTAGGATTTCCGTAATCCGAATAGACGCCCGCAATTGGCAGCGAATGCCCCTGTCGGAGGGTCAGCGCGTCTCCGGGCCACAGGTTCGCACGCCGGGCGAGTTGTTCGTTGACCAGGACGGCATCACCCGCATGAAGGCGATCCCACACGCCGTCCGAGGATGCGATGATCGGCCAATGCTCGCGGTAGGTCTGGTGGTCCACAATCCCATACAGAAAGAGCGGCCCCGTTTCATGCGTCAGCTCAATGCTGCGGATTGGAAGTACCGCGTCCACCTGCGGTTCTAGCCACTGTGCGATCTGTTGGCCTTGCTGATTGTCGGTGGCGGTAATGTAAAGTTCGGAGGTCAGGCGCTGATCCAGCCAACCGGTGAAGGTCAACCGAAAGCTGGATACCATGGTGCCAACGCCGACATTCGCCGCCAAGGCCAGCAGCAGCGCCATCAGGGCCAGCGACAGTCCCGGCAATTGCGCACGCATGTCGGCCCAGGCCCATTGTGCAACAGGAGCTCGGGCGTTGCGTTGGAATACCGACAGGGCAAGTGACAGCAGGGATGGCAGGATCAGTGCGGCGCCAGTCAGGATACCACCCACCATGGCAAACCCTGCGATCAATCCGTCGATCGTATATCCGGTGGCAAAGCCACCGCTGATCAGGATCAACCCGAGCAGCCCGGTGGTGCGGTGCACGCTTGTTGAGCCTCGCCATGCCTGCAGGCCAGCCCCGGTCAGTAAGGGCATACGTGACAGTCGAAACAGGGCCTGACCACTGGCCAGTAGCGTGCCCGCCAAGGCCATCGCCAGACCGGCCAGAACCCATTGCGGCTGCAGGGTCATTTGCCCGTCAACGGGCGCTCCGTACAGCCCGCGCAAGGTGGCAGCGACGTCGGGCAGCAAGGCGCCGGCCAGAAAGAAGCCAAGGATCAATCCCAACAGGCCGCCAATCAGGGCCAGGAGGGCCAGTTCCGCCATGATCATCCAGACCAGCCGCCGCATCGAAACACCCAGTGCCCGCAAGGTTCGGATCATCGCTCGCCGCTGGGCAAAGGCCAGACCGACGGTGCCGTGGACGATGAATAACCCGACAGCAAAGGACAACAGGCCGAAAGCCGTCAGGTTCAGGTGAAAACTGTCCGTCAACTGGGCTGCGTCCAGCCGGGCCGAAGCCTCAATGCGTTCCAGTTCGGGTGCGATATCCGACAGCGGAGGCGTGTCGCGCGGCTGATCGGGCAACACCAGAAGCCGGGAAATCTGGCCGGGTTTCTCCAGCAGCTTCTCGGCCACGCCAATATCGGTGAGGATCAGGTCGGGCGGGACTGCATCCGTTTGCAGGATCGACGGAAGATTGTCATGCTTACTCAGCACATCGGCCAGTTCGGGGGATGCCAGTAATCGGCCAGGTGCGGTCAGAATGTCGGCCGGTTCCGGGGGCGTTTCCGACTGTTCGATCTGCGTCACAGCGGGCAGGGCTGGATAGGCCACCATGTCGACACCCATCACCTGTACCGTGCGTCCATTCAGACGCAATGGCCCCTCCAGAACCGCTGCGACCTGCCACCCGGCGCGGCGTAGCGCGACATAGCGCGCAATCGGGATCAGACCGGAGGGGTCGCGCAACTCGTCATGCAGGCCCAGCGCAAGCTGGTCGTTGGCGCGCTGATAGCTGTCGCGCGCCTCGGCGTTGATCGCCTGAACGGCGGACCACAGCCCCGTGGCCAACGCAATTCCGATCAGCAAGGTGGCCGTTTGCAGCTTGTGGCGCCGCCAATGCGACAGCAGGGCCTGTATCACCGCGCCGGTCATGTGATGTGGCCACCGGCCAGATGCGCGTGTCTGTCCAGCCGTCCGGCGATATCCTGCGAATGAGTGACCAACAGCAGGGCAGCGCCGGTATCGGCGACCAGCGACAACATCAGGTCCAGCACAGTGGAGCTGGCGGTTTCGTCCAGATTTCCCGTGGGCTCGTCCGCCAACAGAAGTTTTGGTCGCGCGGCCATGGCGCGGCCGATGGCGACGCGCTGTTGCTGCCCGCCGGACAAGCTCTCGGGAAAACGCGTCAGCAAGTCGGACAGGCCTAACCGCTTGGCCAGCTGCGTGGTCCAGGCGTCATCCTCGCGATCCGCCAGCCTGGCGTGGAATGACAGGTTCTGCGCAACCGTCAGCGAGGGTATCAGGTTGAACTGCTGAAACACCAGCGAAACGCTTTGCCGACGCAACGCGGCGCGTCCGGCGTCATCAAGTGGTGACAGGGCGGTTCCGTCCAGCGTGATCTCTCCGCCGTCGAAGCTGTCCAGAGCTGCCGCGAGGTTGAGCAGCGTGCTTTTGCCGCTACCGCTTTCTCCGGTCAAGGCCAGCGTCTGCCCCTGGTCGAGGGTCAGCGACACGTCCCGCAAAACGGGGCGTCCACCCGGATAGGATTTCTGGACCTTGTCGATCGTCAGCAGCATGCAAAAACCTCGGACTGTGCACGCAACAATGTGCGCCGCTGACCGGCAGAGTCCAGCGTCCAGCCGCATTCGTTTCCATTCGCCGCAGCCTTGTCCTTTTCCGGTTAAGTCGCCATTGTGGTGGAACTTCTTCGGGCCGGAACATGATAAGCGAATTGATGACGTTAACGCAGCAAATCCTTTGGGGCAGCATATATCTGGGCATCTGTTTTCTGATCGAGATCATCCTTCTTACGTGGTGCACACAGGTGGTTCGCGTCATGTCGCTAAGGTTGGAAAACAGTAAGAAGTTCTTTTCTATCGCGGCGCCTATCTGCATAGCCCTCGTCTTTATCGTTGCCATTCACACGTTTCAGGTCTGGCTTTGGGCAATCGTCTGGATGCTGGGGGATGTTCTGCCTGACTGGAACTCGGCCTTGTACTTCTCATTGGTGACGTTCACTACGCTGGGCTACGGCGACATCGTTCTTGGGGAGCCGTTGCGCATATTTGGAGCGTTCGCGTCGGTGACCGGTCTGCTGGCGTTCGGGTTGTCTACTGCCTTTATGGTGGCGCTGATGACGCAAGTCTTCAAAGAGGAACTGATGTCCTAGAGGATCGGCGCGAACAGCCGGGCGAGAGGCGACCCAAACCGGATATAGGCCGGTTGTTCGGGAAGTTTCTTGGTCAATTCATAGCTTTTTTCGAAATCAGCCTGCAGCATCTTGTCCACAGCCTGCGCCGCTCGTGGATCAAAGAACAGGGCCATCGCTTCGAAATTCAGGCGGAAAGAGCGGTTGTCCAGATTGGTGGTTCCAACGGCGGCCAGCGTGTCGTCGACCACAAAGACCTTCTGGTGCATGAAACCGTCGGTGTAGCGGAACACGCGCGCGCCGCACTCCCTGACCTCGTCAAAATAGGCGAAGGCGGCCAGCCAGGGCAGGCGGTGGTCGATGACGTCAGGCACCAGAATGCGCACATCCACACCGCGCAGGGCGGCGTGTTGAAGGGCAGTTATGATGTCAATATCGGGCACGAAATAAGGAGAGGCGATCCACAGTCTTTCTTTCGCTTCGGTGATGGCGGCAAAGAACATCATCGCGCCGGTTTCCGTTTCGTCGCCGGGGCCGGTAGCGACGATCAGGGCATTCATGTCCTGATCGGATTCTGATCCGGCCCAGTCCAGTTGTTCGATCAGATCTTCTTCATGGGCCCAGTGCCAGTCTTCAGTGAAAATCAACTGCAGCTGCCGGACGATATGGCCGGTCATCCTGATATGCGTGTCGCGCCAATGACCGAAATGCGCGTTTTGGCCCAGATATTCCACACCCACATTGTGACCGCCGGTAAAACCGGTCTCACCATCGATGATCACGGTTTTGCGATGATTGCGGTAATTCAGTTGAAAACGGTATTGCGGCCCTCGACGGTCTCGCGGATTGGCGATCTCGATTCCGGCTGCGCGCAGCTCGTCCAGATAGGCGGTTGGTAAGCCATAGCTGCCCACAGCATCCGTCATGAACCGAACTGACACGCCGCGTTTGGTGGCGGCGATCAGCTTGTCTTTGAGCTGTTTACCCAGTGCGTCATCACGGACGATGTAGAACTGGATCAGGATATAATTCAGCGCAGCATCGATTTCCTTGAATATCGCGTCGAACGTCGCTTGCCCGTCAATCAGCAATTCGGCCCCGTTTCCGCGCGAGACCGGCAGATGTGCCAACGCCTCGAAAGGGCGGGGGTTGATCGGCATCGAGGCTGGATCTGGTTTCGAGAAATCCGCAAATGTTTTGATGCCTTCGACGACCCTTTCGCTGTGCTTGCGAGCGATCCGATAACCGCGGAACCGGTGGTGCCCCAGAAACAGATATAGCGGCACACCGACAAACGGGGCCGAGATCAAAAGGACCACCCACCCGACGGCCCCCTGGGGCGTGCGAGCGGTCTGGGCCGCCCGTATCGAAAACACCGCGGCCGTCACATACAGAAAGAAGACGAACGCGGAAACAAGCAGTGTCCACATGGGGTTATCGGTCTCTGAGTGCCTTATTCGGAACCAGTGTAGATGCGATCCCAGTCTTGCGCCATATCAACAATGACCCAGCCCATGTCGGGCCCCTTGTCCAGCCCGTCGACCAGTTTCCCGATCGGGCTTTCGCGGTCATAAGCCCATTCACGCTCGGCATCGGTGTGGTGAATCAGAACCCCCAGTCGCGGACCGTCGCCTGCAGTGGTCCATTCCAGCATGGCGAAATCCCCGTCCGAGTTGCCGCCAGCCAGAATGGGGCGTCTGCCAATCGTGCGTTCGATGTTGATGGGCTTGCCCTCTTTGTCATCGACAAAGGCGATGCCGGGGGCCTTGGTTATGACCGGAGCGCCATCATCTGTTTCATAAGTTGTGTCGGCATACGTGCCCAGAACCTGTTCGGGCGGGATGCCATAGGCATCTTCGGCAAACACGCGCATGAAGTGCAGACCGCCGCCCGAGACAATATAGGTGCGGAATCCTTCATCCCTGAGATAGCGCAGCAGTTCCACCATCGGTTGATAGGTCATCTGATCGTAGGGCAAACCAGTATCCGGGTGACGCGCGGTGTCCAGCCATTCGGCGACGGATGCCTGGAATTCCTTGACACTCACACCGGAATGCGAGGCGTTCAATACTTCGATCAAGGCATCGTGACCGCCCTCTGCGACAGCTTGCAGATCGCCATTTGCCGCAGCTTCCAGCGTTGGGCTGGTTAGGATCGAGGGGTCTGCCTCGGCCAGATCGGCAAGGCGATCCATGGCGAAGGTGAGCTGAAAATAGACCGGCTGTTCGGCCCACAGAGTGCCGTCATTGTCGAACACCGCAACCCGCTCGGCCGGTGTGACATAGACGGCGCCGTTCGGGTCAGTAACGGCCTCGACGAATTCGATGATCCTATCCTTGGACGCGGACGTGCCCCAACTAGGCAGAGGGTCGGCAGACAAGGTCAGCGGAGCCATGACAAGAGCGGCTGAAAGAACTGCATTCCTCATGAGAAATTTCCTTGCTTCAATTGGTAAAGGGCCACCGATGTACGGGCGGCCCTTTGTATTTTGATGGGTTAATTGTTGGTCGGCGAGGACAGCTTCTCCATCACCTGATCCAGGTTGAAGCTGGCAGCCTTTTGGCGTGGCGGGTATTCTTGGAAGGTCTCCAGGAAACCGCCGACATATTGCTGAGCAGGCACCAGGAAATAGGCCCGATCCAGCAGCCAGTCGTAGTAGGTGTTGGACGTCCGGTAAGCGCGCTCATAGGGATCGCGACGCAGGTTCACGATCAGAGGAATGCGCAGCTCGGTCCAGGGTTCGATCCATGCGCGCAGGGTGCCCCACGCCTTCTGCTCAAGGAAGATCAGCTTCCAATCGTCAAAGCGCAATGCGGTCAGATCACCGTCATCCGAGAAATAGAAGATCTCGCGACGCGGGCTTTCCGAGGTTTCACCGGTCAGCAGGGGCAGGATGTTGTAGCCATCCAGATGCACCTTGTAGTCGCGGCCCATACCTGAGGAGTTGTAACCTGCCTTCAGTTTTTCCTTGATGTCCGGATCACCGGCAATAGCAAGGTAAGTCGGCAGCCAATCCATATGGTGCACGATTTCGTTGGTGACCGATCCGGCCTCAATCTTGCCGGGCCAGCGTACCATCGACGGAACGCGCCATCCGCCTTCCCAGTTGGTGTTCTTCTCACCCCAGAATGGCGTCGAAGCGCCATCCGGCCACGTGTTCATGTGCGGCCCATTGTCGGTGGAATAGTGAACGATGGTGTTGTCGGTGATGCCAAGCTCATCCAGCAAGTCCAGCAGCTGGCCTACATGCATGTCATGTTCGATCATGCCTGCGGTGTATTCATCGGCCACGCGGCCTGCGATGTCGTTGGCTTGCGCGCGCATCTCATCCTTCACGTGGGTACGGAAGTGCATCCGAGTGCCATTCCACCAAACATAGAAAGGTTGGCCTTGTTCGTGGGCACGCTTGATGAAGTCGATGGCAGCCGCAACGGTCTCTTCGTCCACTGTCTCCATGCGCTTGCGGGTCAGGGGGCCGGTGTCCTCGATGGTGCCGTCGGCCTTGGACTTAATAACGCCTCGCGGCCCATAGGCTTCGCGGAAGGTGCGGCCATCAGCCAGAACCGCATCGCCGGGATAGTCCTCGTTTTCAGGCTCTTCCTCGGCGTTCAGGTGGTATAGATTGCCGAAAAACTCATCAAATCCATGGTTTGACGGAAGATGCTCATCCTTGTCTCCGAGATGGTTCTTGCCAAATTGACCAGTGACATAGCCGTGGTCCTTCAACAGGCCAGCAATAGTCGGATCTTCGACCTGCATCCCCAGATCAGCACCGGGCAAACCAACTTTGGACAGGCCGGTCCGGTACACCGATTGCCCCATGATGTAGGACGAGCGGCCAGCAGTACAGGATTGCTCACCATAATAGTCGGTGAAAATCATGCCTTCCTTGGCGACGCGGTCGATGTTCGGCGTCTGATACCCCATCAGACCCATCGTATAGGCCGAGATATTGGACTGCCCGATGTCGTCACCCCAAATGACCAGGATGTTGGGTTTCTGGTCCTGTGCCCAGGCGGGAAGTGCCAACGCAACGGCGACGGTAGCCACAGCAATACGACGCAACTCGGTGCGCCACCAGTATGCAATCGAACGTGGTGGTGACATGATATGCTCCTGATCTGTAAGAGTTTGTAGGCCCCAGAGGTGTGAAAGTGTTTTTCGACCGGCAGTTTCGGCCAAAACGGATTGTAATAATCGGTCGCATTCTGAACGGCAAACCTTCACCATTCCGGGAATCGAACGCGTTTACACTAGGCGATTTGCCAAATTGAAAACTCATCATATGATGATATTGGAAAATTCTAATGTTTGACAAAACGAATAATATTAAGCTCTTGCAGAAGGTCGGGTGGTTCAGCAAACGCTCGGACGTATTTCGCCGTGACCTGTTGGATTGCGCATCCGCAAGAACTTTCGAGCCTCACGAAGCGCTATACCACCATGGCGACGCAGCAAACGGGATATTTGCCATCCTCAGTGGCGGTGTTCAGGTTACCGCACCGGCGGATGATGGGCAGGAGTTCGTGATACATCGAGAAGGTGCCGGTTTCTGGATCGGGGATCTGGCTTTATTCGCGGACACACCGCGGTTGATCAGCGTCGTCACCACACAAGAGACGCAAGCCTTGTTTTTTCCGCATTCCCGTATTGCCAAACTGGTTCAGGCCAATCCGAATTATGTCCGCGATTTTTACGCGCTGACGCAGGAAAACATGCAGACGGCACTTCGGATAATGGCCAACCTTGCCGTGACCGGCAGTGAAAAACGGTTGGTACTGCGGCTGCTTCATCTGGATGAGGGCAGGTCAAAAACCGACGGTTGGATCGTGGTGTCTCAGGACGAACTGGCCGAGATGATTGCCGTGTCGCAGCCAACGCTGCACCGCAGCCTGCACCGACTTGCGGATTTGGACCTGATCGAACTCGGCTATGGGCGCGTTCGGCTGAAAGACCGGAAGGCTCTGATTGCCAGTTGTCAGACCTGATCAAGGATTCAGTGGCGGAAGAAGCTCTGCCTGTTTTTGGGGGGCGGCTGTAAGAGCGTCCAGCGCGGAAATTGCCCCTCTCCAATCCGGTGTTCTGTCGTCTTTATCAGTGGCGTAATACGTAGAGCCAATCTGTTCCAAACGTGCTTCAAGCCCGTTGTGCCCTTGCGGGCTTTCACAGCGTTGCTTCCAGGTTTCAAGCGTAGAATAGGCGGCGTTGAGGTCCTGATCATGCAGCGCATGGCGCAGCTGCGCGAGGGCAAATTCCGGTGAAGCGCGGTATGCCTTTTTACGTGCTTCTTTCCAGTTTCGATATCGCGGCATCGACCACCACAAAACGACCAAAGTGACTATCAAGACAGCAGCAGCCCAAAACAGATATCTCATCAATGTATCTGTTGACGGAGGCCCAGACTTCGGCGCGGCCAGTTTCAGTCCAACTGCGTCGACGTCCACGGTTTCAACGGCATTCGTCGTCAGGTTGAACCACTTCAATGCAACCGCAGGCAGCTGAGTTTCACCTCCATCCTGCGCAAGGTAAACGGTTTCATCAACACGTTGGCCTGACAGGATACCCCGATCCTCGGTCTCGGTGAAGCGTGGTTCTTTGGGATAAGATCGCAACAGAGGGTCCTGATTATTTTGTATTAATTGTGGTATCAGGATCGGACTCGTGCCCGAGATTCGCGCTGTCAGCCGTCGGGTGACCGCATCGCCAGCCTGCATTTCAGTTGGGCCTTCGATTTCCTGCGTCAGTTCAAAACTCGTCGCGATAATCAGCGGATTCAGATCACGCGCCCCATCCGGGACCACTGCGTTTAGTTCGATCGGTGGCAGCGGGATGGACGCCTGAATCGGATTGTTTGTTTCCGGGTCCGCAAAGGTGACCGTCATGTCCTGAGCGCCAAAGTCTATCGCCCCTGACACCAGCGGATAGATGCGATAGCTCCGCTGAACACCAGACCATGTTTCGCCGTTTACCGACTCGCTGACAGGTCCCGAGGCACGCTCGGGCAGGCGGACCAGCAGGTTTTCTTGTTCCAGCGCAGGAAAGATCGGAGGGGACGGCATGAAGGTCGGCACCAAAACCTTTACGCGCAAGATGGCCGGTTGTCCGACAATCACATCCTCACTTGGCGCCTCGACTGTGACTTGTGGTTGCGGCGCGGTCGAGTTTTGCGCGAAAGCCCCGCACGACAAAAAAGCAAACAGGAGGAGGAGCAATAATCTCATCGTTCTTGCTCCTGATTTTCCAGACGGAACCGGTTGCGCAAGAAATCCTGCATGTCCGTATCAATCGCACTGATCCACTGGTCTGCCGACAAGGGTTTTGCACCTTCGGTCTGGGCCTGAATGGTCGTGTTTTCCCCGCGACCAGAGTCATTGTCGAACACAGTGTCATCTGCTCCGATCCCGGCTTCTTCGCCAGTGTCGGATTGTTCCCGCGTGATTTCTACATAGTCGAGAATGGCGGTGGCAACCTCGAGATTATGCTGTGCTTCCGGCCAGTTAGGGCGGTGTTCTAACGCCTCTTCAAAAGCAGAAATGGCGGGTCCGTACTCCCGGTTGCGTATGCGAGCCATACCTTCGGCAAAGGCGGCTTCGGGTGTGTTCAGTTCGGCGAAGATGGCCGCGGCTTCCGGGTATTGGCCTGCTTTCAAGCGCGCGTAGCCTTCATGGTACGGGTCCTCAAAGAGGTCAGCAGCATCTGCATAGCGTTTTTGATTCATTGCGATTTGGCCTTGCTGATCCGGTGCTAGGAACCAGTCCCGCCAACCTTCTGCGCGCGCGGGGCTCGCGGGCTGTATCAGGAACAGTCCCAACACCGCCCATCGGATCACCCAGCCGCGACGGAACCAGAGCAGCGACAACAACGCCGCAGGCCATGCCAGCATCCACCCCCGATCCTGCCAGTCCAGACGATCATCGTCATCCAGCGCATCCACATAGGCGGTTTGGATCTGACGCTGCAGCCGTGTGATATCCCTGTCATCATTGGAAAACGGGACCACAACGGTGTTCCCCAGATTGCTCAACTGAACAATCTCGTCTCCGTTCGGGAGCATGGTCAGAAAGAAAACCTGCGTTGTTGCGCTCTGAAACTCGACAAGCTGAGATGGATCGAGATCGTCCAACACAAACAGGACGGCTCCGGGAGTGTCGCTTTCGTCCAATATGCTTTGCGCCAGTGTCAACGCATCAACCGCGGCATCTCCTTGTTTGGGCATCACAGCAGGGGTCAACCCTTCAAGCAGCGGGCGCAGGATATTTGCGTCTTCGGTCAGGGGTGCCACGCGGTGTGGTGTACCAGCATATGCGATCAGCGCCGTTCGCGCGCCTGCGCGTGTGTTTATGAGGTCGGTGATCTTGTACTTTGCACGCTCCAGCCGCGACGGGGGCAGGTCGGCATTCTCCATGCTCTCGGTGACCTTCAAGGCGATAACCAAAGGGGCCGTGTCCGCCACAAGCGGGTTCTGAGCCCGTGACCATGTTGGGCCTGCGGCGGCGATGGCAACCAATGCAGTGGCGATCATGGCAACATCAATGGGATAGATTCGCCGCTTGTCTTCAGCCCCCAGAAGCAGAGCAGTTGCAAGATGCGGAGCCACACCGGATGGCAGTTCGGACTGTCGCGAACGTTTCGGTCGAGTTACCCACCAAAGACCTGCAACTGGTATCAGAAAAAGCAGATAAGCTGCTCTCAGGAAATGAAATTCCGCGAAGGCGTCGATCATGAGAGACTCCTTCGGCGCTTCGTGATGTGCAGACCAGCGCAACTTCCCAGCATCAGCAACAGTACCGCCAACAATGGATAGTGAGCGAGGCTTTCCCGCGGACGGTAGCTTTGAGTTTCTACGATTCTGGGGTTTTGCTCGTCAATGCGCTGGTAGGTCCCGGCAAGCGCAGCCTCATCATTTGCAAAGAAATACTGCCCGCCAGTTCGGTCCGCGATGGCTTTCAGGGCTTCCAGATCTACGCGGTCCTCGCCAGACGCATCGGGATCACCGACGCCGATGGTGTAGATAACGACGCCCTTGTCCGCTGCTACGGCGGAGGCATTGGTAGGTGTCATCCGGCTGGACGTATCCGCCCCGTCGCTAAGAACGATCATCAGGCGCTGATCGACATCGCTGGAGTCAAATGTGCGGATACCAAGGCCGATTGCGTCGCCCAAGGCGGTGTTCGGCCCTGCCATTCCGACTTGAGTTTGGTCCAGGAACCCATTCAAACTATTCAGGTCTTCTGTAAATGGTGCCTGAACGAAAGCACGGGTGCCAAAGATGATTAGCGCCATCCTGTCACCCTGACGTTCGGCAATGAACGTGCGCATTACATCTTTGACGGCCGCCAGCCGTTGTTTGGGCGTTCCGTCGGTAGACTGGAAATCGCGTTGGTCCATCGAACCCGAAATATCGAGTGCCAGCACCACATCTCGGGCGGATTTTTCGATGATGATCGGATCGGCCAGTTTTTCCGGGCGGGCCAGGGTCGTCACCAGCATCAGCCAAATCAGAATAACAACAGTAGTCTGAAGCATCGGTCGTTGTGCGATGACTGATCCGGACTTGGGCTCAACCCCAGCCGCCTTGGCGACATGGCGGAAAAACGGTATGCGGATTGAATTGGTCTTATTCCGGTGCGGCGGCGTTAACCAGTAGACCAGAAGTGGCAAAGGCAAAAACAAAAATGCCCAAGGGGCGGCAAAAGAGATCATCCATGCCTCCTCTGCGCTTTGTGGGTCCGGATCCAGACCCGCGCGAACGTGGCGACCTTTGGATTGGGAGGGCTGGATCTGTAGGGCGCCTCAAGGAGGGCTTTAGATTCATTTGAAGAAATCGTAATATTATTAGAGGATTGTTTGAGAAAGGTGATCCACTCAGAGCCATGGAGACTAGCGACCTGATCGCGCGGAAAGGCAGCGAGCGCGGTGCGTCGCAGGATTTCTGCGATCTTGGCGACGTCATTGTCGGCAGCGTGCAGATCGGCAAGCGCGGATCGACGGTAGGCATTGGTCATACGATGCCGTCGGTAGACGTAAAAACCGCATGCGACCGCCCCTGCCAGCAGCAAAGCCAGGACTGCCCAGCCCCAAGTCTGCGGCGTCATCGGTATCGGCGCGGGCGCTGGAGCGGGTTTCAGCAAGTCCAACAACTCAACAAGTGATTTACCTTCGGTATCGACGCTCATTTTTGCCCCCCGTGATGACCGAACTGCCGCAGAAATTGATCCAGGGCCGGTTCTGCGGTGGTCAGCGGGACAATTGGAAAGCCATAGCGGCGCGACCACTGGCGGAGGTGTGCCAACCTGTTTTCCAACGCCGCCCTGATGCGTTTCGACAAATCCGGTTCCGAGCTGTCGAGTTCAATTTGTGCGTCTCCGTCCGAGACGGTCATGCGTAGCCCTGGGATTAGCTCATGCGAACTTGGATCGTAAATATTGAACAAAATCAGGTCGTTTGACAGAGCAAGCCGTCTTAGCAAGCTTTCCGAGTCTTCATTCAGACCGTCAAAATCCGAAAACACGCATATCAGGGCATTGGTATGCGCGATCCGGGCGGCTTGTTTCAGGACGTCGTTCAGCGAAACGGTCGGTTCTGGGCTCAGCGTTGCGTTCAGGCTGCAATTCAGCCCTGCGACCGACGACAGGAACCGCTTCAACGCGGCGGGACGGCGCTGAGGGCGGTGCTCGGCCAGATCCGTGTCGCCAAAGACAATCCCACCGACGCGGTCGCCTTGGCCCAGAACGCGATGGGCGGCGATTGCGGCGGCTTCGGCAGCGACCACCGATTTCATGTAAACCTCGGTGCCGAAAAACATCGAAATACGCTGATCGACTAACAAGAGGGCAGGGCGATCCCGTTCCTCGGTATAGACCCTAACATGGGGTTTTCCGGTGCGAGCGGTCACTTTCCAGTCGATTGTCCGGATGTCATCGCCGGGCAGATAGGTGCGGAGTTCTTCAAAGTTCAATCCGCGCCCGCGCAGGCGCGAAGCGTGGCGGCCATTGAGGATTGAGCGCGCCGGTTGTCGCGGCAACAGGCTGATAGCGCGCGATTTGGCACCCAGGCGCAGCAGATGGTCCGCATCTACATGGATGCGTGGGTCGTCGGGGTATGTGGCGGTTTGGGCCACGGGGCTCTCTTTCCGAACACTCAGGGCAGCGCGACGAGGCGCAGGATTTCTGCAATCACGTTGTCTGCCGATTTTGCGTTGCCCTGGGCCTCAAAGCTGAGCGTGATGCGGTGGCGAAAGACGTCATGCGCGATGGCACGAATATCAGCGGGGTCCACGTAGTCACGCTGGTTCATCCACGCGTGCGCACGCCCGCATTTGTCCAATGCCAGCGATGCACGCGGGCTGGCACCGATTTCGATCCAGTTGGCAAGCTCTTCGCTGTATTTCTCGGGCGTTCGGGTTGCTTGCACGAGGTCGGCCATATATCGATCCATGGCGTCGGATACGTGGATCTGCCCGATCTCTGACCGCGCCTGAAATACGGCGTCCTGCGGGATTGGCGTCGGCATCTCGCCCGTCGCATCAGACCCTGCGGCGATGTCTTCACCCCGCACCAGACGGATCACTTCGACTTCGTCCTCTACTGGAGGATAGGTAATCTGCACGTGCATCAGAAACCGGTCCATTTGTGCCTCTGGTAAGGGATAGGTGCCCTCCTGCTCGATCGGGTTTTGCGTGGCCATCACGATGAACAGCGGCTCCATTTTATGGGTGGTGCCCGAGACGGTGACCTGCCTTTCCTCCATCGCTTCCAGCAAAGCCGCTTGCACCTTGGCCGGGGCACGGTTGATCTCATCCGCCAAAACGAGGTTGGCAAAGATCGGGCCGGGGTCGAACCGGAACGTGCCGCCGTCATCGGTTTGCTGGTATACTTCGGTTCCGGTCACGTCTGAGGGTAGCAGGTCGGGCGTAAACTGTATCCGGCTGAAGTCGGCGTCCAGATTGCGCGCCATGGCTTTGACGGCGCGGGTTTTTGCCAGACCGGGCAGGCCCTCGATCAAAAGGTTGCCGTTTGCCAGCAGGCCGATGAGCAGCCGGTCTATCACCTCGGTCTGGCCGATAATCGCCTGCCCCATGCGGGTTTTAAGATCATGTATCTGATTAAGTGCATTCATTAATTTGGTCCAATCGTGGCCGGAAGTCCGGAAGGACATGGCAGGATACGCCGGGGCGGGATGATCTGGAATGTGCAGTAATGATCGGAGGTTACCAGTCTTACCGCGTCCGATCCACCATCAAATCCGTTCCGCGATATGTTCCAGATCGGCGCGCAGCTCGGGGCGAATTTCCCCATGGTTTGGGTCGTCGCGCAGCGTTTCGACCCAATGACGCGGCGGTTGCTTTCCGGCTGCTCGGTTCCACGTCAGTTGACCAAGCACGGATTGCGCCTCGGTGTTGAGAAAGTTGGGCATGACGATCCCGTTCAGGGTCGCCCAAACTCCGGTCCAAAGCCGCGCAACGGACCAGGGGTTGTAGCCTCCGCCGCCCAGAACCAGAAGGCGAGGGGCCATGTCGCGCAGAGAGGCAACGGCGCGCCAATGGGCGTTGTTGGACAGGGTCAGCCGGGATAACGGGTCCTCGGCCACCGCATCCGCGCCGCATTGCAACACAATTGCCTCGGGGTAAAAAGATGCCGTCGCGGGCAGGATCAACTGGTCGAGGATTGCGTTGAACTCATCATCATTGAGGTTGCGCGCGACGGGAAGGTTAAATGCCGCCCCGCCTGCATCGTCGTCTAATGTTCCGCTGAAGGGCCACCGGGCGCCTTCATGCAACGAGATCATTCGCACCTTTGTTGATCCGCGAAAGGCCGCTTCAACTCCGTCACAGTGATGCGCGTCGATATCGACATAGACAATACGATCAAGCCCGGCGTTCAACAGAGCCAGGATCGCCAGCACCGGATCGTTCAGATAGCAAAACCCGTTTGCCCGGTTCGCAAGTCCATGATGCGTACCACCTGCCGGGCTAAAGACAATGCCGCCATCCCGGATCAGTTCGGCCCCCAGCATTGATCCTCCGGCAGCGGTGGCTGGGCGGCGATACATCTCGGGGAATACAGGGTTTGGCAGGGTGCCCAGCGCGTATTTCTCCCGTGTATAATCGGACACCGCCTGATCCTGTTCGGCCTGTTGCAGGGCTGCGATATAGTCCGGCGTGTGAAATGCCATTAGTGCCGAGGGTTTCGCGCAGGGGCTGACGCGATAGTTCGCGGATGACAACCAACCCTGGGCCCGGCACAGGTCGATGACGGTCGAGACACGCGGAATGGCCAGAGGGTGTTTCGAACCATAGGTCGATCTGCGATAGATTTCTGAACCGATGAACAGGGGGCGATTCATCGTCTAACTTGCATTTTGCTCGGCGCTCTCTTCCCCCAGCCTGCCATCAAGTGACATCAGGATCGCAACCGGGCGCAGCGCGGGAATATGGCTGAAGACGATCAGGATGCAGACGGTCAGGGGGACGCTCAGGAAGGCTCCGATCAGCCCCCAGATCGTGGTCCAGAACATCAGCGCCAGAATGACCAGAAAAGTGGACATGTTCAGAGACCGGCCCAGCAAGGCGGGGTCGAGAAAATTGCCGATCAGGAACTGTATCGTTCCGCAGCCCAGAACGATGATCAGGAACGGGCCGATGCTGTCGAACTGAACCAGCGATATCATCGACGGGAAAATGACTGCAATGATCGATCCGATGGAGGGAATAAAATTCAGCGCGAAAGTCAGCACGGCCCAGGTCTCGGCAAACTCGAGCCCCAGCACCTTGAACACCGAATAGCTGATGCCAGCCGTGATCAGGCTGATCATGGTTTTCACCCCGACATAACGTTGCAGGCTGAACGTGATGGCATCCAGTATCGAGGCGAACTCGATACCTGTTTTCGGATCACCTGCGGCCAATTGGATTTTTTTGCGGAAGGCCAGCCGCTCGGCCATAAGGAAGGCGACGTAAAGGCTGATCAGAAAGAACTGGTTCAGCAGGGAAGTCGCGCTGCCCAGCAGAATGCGCGCAACATAGGACATGTCTATATTGATCAGGTTGTCGCGGATAAACTTGGTTACATCATTGCCCACCAACCCAGTGACGCGGTTTACCGCATCGTCGAATTGGTTTTCATAGGTGCCAATCGTGCGGGCAAACTGAGTGGCCTGACTGCCCAGAATATACATGATCACGAACAAACCGGCCAAAACCACAGTGACGCCTGCGACGTTGGCCAGCCAGACAGGCATGCGGGTCAGGGCGATTATCCGGTCGCTGAGCGCGATGATCAGGACATTGATCAGCAGGGCCATCGTCAGCGGGATCAGGAATGCGGCGCCGGCGTATAACCCCAGCACTACGAGTGTAGTCACAATCGACACGTCCCGAACAACCGACAGCTTGAGCTTCGTCGGCGTAGCGGTTTCGTCTTTGTCCGGTGTCATGCGGTAGCTCATCCTGAGAATTGCACTTGTGTATGATCCTGCACAGCAGGGCCGGATTATGCAATGCGCCCAGATGTTTGTCAGAGAATATTTGCGCAGCGGACAGATTTGCCGGTTCAGTGGCTGGGGCAAGCGGGTTAGGCTTCGGGAATGAATGCACGCGTGATTCCTTACTTTGGTCGGCCCATTCAGGCGCTTTGGGTGGCTGTAACTCGTTTCGACGCCAAGAACGGCTTCGTCATGAGCAGCCACGTGGCCATGTCGCTGATGTTGGCGCTGTTTCCCTTTGCCCTATTCACAGTTGCGTTGGCAGGTTCACTGTCGCAGGACTATGTCACCAACGAATTGATCGATTTGATTTTCGGCGCATGGCCCAAGGATGTGGCAGGGCCGATCGTGGCCGAACTGCGCTCGGTTCTTTCCGAGTCAGGATCTGGCGTGATTACGCTGGGCGGTCTGCTGGCGGTGTTCTTTGCCTCGAACGGGGTGATGGCAGTGCGCAAGGCGATGAACCAGGCCTATCATGATTTTGACAGCTGGCCGTTCTGGAAAACCCGGCTGCTTTGTTTTGGGTTGGTGATCGGTGGCGGCCTCACCATCATGATCATTGCTGCGGTCGAGGTCATCCTGCCGGTCTACACGCAACTGGTTTCGGAAAAGACCGATGTGAACGTATCCGAGTGGTTGTCGGTCGATCGCCTGCGCTGGACCTTCACGGTGGGTGTTCCGGTGGGCGTGGTGGTGCTGGCGCATCTGGTCCTTCCGACCGGGCGTCATAGATTGCGTCAGATCCTGCCGGGCGTGTTGTTGACGCTGGCCTTGTGGGCAGCAGGAGGATGGGGCTTTTCGGTCTATATTGCGCAGTTTGCCTCATACAGCGCCACCTACGCGGGCTTGGCCGGAGCCATGGCGGCACTGATCTTTCTCTATCTTTGCGCTGCCATCCTGATCCTTGGGGCAGAATATAACGGAGCCTTGATGGACCTGCAGAACGATGCCGACGGACTTGAAACGTGAGAGCCGCGTTTCTTATCTGGATGTTTTTGCCAGCTGTCGCTTTTGCGCAAGGGCCGAACTATGTGGGCTCGGATCAATGCATCGAATGCCACACCTCCGAGGCCGAAGCGTGGGCGGCATCCCATCACGCGCTGGCTTGGACCGAGGTCGCGGCCGGGCATGTGGCGGCGGATTTTGACGAAGCCCGGTTTGATCACGACGGCATGGCGGTAGAGTTCAGCGTGAACAACGATGGCCTGCGGGCCAAGGTGACCGAGAAGGACGGCGTCGCAACTGAATATGGTGTGCATTCGGTCGTGGGTATCGAGCCCCTGCAGCAATACCTGTTCGAAACCGAGCCCGGCCGGTTGCAGAGTTTCGATGTCGTCTGGGATACCGAGGCTCAGAACTGGTACCACCTCTATCCCGATCAGGACTTGCCGCCGGATGACGGGTTGCACTGGACCGGTCCCTACAAGAACTGGAATGCTCGCTGTGCCGAATGCCACGCCACCGGGTTTGAAAAGGACTATGACGCGCAGTCCCGCAGCTACGCCTCAACGCAGTCCGAAATTGGGGTCGGGTGCGAGGCCTGCCACGGTCCCGGATCGGCGCATATCGACTGGACGCAAGGCCAGACACTCGCCGCTGATCTGAGCGAGTTTGGTTTCACCATGAATTGGGGCAGGGGCCGGACTGAGGCCGAAATTCAACAATGCGCCGGATGCCATTCCCGACGCGAGGCGCATGGCGACGGCAACCCGATTCCCGGAACGCCCTATCACGACGCTTATAACCTAGCGGTGCTGCGTCCGGGTCTTTATCACCCCGATGGCCAGATTCTGGATGAGGTCTATGTTTATGGCTCGTTCCTGCAATCCAAGATGTATGCGCAGGGCGTCGGGTGCATGAACTGCCATGATCCACATAGTGCTGGGTTGAAGGCGGAGGGCAACGGAGTTTGCACGCAATGCCACTCACCAGCGGGCAATCCTGACTTTCCATCCCTGACCGCCAAGGACTACGACACGCCCGCGCATCATCACCACCCGGAAGACAGCGCAGGCGCGCAGTGCAAATCCTGCCACATGATCGAGCGCACATACATGGGTGTCGACGGGCGGCGCGATCACAGCTTTCGCATTCCGCGCCCGGATCTCGGGCTTGGTGAAGATGCCTGCACCGATTGTCATCAGACCGAGGATCAGGATTGGGCCGCGCAGCGGATAGAGGAGTGGTTTCCGGTGTCCGCTCATCGTGCGCCACACTATGGAACGGTGTTTCAGTCAGCCCTGGACGGTCGCGCGGAAGGGCCGGGTGCTTTAATTGCGATTGCGATGGATTCGTCTCAGCCGGGCATTGCCCGCGCCACGGCAGCCTATCTGCTGCAAACCTTCGGCTCGCCAGGTGTTGCGGACGAAGCGGCGGCATTGTTGTCCGACACGGATCCGCTGGTGCGCGCAAATGCGGTGGTATTGCAACGTCAGGCCGCCTTGCCGGATCAGGTTCAGCGTCTCGAACCCTTGCTGTCTGATCCATTGCGCAATGTCCGTATCTCAGCCGCCAAAGAGTTCTTGAACATCCCCGGCCAAGCCCTGACCCCGGAACAGCAGGCTCGGGTGGCCAAGGGTATGGAAGAATGGCAGGGCACTATTGCTAACCGGCTGGACTTTCCCGAAACACACCTTGTACTGGGCGGTATGGCTCTGACCTTCCGCAACGCCCCGGCCGCCGAACGCGCCTTTCGAGAGGTCGTCACGCTGGACCCGCAACGGGCCGAAGCTTGGCCCATGCTGGTCCAACTGGCACAGATCAACCGCGGTCCGGATGCCGCGCGGGACGTGCTACAAGAGGGACTGGCGGTTTTGCCGAACGATCCGGAGCTGCAACAACTCAAGGCGCAATTAGCCCCGTGAAACGGCACGGCTTGGCCCGGTTTAGGTCACGATCCCGGCAAAATTGGGCGTTAACCGTGAGAAAGGCAGAAACCCAGCCACGCCCACAGGTGACCCATGCCGGAAAAACCGGTCCACACATCGCAGTTGCAAAACCCTTTGTCCCCGGATCAAAGGATAGCCGATCTGCAGGCCAGAAAGCCGGAATATATCAACCATGGTCAGGCGTTGTTGCTGCAACAAACCGCCGCCGCGTCACTGCGCGAGCAGTTTCTGACCGGCGACCGTATCTGGCTTGACGACTGAGGTCAGCCCCGGAACCCCGTGGCGACCACGAATTTCTCGGAACTGTCAGAGCGCGACGCAGGCGGTTTTACGTTTGCCACCTTCTCGAACTTCTGTTTCAACAACTTCTGCAGATCACCCTCGGCGCCTCCGGCCAGAACCTTGGCAACGAATGTGCCGCCTTCTTCCAGAACGTCAAAAGCGAAATAGGCCGCGGTTTCGCACAGGGCCATTATGCGCAAGTGATCGGTCTGTTTATGCCCGGATGAGGCCGCGGCCATATCGGACATCACCACATCAGCCTTACCGCCCAGCCAGTCTTTGACCTTTTGGTCGGCGTCGTCCTCCATGAAATCCAGAACATGGGTGTCCGCACCGGCGACGGGCTCGATCTCTTGCAAGTCAATGCCCAGCACGGTGCCGACCCGTTTACCCGACCGTTCACCCAGCGCGTTGACACGTTTGACGGCCACCTGACACCAGCCGCCGGGCGCGCAGCCCAGATCGACGACGCGTGCGCCTGGGACGAGAAAGCGGAATTTATCGTCCAGTTCCAAAATCTTAAACGCCGCGCGCCCGCGATAGCCCTCGGCTTGCGCGCGTTTCACATACGGGTCATTCAACTGCCGCTCAAGCCAGCGGGTCGAGCTGAGCTTGCGCCCGCGCGCCGTCTTTACTTTGACCTTCAGGTCGCGTTGCCCACGGCCTGAGTTGTTTTTTCCGCTCGGCGTTTTTGCCATGCGCTGGTTCTCCTGAAAGGTTCCCGCTCAATACCGGCTTGGCCAATGTGTATCAAGACGCTGTCGTTGCGGGCTGTCGAAGAGCCAGATCTGGCCAGGGGGACGAAACTCCAAAGATGTACCAGCCCAAGGCATCTACAGCTTTGACAGTCCACGGTGCACCTCGCGCGTCCTCTTGTACAAAGCCTCGCAGCAATTCATGTGCATCCACCACCTGGTCATCGGGCACAGCAATTTGAATGCCACCAATGGCCAAAGAGTAGTGGGGGAGCATGGTCGCAGTATGAAAGCTGGGGCAGAAAACATCAAATCCCGCAGCTTCCAATGTACATATTGTGGTTGCAGCCGTGGCATAACGATAGGCAATCGCAATCGTTGAGATGCTCATACACCTGTGTCCGAAATCAGAATGGTCCGTCTTCCAATACGCCGTCCGCGCTCATCTGCGCATAAAGCAGACCTTCGCGAAGTCCCCGGTCCGCCACGGAAAGGCGGTCGGTGGGCCAGCAGCGGAGCAATGCCTGCAAAATGGCTGAGCCGGACATGATTAGGGCTTGCCGGTCATCGCCGATCCGCGGATCACGCCGCCGTCCCAGTGGGCCGAGTTCCAAGTATCCTCGTATGACTTTGTCGATCTGATCGCTGGTCATACGCAAACCATCCACCTTGGTTCGGTCATAACGCTTTAGTCCCAGATGAGAGGCCGCCACGGTAGTCACGGTGCCGCTGGTTCCGACGATCTGGAACCCTTCGCGGGCTTGCTCATCCTTGTAGGGGGCGAAGTCGGCCAGGTTTTCTTCGAAAAACCAGCTCATCAGTGCAAAGCGTGCCGAATCGTCTTCGACATCGTGGAACTGGTCGCGCAGCGTCGCGACACCCAGCGGCACGCTAATCCAGTCCACCACCTTGGCCGCTGGAAAGGGGCTGTCAGCGGTGTGAAACCCATTGTGCAGGCGCATGATCGCGGCAGGGCGGTCGCGGCGCGGCACCGATGAGATGTCGATCCACACCAGTTCGGTCGAGCCGCCGCCAATATCCACGACCAGCAACTGTTCCGTTTTGGTCGACACCAGTGGCGCGCAGGAGATCACGGCCAAACGCGCCTCTTCCTCGGGCTGGATGATCTCCAGTGTCAGGCCGGTCTCGCGCTTCACCTGCCGGATGAAATCACGCGAGTTTTTCGCGCGCCGACAGGCCTCGGTTGCGATCAACCGCATCCGTTTGACCTTGTTGCGTTTCAGCTTTTGCTGGCAGATGCGCAGTGCCTGAACGGTACGCGCCATTGAGGCCCGGGACAGCCGCCCGGTCCGTTCCAAGCCCGCGCCCAACTGCACGGATTTGGAGAAGCTATCCACCACATGAAACCCGCTGCCCTTTGGCTGGGCTATCAACATGCGGCAGCTATTAGTTCCCAGATCCAGAGCCGCATATAAAGCATCTGGATCGGGTCTTGCCGGCGCGGGGCTTTCGACCGCCTTCGGGAACGCGCCCGCACCTTTGGGACGCTTGGGCGCCATCTTAAACGCCCTCCGATTTTCGAGTTACCCCGACCATAGGTCGGGCGATTGTTTCGTGCAAGACGCTCATTAAAGTGATGAGTATTTTGATGTGCGCGTTTGCGTCGGAATCCAGTACAAGCGCCGTATCCCATCGTGGGCGAAAACGTCGCTTGAAATACGCCTAGTGTCGAAAACCGACCGACTTGCCCCCACATAGACGTTTAGAACCGGTCCATCTGGTTAGGAGGAATCAAAAGCAATGCCTGACGTCACCATTGTATACTGGCGCGATATTCCCGCTCAGGTCATCGTCGGCAAAGGCCGTCGTGGCGCAAAGCGGCAATTGGAGGAACGGTTCGAGCAAGCCATCGACCGCGCGGCCATGAAGGTGAACGCCAAGGACAGCGATGCCTATCTGGCCGAGTGGCGCAAAGCCGAACCTTTTGCAGCTGAGGGCGACCCGTCCGAGATTGCCGAGGCCGAAGCCGTGCGTCTGGAAACGGAATACGATCAGGATCGCATTAAGGCCCTGATCGCCAATGACGGTTGGGCTTAAGCCCCAGATCTAAATGGGAGGCCGCTATGGCTTTGCTGAACTTCAAGAAACGTGATGCGGTCGAAAAGGCCCCGGTTAACCCCACCGTCGAAGCCTTTCTGCAGGGCTATTCGGTCGAGGTGATGCCGCGTACCGCCGAGAAAGTCGATGACTTCCGCGCGTTGCTGCCCGAAGGCACCCGCGTCTACATCGCCCATATCGAGGGCACCCCGATCGAGGACATGGTCAAGACCGCCAAGCGGATCGCGGCCGAAGGCTATCCGGTCATGCCGCACTTCCCGTCACGGATCATCAAGGACGCGGCAACCCTGGAGAACTGGATATCGATGTATCAGGGCGAAGCGGGCGTCGACCAAGCGCTGCTGCTGGCTGGAGGTGTCGCCAAGCCGCACGGCGCGTTCGACAGCTCGATGCAGCTGCTGGAGACCGGCCTGTTCGACAAGGCGGGCTTCAAGCGCCTGCACGTTGCTGGTCACCCCGAGGGCAACAAGGACATCGATCCGGATGGTTCGACCAAGAACGTTGACGACGCGCTGCGCTGGAAACAGAAGTTCTCGGAAACCACCGATGCGGAAATGGCGCTGGCGACTCAGTTCGCATTTGACGCCAAGCCGATCATTGCGTGGGCGGACGGTCTGAAAGAGGCGGGAATCGATCTGCCGATCCATATCGGTATCGCGGGCCCGGCCAAGCTACAGACCCTGATCAAGTTCGCCATCGCTTGCGGTGTTGGTCCGTCGCTGAAGGTTCTGCAGAAGCGCGCCATGGACGTGTCCAAGCTGCTGCTGCCCTACGAGCCGACGGATGTTGTCACCGAACTGGCCAACCACAAGGCCGCCAATCCGGATTTCAACATCACCAACGTGCATTTCTTCCCGCTTGGCGGTATCAAGACCAACGCCAACTGGGCAATCGAAAACGGCGGCGCCTCGGCAAAGCCTGTAAACTCCTAAGGAACGGACATGACCCGTACAGTCGTAGAATCAAAAACAAAAACCGCCGTTCTGGGCTTTGACGAACCGTTCTGCGTGATCGGTGAGCGGATCAACCCCACCGGTCGCAAGAAGCTGGCCGCTGAACTGGAAGCAGGCGATTTCTCGACCGTCGAGAAAGACGCCATTGCTCAGGTTGCGGCTGGCGCAACCGTTCTGGATATCAACGCGGGCGTTGTCTACAACTCGAACCCCAACCCGAACGAGACCGAACCGCCGCTGATGACCAAGATCGTCGAGCTGGTTCAGGGTCTGGTTGAAGTCCCGCTGTGCATCGACTCGTCGGTTCCGGGTGCACTGGAAGCCGGTCTTGAGGCCGCCGAAGGCCGCCCGCTTCTGAACTCGGTCACAGGCGAAGAAGATCGTCTGGAGCTGGTTCTGCCACTGGTCAAGAAATACAACGTTCCTGTTGTTGCGATCTCGAACGACGACACCGGCATCTCGGAAGACCCAGATGTTCGTTTCGAAGTAGCCCGCAAGATCGTTGAACGTGCCGCCGATTTCGGCATCCCCGCGCATGATATCGTAGTCGACCCGCTGGTGATGCCGATCGGTGCAATGGCAACTGCAGGCCAGCAGGTGTTTGCTCTGGTCCGCCGTCTGCGCGAAGAACTGGGCGTGAACACCACCTGCGGCGCGTCCAACGTCTCGTTCGGTCTGCCGAACCGCCACGGCATCAACAACGCCTTTTTGCCGATGGCAATGGGTGCTGGCATGACCTCGGCGATCATGAACCCGGTGGCTCTGCCGGTGACGCAGAAGAAGATTGCCGAGAAGAAAGATGCCGTGGCTGCTGCTGGCATCATCCTGCCCGACGGCATGGACGACGAGGCATTCGTTCAGATGTTCGGTCTGGGCTCGACATTGCCCCGTGCTGGTAAGGAAATGGAGGCCATCCGCGCCGCCAACTTGCTGACCAACAACGATCCGCATGGCGGTGAGTGGATCAAGTTCAACAAATCGCCTGAAGAGGCCGGTGCCGCAGGCGGTCGTCGCGGAGGTGGCCGTCGCCGTCGCGCTTGATCTAAACATCAGTGTGATCAAAGGCCGGGCCATGTGCCCGGCCTTTTTCATTTTGACCCTGATCAATGCCGGGTATTGTCGGGCTTGCGACAATGGCACGACCCCAGCAGCAAAACCCAGGTGTTTTCATGAGCAAACATTACCCCCCGAAATTGGCGGATGTAGACCTGAGCAAACGTCTGAGCAAGCATGACTATTTCGAAAAGCTTGTCGATCTTCAGGCTCAGCTGGCGCTGATTCAGCAGGCGTTTCTGTTTCACGGCGTGAAGGGCGTGCTTGTTTTTGAGGGTTGGGATGCCGCAGGCAAGGGCGGTACGATCCGCCGGATCAGCCAGGCGCTGGACCCGCGCAGTTTCAAGGTCTGGCCTATTGGTGCGCCGCGCAACTATTACCTGAACCGACACTACCTGCTGCGGTTCTGGGAAAGACTGCCCCCCGAAGGCGCCATCTCGGCCTTTGACCGCAGTTGGTACGGCCGGGTGCTGGTCGAGCGGCTTGAAAAGTTCACACCGGAAGAGCGTTGGCGGGCCGCCTATCGTGAGATCAACGACTTCGAGCGGATGCTGGCGGACGACGGCACCCGGATCGTAAAGCTGTTTTTCCACATCTCTCCGGACGAGCAGATGGCGCGTTTCACCGAGCGTTTGCGCAACCCGGTGAAGCGGTGGAAACTCACCTATGAAGATTTCCGCAACCGCGAGAGGTGGGCAGAGGCTGAAGTAGCGGTGGATGAGATGCTGGCACGGACTTCGACCGAAATTGCGCCATGGCATGTTGTGCCGGCAAACAACAAAAAATACGCTAGAATCAGTGCAATGAAGGCAATTGTTGAGGCCTTTTCCAGAGGCATTGATCTCAGTCCCCAGCATCTGGACAAAAAAACTCTGGACGCAGCCTGCGAAGCCTTGGATGTTGACCAGTCCCTGATCGACAGCCTGCGCGCCCGGACCGAGTAATTTCGGACCGCTGCTGAAACGCGCTTGAAGTCGCTCGGTGGGCAGTGTTATCCAGCCCTACGCCGCGGGTATGATGTAATGGTAGCCTGTCAGCTTCCCAAGCTGAACGCGCGGGTTCGATTCCCGCTACCCGCTCCAATCACTCGGATCGGCGTGCCTGAAACAGGTTTATGACTGCCGGGATGCAGGTTTCCGTTCCGATTTGCAGGCGATTGAACTCTGCGACAACGTCTTTCTGGATGGCCTGAACGTCCTGCTCATCCCCGTCGAAATGCGCGATGACCCGAGCGGCCGGCCCGACGCGTGTACACAATATTGCAGTGCCTTCAACGCCGTTGACGCCCTGCAATTTCAAAGAGACTGCCTCGGCCTTCACATCAGACAATCTGGCCTGAACCATCATTCCTTTGACATGGTCAAGGTCGTGGAATGCAATGGGACCGGGTGCATAGCGGTCCACGCGCGGAGGCTGACCCAATCGTTTGACGGCGGCGATATGGGGCATGCGGAACCATGGGTTCTCGGCCAGAGGGCCCCATGCCGCGAAAGTCATTTGAGCACCGGGTTTTAGCGCCTTGGCGATATTGGAGAATGCGGCCACGGAATCGCTGAAGAACATGACACCGAACCGCGAGATCGCCGCATCCATCTGATCGGGGTCGAAGCTATGTGTCTGCGCGTCTGCATACTGGAACTGAATGTTGTCCAGCCCGTCTTCGGCAGCGCGTGTTGCAGCGCGATCCAGAAAGGGTTGAGAGATATCGACAGCCAGTACATGCCCGCCCGGCCTGACCCGCCGGGCTGCGGCAAGGGTGCTGACACCCGTGCCGCAACCGATATCCAGAACCTTCATTCCGGCAGACAGATCAGCCTTGTTCAGAACCAGGTCCAGAACAGGCGCAAAGGCATGGTCTAACTGATCTTCATAGGTCAGCCATTTGGTGCCGTTATCAGACCGGCCCCAATACTCGGCCTGTTCTTCGTTTGCTGACGTCATTATTGCCCCCGTGGTTGGGGCGACTATGACCTCCTGCGGCGACGGCGGCCAGACTTTTCCTCATCTCCGCCGGTGTTGAACGAGGGTGCGGGCAGAGTGACCACCTGCGCCAGTTCCGGGAAGGGGTCGGTTTTGTGCGGAATCGCGTTTGCGGCGACGAAATGATCCTGGAACTTGGGCTCGATGGCGGTTTCGACCTTGGTGATCTCGCGCACGACGCGTTCAATCTCGGTCCGGGCTCCGATGTTGCACAGAGCGATCCGCGCACCGGTGCCAGCAGCGTTACCCGCACTGGACACTTTGTCCAGTGGCGCATCGGGGATCATACCCAGAACCATCGCGTGTTTGGTTGAGATATGGGCCCCGAAAGCACCGGCTAGGACAACGCGATCGACTTTATCGACCTCCATAACGTCCATCAGCAGCCGTGCACCGGCGTATAGCGCGGATTTGGCCAGTTGGATGGCGCGGATGTCGCCTTGGGTCACGGTAATGCGCGGGCCACCCTCGGCGCTGGCATCGTGGATCAGATAGGCGTGGGTTCGGCCTTCGGGAACGCAGCGCACGGTACCGGTTTGCGCGGCCGAGCCGATCAGGCCACTTTCGTCCAACAGCCCGGCGATGCGCATCTCGGCCACGGCCTCGATAATGCCGGAACCGCAAATGCCGGTGATGCCAGTGGTGGCAACGTCCTGATCGAAGCCTTCCTCGTCGGACCATTTGTCGGACCCGATCACGCGGAAGCGGGGTTCCTTGGTCACAGGGTCGATCTCGATCCGTTCAATCGCACCAGGTGCGGCACGCTGACCGGAACTGATCTGGGCGCCTTCGAATGCCGGACCAGTAGGCGAGGAACAGGCCAGAACCCGGCTCTTGTTGCCCAGCAGGATTTCGGCGTTGGTACCCACGTCCACGATCAGCACGAGGTCTTCGGATTTGCCCGGCTCTTCCGACAACGCAACGGCGGCGCAGTCGGCCCCAACGTGACCCGCAATACAAGGCAGGATATAGATCTGCGCGCGCGGGTTCATTTTGTTCAGGTCCATCTCACGCGCGGGCAGAGAGATGCTTTCCGAGGTTGCCAGTGCAAACGGTGCCTGGCCCAGTTCGACCGGGTCCAAACCCAGCAGCAGGTGGTGCATGACCGGGTTACAGACGAAAACGGTCTCAACGATCAGCGCAGCGTCGATCCCGGCTTCCTCGGCGATAGAAACAGTCAGGTCGTTGATCGCTTCGCGCACGGCCCGGGTCATTTCCTGATCACCGCCGGGGTTCATCATCGCGTATGAGACGCGGCTCATGAGGTCTTCGCCGAAGCGGATTTGCGGGTTCATCAGGCCCGAGGACGCCTTGACCTGACCAGTTTCCAGATCGGTCAGGTGCGCAGCGACGGTGGTCGAGCCGAGGTCGATCGCCAGACCGTACAGCCCGTGTTCATGCAAGCCGGGCCAGATTTCGACGATCCGAGCAACTTCATCCTTATGGCCTTTGTGAACGGCCACGGTGACCTCCCATTTGCCCTTACGCAGCACAGGTTGCAGCTTGGACATCAGCGACAGATCGGCGGTGACGGTCTCGATGTTCCACTGTTGGCGGAGGGCGCGTTCCAGACGTTCCAGATCGCCGGTGGGCGAGTGCATGTCGGGCTCTTCCACGACAACGAAATACAGGCGCGTTGCCGGGTCCATGGTGATGGCGCGCGCAGCGGCGGCCTTGCGGACAACCTGACGGTGGACCTGGCTTTCGGGCGGTACGTCGATCACGATGTTCCCCTGAACGGTGGCCTGACAGCCCAGACGGCGGCCTGGTTTCAACCCGCGCTTGTCGTCATAACGCTGCTCAACCGCGTTCCATTCGCTCAGCGCGCCTTCGGAAACGGTCACGCCGTGCTTGGGAAACTCGCCATAGCTGGGCGTTATCTGACATTTCGAGCAAATCCCGCGCCCGCCGCAAACCGAATCCAGGTCGACGCCCAACTGCCGGGCGGCGGTCAGAACCGGGGTGCCAACGGGGAAATGTCCGCGTTTGCCTGAAGGAGTAAAGACTACAAGGGGGTCGGTGGTCATATCTGGCCTGCCTTTTGTATTCGCGCGTATGCCGGGCAAGATATGGGTTTGCGCGCAAAGGGAAAGGGCATTCAGCGGCACGTTTTGTATGGGTTGCGTCTTTTTTTGGTGCTGCACCGGCCCGCAAAGGAAAACTAGTTTAGGTCAGGGGCTTTTCCTTGGGTGAAATCCATGTAATAGGGTCACCGCCAAACGGGCTTTTGCATGGGGTTAGCAGATGCAGATTCGTGAGGCACTTACCTTTGACGATGTTCTTTTGGTTCCGGCGTCCTCGTCGGTACTGCCGGCAACGGCGAATACAAGCACGCGCGTGACGCGGGCGATCACCATGAACATCCCGCTACTTAGCTCGGCCATGGATACGGTGACCGAGGCGCGCATGGCCATCGCAATGGCCCAGGCCGGAGGCATCGGCGTCATCCACAAGAACCTGTCGGTTGAAGAGCAGTCGCGCGAGGTTCGCCGGGTCAAGCGGTTTGAATCCGGTATCGTCTACAACCCGGTCACGCTGCGCGCGGATCAGACGCTGGCGGATGCCAAGGCCCTGGTTGAGCGCTACAACTTCACCGGTTTCCCCGTGGTTGATGAAGAGGGTCGCGTGGTCGGCATCGTGACCAACCGGGACATGCGTTTTGCAACCTCGGATGACCAGCCGATCCGGGCGATGATGACCACTGACAATCTGGCCATGCTGCAGGAACCGGCCGATCTGGAAGAGGCCAAGAGCCTGATGAAAGCCCGCCGCATTGAAAAGCTTCTGGTCGTCGATGGCACAGGCAAGCTGACCGGTCTACTGACCCTGAAAGATACGGAACAGGCCGTGCTGAACCCCACCGCCTGCAAGGACTCGCTGGGTCGTTTGCGAGTGGCAGCGGCGACCTCGGTCGGGGATGCCGGGTTTGAGCGGTCCGAGCAACTGGTGGATTCTGGCGTCGATATCATCGTCGTCGACACAGCACATGGTCACTCTCAGGGTGTTCTGGATGCAGTGAAGCGCGTGAAATCCCTGTCGAACGAGGTTCAGATCATCGCCGGGAACGTAGCAACTGGCGATGCCACCAAGGCGCTGATCGATGCCGGGGCGGATGCCATCAAGGTCGGCATCGGGCCGGGATCGATCTGTACCACGCGCATGGTTGCCGGGGTCGGCGTGCCACAGCTGACGGCGATCATGGATTGTGCCACGGCAGCCGGAGATGTTCCTGTGATTGCCGATGGTGGCATCAAGTTCTCGGGTGATTTCGCCAAGGCAATTGCTGCGGGCGCGTCCTGTGCGATGGTCGGCTCGATGATTGCGGGCACCGATGAAAGCCCGGGCGAGGTGATCCTGTATCAGGGCCGTTCGTTCAAATCCTATCGCGGTATGGGCAGCCTTGGCGCCATGGCGCGCGGCTCGGCGGATCGTTACTTCCAGAAGGACGCGGCCAACGACAAGTTGGTGCCGGAAGGGATCGAAGGGCAGGTGCCCTACAAGGGGTCTGCCAGCGCCGTAGTGCATCAGTTGGTCGGCGGTCTGCGTGCAGCTATGGGTTATACCGGCTGTGCAACTGTTGAAGAGATGCGCAAAAACTGCAGTTTCGTTAAAATCACCGGCGCGGGACTGAAGGAAAGCCATGTACATGACGTGCAGATCACCCGCGAAAGCCCGAACTACCGGGTGATGTAACTTTGGGTTTCAAGGTGAACGGCGTCCGGAGCAGGGCGCCGTTTCGCATTTGTGGCTTTGGCAGCAGCCACGTTAACAGCATCGGAAGATATCATGACACCGGCCGCGCGTATTCAGGCTTCGATAGAAATCCTTGATGAGATTCTCTCTGGTGCGCCTGTCGAGAAATCCCTGACCAACTGGGCCCGCCGTAGCCGGTTCGCCGGGTCCATGGATCGGGCCGCGGTTCGGGACCATGTGTTTGCTGCGTTGCGGTGCAAACGATCCTTTGCGGCGCTGGGAGGGGCCGAGACAGGACGCGGCCTGATGATCGGATTCGTGCGCGCGTCCGGTGATCAACCGGACGATCTGTTTTCTGGTGCTCGACATGCACCCGAGATTCTGGCCGATAATGAGGCCGGACGCGATTTCGTTTCAGAGGCCGAGCAGTATGACATCCCCGATTGGCTCTGGCCCAGATTTCAGTCTTCGCTGGGGGATCAGGCGGTTTCGGTTGCGCAAGCCCTGCAACGCCGGGCGCCGGTGCATCTGCGGGTCAATCTTATCAAATCGGACGTCCCCGCGGCCATCGCTGCGCTGGCCGCCGATGGGATTGTCGCCACCGCACATTCCGCCTGCGACACAGCGCTAGAAGTCACCGAGGGCACGCGCAAGGTTGCGCAAAGCCGGGCTTATTCAGACGGGCTGGTCGAGCTTCAGGACGCAGCCAGTCAAGCCGTTGTCGCGGCCCTGGACCTACAACCCGGGATGCGTGTGCTGGACTATTGCGCCGGCGGCGGCGGTAAGTCTCTGGCCCTGGCCGCGCAAAATGGGGTCTCGGTTTTTGCCCATGACGTGAACGCTGCTCGTATGCGCGACCTTCCGGCACGGTCGGAGCGGGCCGGTGCTCAGGTCGAGATCCTAACACCAGAGAAACTCGCGCAACACGCTCCATTCGACGTCGTTCTCGCGGATGCGCCGTGCTCCGGTAGCGGTTCGTGGCGGCGGGCTCCGGCGGGGAAATGGGCTTTGACCGAAAGCCGCTTGCAAGAGCTGACTGGAATTCAATCCTCCATTCTGGACAAGCTGTCGCCTATGATCGCGCCCAGTGGTGTTCTGGCCTATGCGACCTGTTCGATGCTGGACGCCGAAAACGGTGATATTGTCGACGATTTCCTGCGCAAACACCCGGAATGGTCCGACGTTTTTCGAAAAACGTGGCTTGTCTCCCACGGTACGGACGGTTTCTTCACGTCACACTTGACGCGATAGAGCATCAGATCATAGCAACTTAAAGGAGAGTTCCCGGTTTCTTTTAAGCGGGCATTAACCTTATTTGGGCTGACTGCGTGAAAGCCCACTGACCTGAGTTGTTTATGACTAATACCACGGAAGTTTTCTCGGATCCGTCGTTTCAAAATGCCCCGTCCGGTTTGCGACTTGCCCCTTTGGTCGTGGTCGGCGCGCTGCTGAGCCTTTCGCCTGTTGTGGGGCTAGTGCCTCAGTTGTGGCACACTGGTTTTGTTGTGGCTGGCGTATCTTTGCTGGCGGCAAGTTTTCTGGTGGTGCTGCGGGGAAAGATCGTGGACCATCTGACGCAGCAGGCGATAAAAACGATGGCGGTTTTTGCTGAACAGGATTTGTTTCCCTGCATCATCGCAAACGCTCAGGGTGACATTCTCGCTGCCAACCCCGAGGCACGAAACCGGTTTCAGGCTGTTCCGGGTGCGCGGTTGGAGGGCTGCCTGAAGTCCATGTTTGCAAATCCTGCGGCGGTTCTGTTGCGGCTTCAGTCGAAGGCTGAGATCCACGGCAAAGCGCGGGAAGACATCGTGACCGTCGGATCGACCGTCCCGGTTTCGGTTTTCGACGTTGGCAACGGTCAGTATTGCTGGCGTTTTCATCTGGATACCCCAGGGCAGTGGGATGAGGTCGTTGTTCCAGTCTTGACCGAAGGTCGCAATGGCATGCTGCTGAGGGTCAACGTCGCGGCGGCCCATTTGCTTGGGCACAGGCCGGATACGTTGCAACAGGTCCTTTCAAGCGACCCCGGACCACAAGGTGATATCATGCAGGTTCAAACGGCAAATGGATCGGTTTCTGCCGCCGTATGCGAGCTCAACCGGTCCGGCACTGTGCGCGACCTGCTTGTGCTGCCGACAGAGGCCGCAGGCCATGCCGGCAGCGGGGCCTCTTTTGCCGATTTGCCGGTTCCGATCGTACGCTTTGCGCCCGACGGCCGGATTCTCGAGGCCAACCGGCTGGCTGTGAAACTGATCGGAGAAGTTGAGCCTGGCGAAACCAATGCCGACCAGATCATGCATGGACTTGGCTATCCAGTGTTGGATTGGCTGGCGCGCACAGCTGCTCAGGAACCGGCGGTGCGGTCCGAGTTCCTTCGCTTGACCCGTCAGGACAAGGAGGTGTTCGTACAGGTCACACTGAACCGGGTGGTGAATGACGGACAGGTCCAGCTGATTGCAGTGTTAAACGACGCAACCGAGCTCAAGACGCTTGAGGCGCAGTTCGTGCAGGGACAAAAGATGCAGGCGGTCGGGCAATTGGCCGGAGGCGTAGCCCATGATTTCAACAACTTGTTGACGGCCATATCGGGTCATTGCGATCTGCTGTTGCTGCGCCATGACCAAAACGACCCGAACTATGGGGACCTCGTACAAATCAACCAGAACGCCAACCGGGCTGCGGCTCTGGTCAGTCAGTTGCTGGCGTTTTCGCGGAAACAGACGCTTCAGCCCGAGGTGCTGGATCTGCGGGATACGATCTCGGATCTGATTCACCTGCTGAACCGGCTGGTGGGCGAGAAAGTCCGCCTGATCCTCAGCCACGATCCGGTTTTGAAACCCGTGCGGGCAGACAAACGGCAACTGGAACAGGTGCTGATGAACCTCGTCGTGAATGCACGAGATGCCATGCCCGATGGCGGCGAAGTGCGGATCGAGACCGAGGTTGTGGTGCTGACCGACCCAGTCACGCGCGACCGTGCCACGGTTCAGCCTGGCGAATATGTCACTGTCAGGGTGATCGACAGTGGCGTCGGTATCCCCGCGGACAAGCTGCAAAAGGTGTTCGAACCGTTTTATACCACCAAACGCACAGGGGAAGGCACCGGTCTGGGATTGTCGACAGTATATGGGATCGTCAAGCAAACCGGAGGCTTCATTTTTGTCGACAGCCTTCAGGGGCATGGAACGGAATTCATCGTCTACCTCCCTGTCTCCGTCGCCTCAACAGAAGCCCAGCCGGATTCGATGCCCGTCGCTGACACGCAATCCGCCCGACAGGGCGAAGGGGTTGTTCTGCTGGTCGAAGACGAAGCGCCGGTGCGGGCTTTTGCAACACGTGCGCTGCGGTTGAAAGGGTATACGGTGCTTGAGGCCGAGTCGGCGGAAGAGGCGCTGCGTCTGCTGGAGGACGGCGCGCTAAATGTCGATGTCTTTGTCACCGATGTGGTTATGCCCGGGATGGATGGGCCGACCTGGGTGCGTAAGGCGATGGAGAAACGACCGGAAACAAGGGTGATCTTCATGTCCGGCTATACCGAGGGAGCCTTTGGCGATTCCGGACCCGAGATCGCAAACTCCGCCTTCCTGCCCAAGCCGTTCTCGCTGAACCAACTGACCGAGGCGGTGTTTCAACAGATCAACTAAAGCGCCGCCTCGTGGCAAGCGAATTCGGCCTTGTGTCGATTGCGGAACTTGCGCTCCGTCTCGGGCGTCAGCAACAGCTCGCGATGGGGTGAGACATTTTCCTGTTTCAGATCGATCTGCGTGTTCAGCCGATGTTGCAGGAAACCCACGATCTTGTCCTGGTTTTCATATTTAAAGATGTGGCTGGCACCAAATCCGTTGCTCCGGGTGCGAAAGAACTGGCTCTGGCTGCCCACATCGGCAAACTCGGGGCGCGGAGTTTGCATATAGGCTTGCACAAAGTCATCAAAGCTGAGGTCGCGCGTGGAATGCGGATGTCCGATCCGATCATCCCGGCTGCGAAATCTGTACCAACTGCCCAGCCAATCGATTGGTTCGCGCACGACCGCCATGATTTCCATTTCGGTGTCGTACATTTTCCGAAAGATGTTCTGAAAAAAGCGGTCAAAGCGCCGCACGGGGGCGTGTTTCAGCTCTGGAGGGTCGGTTACGACAAAGTCGGCGCGGTCGCGCAGGGCGGTGTGATATGCCGTGCTGCCTGTTTTGGGGACAGCCAGAAACGCAAGGCGTTCCTTATAGAAAACAAGCATTTAGTCGCCCCTCATCAGTCTTTGTTATTGTCGCAGATTGGCGTAAACGACTCTTTAACACAATTGATGAACAGTAAGTATTGTAAGTTTTAGTTGAAATGTTCTCTTTTTGATCTCATAAGGAACAAGAGGCGAACAAAGCAGCGATTGCCGCCCGTTCAAGGGTGTGACAAAAGGGAAGGCGACAGGACAATGGCGGATCTTCTGACGATGAGCGACAAGAAAAACGCAGACAAGCAAAAGGCGCTCGACAGCGCGCTGGCGCAGATCGAACGGCAGTTCGGCAAGGGATCGATCATGAAGCTGGGCGAGGACGCCAAGCAAGATATCGATGCAAGCTCGACCGGTTCACTGGGTCTGGACATCGCGCTGGGGATTGGCGGTCTGCCGATGGGTCGGATTGTTGAAATTTACGGCCCGGAGAGTTCGGGCAAGACGACGCTGACGCTGCATTGCATTGCCGAACAGCAGAAACGTGGCGGTGTCTGTGCGTTCGTTGACGCGGAACACGCGCTTGACCCGCAATATGCGCGCAAGCTGGGTGTAGATCTTGATGAGTTGCTGATTTCCCAGCCCGACACCGGCGAACAGGCGCTCGAAATTACCGACACGCTGGTTCGTTCGGGTGCGGTGAATATGGTCGTGGTCGACTCGGTGGCGGCGCTAACGCCGAAATCGGAACTTGAGGGCGATATGGGCGACAGCAGCGTCGGTGTTCAGGCCCGCCTGATGAGCCAGGCGATGCGCAAGCTGACTGGCTCGATCAGCCGCTCGAACTGCATGGTAATCTTCATCAACCAGATTCGGATGAAGATTGGCGTGATGTTTGGCAGCCCGGAAACCACGACCGGTGGTAATGCGCTGAAATTCTACAGCTCGGTCCGTCTGGATATTCGGCGCATCGGCGCGATCAAGGACCGGGACGAAGTTGTCGGCAACCAGACCCGCGTCAAGGTCGTGAAGAACAAGGTGGCACCGCCCTTCAAGCAGGTGGAATTCGACATCATGTATGGCGAAGGCATCAGCAAAATGGGCGAGCTGCTGGATCTGGGCGTCAAGGCCGGTGTGGTCGAAAAGTCGGGATCGTGGTTCAGCTATGGCGACGAGCGGATCGGGCAGGGACGTGAGAACGCCAAACAATACTTGCGTGACAACAGCCGCGTCGCGCTTGAGATCGAAGACAAGATTCGCGCGGCCCATGGACTAGAATTCGACATGCCGCCCGGCGCGGCCGAAGATGACGATATACTCGAAGCCTAAAGCGCTCTGAGAATTCTGATTACAAGGTGGTCCCCTGGGCCGCCTTGTTTCGTTCGGCGCCTCCAATGCTGTGGACTATCCGCAGGGACGGGGATAAACCCGTTTCAACACAATATGATTGCGCGCTGAGAGAAGCTTATGCCCACGCTGAACGACATCCGATCGACCTTTCTGAACTACTTTGCCAAACAGGGGCATGAGGTGGTGGCATCCAGCCCTCTGGTCCCGCGCAATGACCCGACGCTGATGTTCGTGAACTCGGGCATGGTGCAATTCAAGAACCTGTTTACCGGTCTGGAAACGCGGGAATATCAGCGCGCGACCACGGCGCAGAAATGTGTGCGCGCGGGCGGCAAGCACAACGATCTGGACAATGTGGGTTACACCGCACGGCACCATACGTTCTTTGAGATGTTGGGGAATTTCTCATTCGGCGATTACTTTAAGAGCGACGCAATCCCCTTTTCGTGGGAACTGATCACCAAGGAGTTCGGCATCGACAAGAACCGCCTGCTGACGACGGTTTATCACACCGATGACGAGGCGTTCGAGATCTGGAAAAAAGTTGGTGTACCCGAAGATCGGATCATCCGCATCGCTACCAATGACAATTTCTGGCAGATGGGTCCGACCGGTCCTTGCGGCCCGTGCACCGAGATTTTCTATGACCATGGCGATCACATCTGGGGTGGCCCTCCGGGTTCGGCCGAGGAAGACGGCGACAGGTTCATCGAAATCTGGAATATCGTTTTCATGCAGAACGAACAGTTCGAGGACGGCTCGATGGTCGAACTCGACATGCAGTCGATCGACACCGGCATGGGGCTGGAGCGGATCGGCGCGCTTTTGCAAGGCAGCCATGACAACTACGACACCGATCTGTTCAAGACGCTGATCGAGGCGTCGGCGGATGCGACCGGTGTTGATCCTTACGGAGAACAGAACGTCCATCACCGCGTCATTGCGGATCACCTGCGTTCGACCTCGTTCCTGATTGCGGACGGGGTGATGCCCAGCAATGACGGGCGCGGTTACGTGCTGCGCCGGATCATGCGCCGGGCTATGCGACACGCGCATCTGTTGGGGGCGAAAGATCCAGTCATGCATCGTCTGGTTCCGACGCTGGTGCAACTGATGGGCGCGCAGTATTCCGAACTGGGCCAGGCCCAGCCGCTGATCGAAGAGACACTTTTGCTGGAAGAAACACGTTTCAAGCAAACATTGGATCGCGGCCTGAAGCTGCTGGATGACGAGGTTGCGGGCCTGTCCGAAGGTGCGGCTCTGTCTGGTGATGCGGCGTTCAAGCTGTATGACACCTACGGTTTCCCGCTGGACTTGACGCAGGATGCGCTGCGCGAAAAAGGCCTGACTGTAGATACGGACGGTTTCGATGCTGCTATGGCCGAACAAAAAGCCAAGGCGCGTGCCGCCTGGGCCGGGTCGGGCGAAGCGGCCGATCAGGCCGTATGGTTTGACGTGATAGACGGTGCCGGGGCTACGGACTTCCTTGGCTACGATACCGAGAAAGCCGAAGGGCAAGTGGCCGCGCTGGTTGTTGACGGTGCACAGGTCGACAAGATCGATCAGGGTGGCACCGGCTGGGTTGTCGTCAATCAGACGCCTTTCTATGGCGAAGCCGGTGGTCAGGTTGGCGATACCGGTGAAATCCGGCGTCTCGAGAACATGCAGGATGTGGCGCAGGTTGAAGACACGCGCAAGTTCGCCGAAGGCAAGGTCTATGCGCATCGGGTGACGGTCAGCCAGGGTACGTTGTCGAAAGGCGACGCGGTCGAGCTAGCGGTCGATCATGCGCGCCGCACCGCGATCCGGGCCAACCACTCGGCAACGCACCTGCTGCACGAGGCGCTGCGCGAAACGCTGGGTGATCATGTTGCTCAGCGCGGGTCGCTGAACGCGTCGGACCGGCTGCGGTTCGACTTCAGTCATTCCAAGGCGCTGAGCCCCGAGGAGATCCAGAAAGTCGAACGCGAGGTGAATGAGTTCATCCGCCAGAACTCGACCGTCGAGACCCGGATCATGACGCCGGACGATGCACGGGGATTGGGGGCTCAGGCGCTGTTTGGTGAGAAATACGGCGACGAAGTTCGCGTGGTCTCTATGGGTAAGGCCCCGACGGGCAAGGGACATGACGGCAAAACCTGGTCGATCGAACTATGCGGCGGGACTCATGTGCGTCAGACTGGCGATATTGGCACGTTTGTTGTTCTGGGTGACAGCGCCAGCAGTGCCGGTGTTCGCCGGATTGAAGCACTGACCGGAGATGAGGCTTTTCGACATCTTTCGGCGCAAGATCAACGGCTTGGCCAAATTGCGAACGAGCTGAAGGCACAGCCGGACGATGTGGTGAGCCGGGTCAAATCCTTGCTGGATGAGCGCAAAGCCCTGCAAAATGAAGTCGCTCAGCTGCGCCGCGATCTGGCGATGGCAGGCGGTTCGGGGCAGGGCGGTGCCGAAGCTCGCGACGTGAACGGAGTGCCATTCCTGGCACAGGCCCTGAGCGGCGTGTCTGGCAAAGACCTGCCCGCATTGATCGACGAACACAAAAGCCGGTTGGGCTCGGGCGCGGTTTTGCTGATTGCCGATGCCGGCGGCAAGGCTGCGGTTGCGGCCGGTGTGACTTCGGACCTGACAGATAAGGTATCGGCCGTTGATCTGGTCCGGGCCGCGGTAGTCGAACTAGGCGGCAAAGGCGGTGGCGGACGCCCCGATATGGCGCAGGGCGGTGGTCGTGATGCCTCGAATTCGGACGCGGCGATCAAAGCTGCTGAGCAAGTATTGGGAGGATAACATGCCTGCACTCTGGATAGCCCATGTCACCGTGACCGACGCCGAGGCCTATGGAAAATATGTCGAGTTGGCTGGCCCGGCGATTGCCAAGCACGGGGGCGAGTTCATCGCCCGCGCGGCGCGTTACGTGCAGCTTGAAGGAAAAGAACGGCCCCGCAACGTGGTTGCCCGTTTTCCCTCGGTCGAAGCCGCGGTTGAGTGCTACGAATCCCCCGAATATCAGCGGGCACTGGACCACGCCCGTGGCGCCAGCGAGCGTGAATTGGTCGTTGTCGAGATCGCCGACTAGAATCACTTTGGCTAATTTATGCCAGATTCCGGCTGGTTGAGCGGAATTCAGCCAATGAATGGAGAAGGCGGCTTGGATAGCTGCCTGACCTTTTTCATTTCGGACTGCAGTCAAGCTTTTCAACCGTTTATCGCGGATGTCGGGTGAAAAGTTTACGTTAGGTCACCTTTAGATTGTGGCCAACATCTCTCAATTCTTGCCTGAAATGGTCTAAATGCGGGACGAATTTCCGCCTCTTTTCACTTGCAACCTCGCTGCAGATTGCGCAAACGGCACCGTGCACTGATAGTTAGCAAAACAAGCTACGGTCCCGTTTATCCGCAATCGCGTGGATGAATATGGATCGAGGAACAGGCATGAAACCGTTAAGCACTGAATTCAGAGCCGTTGTTGCGCGGTTGACCTCATCTGTGGGTCGACTGATCGCAGTCGCCGCGCTGGCGGTAGGCGCTTTGGTCGCGGGCACCGCTGCATATGCAAGCGAAGGCAACTTTCTGAAGATCGTTTCCGCATCGCCGCCGCCTTCGGGCGCGCGTCAATTGTGTCGTCAGTACAGCTGGGCCTGTTCCGGTAAGGCCGCCGCATCCATGTCCAGCCAGCAGGAAATGCAGATAATCCAGCGGGTCAATCGCCAGGTCAACGCGACAACGCGTTCGGTGACGGATCAGTCGCAATATCGAACAGCTGAAAGGTGGGCGTTGCCGACGTCCCGGGGCGGAGATTGCGAAGACTTCGCCTTATTGAAGAAAAGAGATCTTATTCGTGCCGGGGTCGATCCGAGCAAATTGCTTATCGCGACTGTTTTGGATAGGCAGCGCAATTCTCATGCTGTTCTTGTGTACCGCTCGGCTGCAGGTGATCTGGTGTTGGACAATCTGACCGATAAAATCAAGCCATGGTCGGCAACGCGGTATTTGTTTCTTAGGATGCAGAACCCGCGGAAACCCAGTGGTTGGGTTGGGGTTTACAGCCGTAGCTAATACACTCCTGCTGAATACCCGGGTTGTTAAGGCAAAGAAAAGGGCGACACGAGGGTCGCCCTATCCGTAATCAGGGTGTTTTCAGTTTGATACGGCTGCGCCGCACATCTTTTTGTGACGCAAGACCGCCGCGTTCCAATTAGAAAACACCGCCGCTGCCAGCACCACCTGAATTGCCGCCGCCGTCGCCGCCGCCAGTACCAGCGCCACCGGAATTGCCGCCACTACCGCTGTCATTGTTGCCGCCGTTGCCGTCACCGGTGTTGCCGCTACCGCCATTGTTGCCGCCGTTTCCGTTGCCGTCGTTACCGCCGCTACCGTTGTTGCCGCCATTTCCGTTGCCGGAGTTGCCGCCATCACCGTTGTTGCCGCCGTTGCCGTTGCCGTCGTTACCGCCGCTGCCGTTGTTGCCGCCATTTCCGTTGCCGGAGTTGCCGCCATCACCGTTGTTGCCGCCGTTGCCGTTGCCGTCGTTACCGCCGCCACCGTTGTTGCCGCCGTTGCCGTTTCCGGAATTACCGCCGCCGCCGTTGTTGCCGCCATTTCCGTTGCCGGAGTTACCGCCGCCGCCATTGTTGCCACCGCCGCCGTCATTGCCGTTGTCGCCGCCATCATTGCCGTTGTCGCCACCGTCATTGCCTGTGGAAGATGGGCTACCATTGTCGCCGCTGGAACTGCCTGAATTAGAGTCAGTACCCTCACCATCGCGCGCAGATGCTGCGGAAGTGGCTGTTGGCAGGTCGGTCAGCACTGTAGCAAAAGCCGGACAGCTTTCCAGCGTTCGTGCCAGGATATCGTCGAAATCAGACCGCCGCTGAATGTACTTCAACATTCGGGTATCGACGATCGTGCAGGCACATAGAGTGTCTGTCGACACCGACTGCCGCGCCGTTTTGATGTTACATCTTTCTGCTAGCGCCGCACTGGCTGTGATCAGTGGGAATGTCGCTGAAACAAATACAATAGACAATAGTCGAGACTTCACGCGCATGGCGCCACTCCTTCAAAACTCGTTACACACTTTGCCGCACAAATTGCGGAGACACATTAAATGGTAATACTATCGTGCCACATTTATTCCTTTATTACATCCGTTTTTGGACACAATTTCAAGAGGAGTAATGGTAGAGTGGGCTTGAAGAATGCAACTTAAGGTAGAAATGAGCCAAGAAACAAAAAGTAAGCCCGCCAATCCGGCGGGCTGTACCGTGTATCAGTGGCATACTTTGGATGTAAATCTGCCACTGTTGTAGTATTGTTTCACATTTGTGAACGACGCCATTGTCAACCTTAGGCAGACTTAGCCATGCGTTTGCGTTCGTGCGGATCCAGAAAGCGTTTACGCAGGCGTACCGCGTTCGGTGTAACCTCGACCAGTTCGTCATCGTCGATATATGCGATAGCTTCTTCCAGCGAAAACTGAACATGAGGTGTCAGCCGGACCGCGTCGTCAGAACCGCTGGCGCGCACATTAGTAAGTTTTTTGCCTTTGAGCGGATTCACCTCAAGGTCGTTGTCGCGTGAATGCTCGCCGATTACCATGCCCTGATAGACATCGGTCTGGGGGCCAACAAACATGCGGCCGCGCTCTTCGAGGTTCCACAGGGCATAAGCCACGGCCTGACCTTTCTCCATTGAGATCAGGACACCTGCACGACGGCCCGGGATCGGTCCTTTATGGGCCGCCCAGCCGTGGAACACGCGGTTCAACACACCGGTGCCGCGGGTGTCAGTCAGAAACTCGCCGTGGTAACCGATAAGGCCGCGTGACGGTACATGTGCGATGATCCGGGTCTTGCCAGCACCGGCGGGGCGCATCTCAACCAATTCGCCTTTGCGCGCACCAGTAACCTTTTCGATCACCGCGCCTGAAAACTCGTCGTCCACGTCGATGGTAACTTCTTCGATAGGCTCCATGCGCTGGCCGTCTTCGTCGCGAAACAGAACCTGCGGGCGCGAGATGCTGAGTTCAAAGCCTTCACGCCGCATATTCTCGATCAGAACGCCCATCTGCAATTCGCCGCGACCGGCAACCTCAAATGCCTCACCGCCGGGGGTGTCGGTGATGCGGATTGCCACGTTCGATTCGGCCTCTTTCATCAGGCGATCTCGGATGACACGCGACTGCACTTTCTTGCCATCACGACCGGCAAGAGGCGAATCGTTGATGCCAAAGGTCACGGTGATGGTCGGCGGATCGATGGGTTGGGCGGGCAGGGCCTCTTCAACCTGCGGCGACACTAGCGAGTCGGCTACTGTGGCCTTGCTCATGCCTGCGATGGTGACGATGTCACCGGCTTCGGCCACGTCGATGGGCTGTTGCGCCAGGCCACGGAAAGCCAGGATTTTCGAGGCGCGGAAGTTTTCGATCAGCGTTCCGTCACGGCTGAGCGCCTTGAGGCTGTCACCGGCTTTCAGCGTGCCGCTTTCCACGCGTCCGGTCAGGATGCGCCCGATGAACGGGTCACTGCCCAGCGTGGTGGCCAGCATCCGGAAGGGTTCGCCTTTTTTGTCGGCTTGTTTGGGCGCAGGGACGTGATCGACGATCAGGTCGAATAGGGCGTTCAGGTCCTTGCGGGGGCCGTCCAGCTCCATGTCAGCCCAGCCCGAACGGCCCGATGCGTACATGGCCGGAAAGTCCAGTTGATCATCGTCGGCACCGAGGTTTGCGAACAAGTCGAAACATTCGTCCAGCGCGCGGTCGGGTTCAGCGTCGGGCTTGTCGACCTTGTTCAGAACCACAATGGGACGCAGGCCAAGTGCCAGCGCCTTGGAGGTCACAAACTTGGTCTGAGGCATCGGGCCTTCGGCAGCATCGACAAGGAGGACCACGCCGTCGACCATGCTGAGAATGCGCTCGACCTCACCGCCGAAATCGGCGTGGCCGGGGGTATCGACGATGTTAATACGTGTGCCCTTCCACTCGACGCTGGTGGCCTTGGCGAGGATAGTGATCCCGCGCTCGCGCTCGAGGTCATTGCTGTCCATCGCACGTTCAGCGACGGCCTGATTTTCCCGGAACGCGCCGGATTGTTTGAGCAGCTCATCTACCAGGGTCGTCTTGCCGTGGTCCACGTGAGCGATGATTGCGATATTGCGCAGGTCCATGAGAGGTCAGCCTTTGAACGGGAAGTTGCCGCGCGCATAGCGCGGTTTTATCAAATAGGCCAGCCCTAACCGGAGATCAGTGGCCAGCGGTCTTGGAAAAAAGGTGAATGATCAGAATTCCGGTCAGAATCATCATAAGGCCAATGACTGCTGGCCAATCCAACCTCTGTCCAAAGACGATAAAGCCGATGATCGCGATGAAAACGATGCCAAGACCGGACCAGATCGCATAGACGATGCCGACTGGCATAAATTTTAGTGTCAGACCTAACAGGTAGAAGGCGACGCCATAGCTGATAACGACCAGAACGGAGGGCCAGAGGCGGCTGAATTGTTGGCTGGCTTGCAGCGCGGTAGTGCCGATGGTCTCAGCAATGACCGCCAGAAAAAGGATCAGATAAGCGTGGGGCACGGTGCATTTCTCGACAGAAGTTTTGCGAGGTTGAGCACGAAATCAGTCAAACGGGCAAGTGAAATTTCGATGCCGCCGCCTGTGTGAAGACGCCACGTCATTAGTGCTGGCCTTTCGTAAGGTCAGGATAACCTGACTATTTTTTGAGAATGCTCTGTGATAAAAAACCTTTGTTTTTAAAGGTTTTTTGTTTGTGAGTGTTTTTCATGACGAAATTTGCAAAGTATATCGTCTTTGTTTCGGCGTTGATTGTGGCGCTTGGGTGGCTTGCTGGCGGGGGGTCCGTCGACAAAAACGCGGCCAGTTTTGTTGAACGTTTAGATAGTGATCAGGTTTGAGCGTCTGCTGAAACACAGGAAAAAGAGGTCCTTGGGCCTCTTTTTCTTTTTTCTACGTATCAGTAGTGGCGGCGACAAAGGCATCAAGCTGCGGCTGAAGCCATGTCCAAAGGCCCGGTGCGCCGCGCTGTATCGGGGTGCCGACCCGCTGTTCGATTTGGGCGAATGTGACATTGTAGTCCACCCATGAACCACCGCCCGTGGCAAGATTGCCGACCGGGGCCTGAAAGCGATCTATGGCTTTGGCGAACCGGGCATCCGGGCTTTCGGCCGCTTCGAACTCGGACCACAAGGACATAAAGCCCGTTTTCTGATCATCCGGAAGCAACCCGAACAGACGTTCGGCGGCGGCCTGTTCCTCGGCCGCTTGCACGGTGTGGTCAACCTGACCGTGGATAGGGTGATCTCCGGCATCGATCTCCACAATGTCATGTAGTAATAGCATTTTCAGCGCACGGTCGATCGAAACGCCGGGGGCCGCGTGTTCCGCCAGAATCCACGCGAACAGCATGATATGCCAGGAATGCTCGGCCGAGTTTTCGAACCGCTCACCGCTGAGCAGGCGTGAGGCGCGGTAGACCGACTTCAACTGGTCGGTTTCTGCCAGAAAGGCGAGGCGGGTCGAGAATGTGGTTTCCGTCGGTTGGTCGCCATCCAGCAAGCTCCGGGCGGCGGCGTGGGCCTCGGGAAATTCGGTCTTCAGATAGGCCGCTCGCCCACCGTTCAGATTGTCCCGCACGATTGCCCTGTGTTCGGGCAGTGGGTCGGGCGCACACAGAACCTGAAACATCGGTTGGCACCGATCCAGATATTTGGCGAATTTTGCGTCCGGGCTCTGGTCGGCTTCGAACTCTTGCCACAGGGCAAGACAATCCGCAGCCTGATCCGCGGGTAACAGGCCGAACAACTCGGCTGCAGCGGTATTCTCAAGCCGCTCGACGGCCTGCCAGTCGGTTTGCAGATGGATAGGATGGTCACCAACGATGATTTCGACCAGATCATGCAGCAACAGCATTCGGATGACCCGGTCGACGCTGACGTCAACACCGGCCAAAGGCTGCATCACCAGCGCCCAAAGCGCCAGTTGCCAGCTATGCTCAGCAGCATTCTCCGGGCGGGACTGATCCAGCAGAAAGTTGGCGCGATCAACCGATTTCAGGCTGTCCGCGCGTTTCAGGAATTCGATCTGCGCAGACAGTCTTTCAGTCATTGTTTCTCGATCGCTTTAGTCTTGGCGCGGTGATCCGTCAGTTTCTGGATCACGAATTTACGGGCCTTGCGTTCGGCCAGCCGGACGCGGATTTCGGTCAGGAAAGCTTCTTCCAAGGTCTGAGAGGACGCCCCCAAAAGGTCGCCCACTTCGACAAAGAAACGGTCGTCCCCGGTTTCGTCCATCACTTTCATTGTGTCCTCGGCCAGTTTCGAGGCGAGGGTGGTGATGGTGTCAGACATCAGCGCGTGTTCTCGGTCAGGCGGCGTTTCACATAGTCGCTGACGTCGGTAATCAGCGTGTCCATGTGGCGATCCTGGAAGAAGTGATCGGCGCCCTCAACCTCGTTATGAGTGATGGTGATGCCCTTTTGTTCGTGAAGTTTGTTCACCAGCGAGGTGGTGTCAGCCGGGGGGGCTACCCGATCGGAAGATCCGTTTATGATCAGACCGGACGAGGGGCAGGGTGCCAGGAACGAAAAATCGTACATGTTGGCAGGCGGCGATACGCTGATAAACCCGGTGATTTCCGGGCGGCGCATCAGCAATTGCATCCCGATCCACGCGCCGAAGGAGAACCCCGCGACCCAACAGTGTTTCGAGTTGTTGTTCATCGACTGCAGGTAATCGAGCGCCGAGGCCGCATCGCTCAGCTCACCCACGCCCTGATCGTATTCGCCCTGACTGCGGCCGACGCCGCGGAAGTTAAAGCGCAACACGGTGAAGCCCATGTTGTAAAACGCATAATGAAGGTTGTAGACGACCTTGTTGTTCATGGTCCCGCCAAATTGTGGATGCGGGTGAAGCACGATGGCGATCGGTGCGTCTTTTTCCTTTTGCGGGTGGTAACGGCCTTCCAGGCGGCCTTCGGGTCCGGGAAAAATCACCTCGGGCATGTGTGCTTTGGTCCTGTCTTTTTCTTCTTGGCGCCGGGATATACTTGACGGTTATCGTCAGGCACCTTAGAACGGTTCTAATTGTATTGCTTTACGCAAGTTGCTGCCTGTCGGAGATACGCACTGGCGGCGGCGGCGTCAATGTTTTCGCGCGGTACCTGCCAAGAGGAAAAGACAATGAAGCTTTCGACCAAGGGTCGTTACGCAATGGTTGCACTGGCCGATATTGCGACTCAGCCTCAGGATACCCTGGTGACACTGGGGGAAATCTCGGAGCGGCAGGATATCTCTCTGCCGTATCTGGAGCAGCTTTTCGTCAAGCTGCGTCGCGCTGATCTGGTGTCCTCGGTTCGGGGGCCGGGTGGAGGCTATCGCTTGGCGCGCCCCGCATCGGAAATTCGCGTGGTCGAGGTTCTGGCGGCCGTAGATGAAACGGTTGATGCGCTGCAAAAAGGTGCAGGGGCGTCCGGCGCATCATCAGGAAGCCGGGCGCAATCGCTGACCAACCGTCTGTGGGAAAGCCTGAGTGCGCATGTCTATGTATTCCTGCACCAGACGCGGTTGTCGGATGTGATTAAAAACGATCTTGCTCCGTGCCCTGCGGTGCCCAGTCTGTTCGCCGTTGTGGATGAGTGATGTGATGCGTCAGAAATCCGGCAACGCGGTTATTCGCATTTGGAAAAAGGTGAATCCGTGACTCGCATTTACCTGGATCACAACGCGACAACCCCACTTCGACCCGAAGCGCGTGAGGCGATGATTACGGCGATGGAACTCTGCGGAAATCCGTCCTCGGTTCATGCCGAAGGGCGCGCGGCCAAGGCGGTGGTTGAACGCGCGCGGGCGCAAATCGCATCCGCTTTTGGGGCGGATGGGGCGGATATCGTGTTCACCTCGGGCTCAACCGAAGGGGCAGCGCTGGCGCTTGGGGGGCGGAACCTGCATGGATCGTCTATTGAGCATGACGCTGTAAGGGCTTGGATCTCCGAGGATCTACCCGTAGCGATGTCCGGTCAGGTGCAGGTGTCAGAGCCGGAAAACTCGACCCTGCAACTGGTCAATTCGGAGACCGGGATTGTTCAGAATCTTCCCAAGGGGGTAGCCGTAACCGATGCGACGCAGGCGTTTGGCAAACTGCCCGTTGCGTTCAACTGGCTGGATACCCAGATGGCGTTGGTATCGGCCCATAAGCTAGGTGGCCCAAAGGGGATCGGCGCTGTCGTGATGAAACGCGGCACGGACCTGCCTGCCCAGATCAAGGGGGGAGGTCAGGAAATGGGCCGTCGTTCGGGTACGGAAAATGTCATTGGAATCGCGGGGTTCGGGGCTGCAGCTGAGGCCGCGGCACGGGATTTGGCCAATGGCGTTTGGGAGCAGGTTCAAGAATTTAGAAATATTCTAGAAAAGGCCCTTGAGGCTGGTTCTAAATCTACTATTTTTGTCGGGAAAGATCAGGATCGCCTGCCCAATACCTTGTGTTTCGCAACCCCCGGCTGGAAGGGAGAAACGCAAGTGATGCAGATGGACTTGGCGGGCTTTGCGGTCAGCGCGGGTTCGGCCTGTTCCAGCGGCAAGGTGCGCGCCAGCGCGGTTCTTACGGCAATGGGATATGACGAGGTCTCGGCAGCCAGCGCGATACGCGTGTCGCTTGGCCCTTTGACTACGCAGGAAGATGTGTTGCGCTTCGCCGAAGCGTGGCTTGAAAAAGAGAAAAAGCATCGCGCGCGTGCCGCGTGATTTGACGGAGTGAAGGATATGGCCGCTTTGGACCAGACCCAGGTAAAAGAAGGTGTCGATCAGGAAACCGTGGATGCTGTGCGCGAGGTTGGCACCTACAAATACGGCTGGGATACCGATATCGAGATGGAATATGCGCCCAAGGGCGTGAACCCGGATATCGTCCGCCTGATCTCTGAGAAAAACGAAGAGCCCGAGTGGATGACCGAATGGCGTCTGTCGGCTTTTGAACGCTGGACCAAGATGGAAGAACCGAAATGGGCGATGGTGCATTACCCGCCGATCGACTTTCAGGACCAGTATTACTATGCCCGTCCGAAATCGATGGAGGAAAAGCCGAAATCGCTGGATGAGGTCGATCCCAAACTGCTGGCCACTTACGAAAAGCTCGGTATCCCTCTGAAAGAACAGATGATTCTGGCGGGCGTTGAAGGCGCTGAAGACATGCCCGCAGAAGGCCGCAAGGTCGCGGTGGACGCGGTGTTCGACTCGGTCTCCGTGGGTACGACCTTCAAGGACGAACTGGCAAAGCACGGCGTGATCTTCTGCTCCATCTCCGAGGCGATCAAGGATCATCCTGAACTGGTTAAGAAGTATCTGGGCACCGTGGTTCCGGTGTCGGACAACTTCTACGCCACGCTGAACTCGGCCGTGTTCTCGGACGGGTCCTTCGTTTACATACCGCCGGGCGTCCGCTGCCCGATGGAGCTGAGCACCTATTTCCGCATCAACGCGGAGAACACCGGTCAGTTTGAACGCACCCTGATCATCGCCGACAAGGGCTCGTACGTGTCCTATCTGGAAGGTTGCACCGCGCCTCAACGCGACACCGCGCAGCTGCACGCGGCGGTGGTTGAAATCATCGTCGAGGAAGACGCTGAAGTTAAGTACTCGACCGTTCAGAATTGGTTCCCCGGGGATGAAAACGGGAAGGGCGGAATCTACAACTTTGTTACAAAACGCGCCGATTGCCGTGGCGACCGATCCAAAGTGATGTGGACACAGGTGGAAACCGGCTCGGCCGTGACCTGGAAATACCCGTCCTGCATCCTGCGCGGTGATGACAGCCAAGGTGAGTTCTACTCGATCGCTATCACCAACAACTATCAGCAGGCCGACACCGGCACCAAGATGGTTCACCTGGGCAAGAACACAAAATCGCGCATCGTGTCCAAGGGTATCAGCGCGGGTAAGGCGCAGAACACCTATCGTGGTCTGGTCTCGATGCACCCCAAGGCCAAGGATAGCCGGAATTACACGCAATGCGACAGCCTGCTGATCGGTGACAAATGCGGGGCCCACACGGTTCCGTATATCGAGGTCAAGAACAACTCTTCGCGCGTGGAACATGAGGCGACGACGTCCAAGGTGGATGACGATCAGCTGTTCTACTGCCGTCAGCGCGGCATGGACGAAGAAGAGGCCGTGGCACTGGTCGTCAACGGGTTCTGCAAGGACGTACTGCAGGCGCTGCCAATGGAATTCGCTATGGAAGCGCAACAACTGGTGGCAATCTCACTGGAAGGCTCTGTCGGTTGATGGCGCGGACACCCCGGAAAAGCATCCAGAGAGATGATGTGCTGACCTGGCTTGGATATGCACTGCCGGTTTTGGGCGGCCTGCTCGGGGTGGCCTACGTCAACATCTTCTACATGAACTTCATCAACCCGGTCTGGGCGGTGGGCATCGGGGCAGTCCTTGGTTGGGTTGCTGCGCGTCTGCTTAGGAAAGTTCTGGGATAGGTATGGAACACTCGACGCCACAGCCTGAGGCAGCGCCAATCAAGCTGTATTGGTGGAACCAAGCCGCAAATTTCGGCGATGACTTGTCGCGGGACGTCGTGGCCCATGTGTCGGGCCGTGATGTTGTCTGGGCGAAACCAGTGAAAGCCGACCTGTTTGGGATCGGTTCAATCATGGCTTTTGTCAGCCGTGGTGCGCTGGGACGGGGGTCTCCCGTGAAGCCCGTGATCTGGGGCAGTGGCTGCATGGCGCCGTTGAATACCAAGTTTCTCGACGCGGTTAAACCTCCGAAAGTTGTACGTGGCCCGATTACGGCATCCCTTTTGGAACTGAAGAATGTCGCTTTTGGTGACCCGGGTGTTTTGGCCAGGGATGTCTACGGCACGGTCGCGGACCGACAGGATGTCGTAGGCATTATCCCGCATCACAGCGAGGTTGACGATCCGGCCGTTGCAGCCCTGATCGCATCGGACCCCAGGTTCCGGCTGATTGATACAAGGCGTCCTGCCCGGGTTGTCTGTGTCGAAATCGCGGCCTGCGCGCAGGTCTTTTCATCAAGCCTGCACGGGCTGATCGTTGCGGACAGTTTCGGGGTAACCAACCACTGGTTCGCGCTGAACGAAATACACCGCAAACCGGGTCTGAAATTTTATGACTACGCAACCGGAATTGAACGCGCTTTGGCTCCGCCTCTTGAGGTTGGAGACATAGCGAAACAAGCAAAGAACGAGCCTCCGGCTTCGCTGGCCTACCAGAACGGTATTGAAAAAAGCCAGTCGAACCTTTTGGAGCGCTTTTCAATGAACATCCAGGAAACGGAACTCCACCATGCTTGAAATAAAAAATCTGCACGTACAGCTTGAAGAAGAAGACAAGCAGATCCTGAAAGGTGTGGACCTGACGGTTGAGGCTGGCAAGGTACACGCGATCATGGGGCCGAACGGCTCGGGGAAGTCGACGCTCAGCTATGTGCTATCGGGGCGTGATGGCTATGATGTTACCGAAGGTTCGGCCACGCTGGACGGTGAGGATCTGCTGGAGATGGAACCGGAAGAGCGCGCCGCCGCAGGTGTCTTCCTTGCGTTCCAGTACCCGGTTGAAATTCCGGGCGTAGGCAACATGACCTTCTTGCGGACCGCCGTGAACGCGCAGCGCAAGGCACGTGGACAAGAAGAACTGTCCGCTGCCGAATTCCTGAAAGAAGTGCGTGCTAAGGCCAAATCGCTGAAAATCGACGCGGATATGCTCAAGCGTCCGGTGAACGTCGGCTTCTCGGGCGGTGAGAAAAAGCGCAATGAAATCCTGCAGATGGCCATGCTGGAGCCCAAAATGTGCATCCTGGACGAGACCGACTCGGGTCTTGATGTGGACGCGATGAAGCTGGTGTCGGAAGGTGTGAACGCTCTACGTGATGAGGGACGCGGGTTCCTGGTCATCACCCACTATCAGCGTCTGCTGGACCACATCAAACCTGATGTCGTTCATATCATGGCGGATGGTCGTATCGTGAAATCTGGTGGCCCTGAACTGGCACTGGAAGTTGAACATAACGGTTACACCGACATTCTGGCCGAGGTGAACTAATGGCTTTGCCGCAAGCAAAACAGACCGCGACCGAGGAACGGTTGGCCGCGTTGACCATGCCCGATGCCGGATGCACGCGTGCCGCGCGTGAAGATGCTCTGGCGCGCGTGTTGGAGATGGGACTGCCCGGACGGCGCGACGAGTACTGGAAATACACGCGCCCCGACACTTTGATTTCGCCGGAAGCTCCGCATGCCGCGCTGTTTCACACGGATGAGGAGACATTGTTCGGCGATATAGGCCGATTGAAAATCGTCTTCGTCGACGGTGTGTTCAGCGCCGAGGAATCGGATGAACTGGAGCTGGAAGGCGTCAACATTGATCGGATCGAGGATATCTGCTGCAAGGATATTCACTGGGCCAAGGAACTGTACGGCGTTCTTGAGGCGCGTGGGCAGTCTCCGGTGCAACGGCCTTTGGCAGCGCTGAACACGGCCTTTGCAGAAGATGGCGTAGCGATTCACGTCACCGGCAAACCGTCCAAGCCGATCAGCCTGATCTATCGTCATGCGTCAGAAACGTCGGATGCCATGCTGCACCATATTGTCCGCGTCGAAAGCGGTTCCGAAGTGACGATCCTGGAAAATGGCCCGGCAGCGTCGCGTTTCAACAAATGCATGGAGATCGACATTGCCGACAACGGCACGCTGCATCACGTGCGCGCCCAGGGTCGCGATCACGAGCGTCGGGCGATGACTCATATGTTCACCCGTTTGGGCAGGGAATCGACCTACAAATCGTTCACCCTGACCGCAAATGGCGTTCTGACTCGTAACGAGCAGGTCGTCGAACTGACCGGTGACGATGCGGTGGCCCATGTGGCCGGTGCCTGCGTTGGCGATGGGGATTTCCATCACGACGATACCGTCTTCATCACCCATGACGCGGTGAACTGCGAAAGCCGTCAGGTGTTCAAGAAGGTTCTGCGCAACGGCGCCACCGGTGTTTTCCAGGGCAAGATCCTTGTAAAGGAAGGCGCGCAGAAAACCGATGGCTATCAGATCAGCCAGTCGCTGCTGTTGGATGATGACAGCCAGTTTCTGGCCAAGCCCGAGCTTGAGATCTATGCCGATGACGTCGCGTGTTCACACGGTTCCACTTCGGGTGCGATCGACGAGACGGCCCTGTTTTACCTGCGCTCGCGCGGGGTTCCGGTCAAGGATGCCACCAATATGCTGACGCTGGCCTTTCTGGCCGAGGCGGTGGACGAGATCGAAGACAACGAACTGGCCGATGCGATCGTGACCCGTTTGGAAGGCTGGCTGGCGCGGCGCAGCTGATGCCTGTCACATCGGATATCGTGGCCACGTACCGGGGGCCGGGGAGCGTAGTGCGTCGGCTTCTGGACTCGGGTGAACGGGAAGACAGAGCGCTGATCTTTGTAATGGGATTCTGCGTGGTAGCTTTTATCGCGCAGCTTCCCAGCCTTGCCCGGCGGGCGCATCTGGAAGGGCTTGAGCTGAACATGCTGATGGGTGGGGCCTTGTTGGGCACGGTTATCATCTTGCCGCTGTTTTTCTATTTTCTGGCTTTTATGTCCTATGGCGCTGCCCGGTTGGTCGGAGGGCGCGGAACAGCCTACGGAGCCCGGCTTTCACTTTTCTGGGCGCTGTTGGCATCAACGCCTCTGGTGCTGTTGAACGGCTTGGTCGCCGGGTTCGTTGGACCCGGCCCGGCATTGACCTTGGTTGGATTGATCTGGCTCGGGATTTTTGTGTGGTTCTGGCTGGCCGGTCTCAGACAAGCGCAAAGGCGGTTGGAATGAATTCTACGTCCCTTGCCAACCTTGCGGTTCTGACGGTGACCAACCCGGCCCAGACCGCACGCCTGTTGCTGGCCATGCGCCCCGGGCGCGAGGTTTTGTGGCTGGGGTTTTTTCTGGCCGTTGTTTTGAGTTGCCTGCTTCAGGTAGGGGTTGCGCAACTGCTGCCGATCCCTCCAGACCAACCCGTTCCCGCGACCGAGCCGGTGTTGCTGATCCTTGCCCGTTCCGCCGGTGCCATTATGCTGAGTATCTTGGCGTTTTTGATGTTCGGGCGTTTGCTTGGCGGTGTCGGGACCTTCGACGATGTTTTTCTTCTGACAGTCTGGCTGCAATACCTGCAGATCGCCGGGTTGGTTTTGTCGCTGGTATCGTTGCTCGTGCTGCCGCTGTTGATCGTCGTAATCACTCTCGCGACAGCTGTGTTGAGCCTTTACGTCACGCTCCATTTCCTGAATGAAGCGCATAAGTTCGGATCGCTCTGGAAATCCTTCGGGGTCATTTTGCTGTCTGCCCTTGTGGCAGTGCCCTTTGTCCTCGCGTTAACGCCTAGCGGCCCTGTATAGGGATAAGAAGACCATGTATGACGTAGAAAAAATCCGCGCAGACTTTCCAATTCTGTCGCGCGAGGTGAATGGCAAGCCGCTGACCTATCTGGACAACGGGGCCTCGGCGCAAAAGCCTCAGGTCGTGATCGATGCGGTGACGCGGGCCTATGCCGAGGAATACTCGAACGTTCACCGCGGTCTGCATTTCCTGTCGAATCTGGCGACCGAGAAGTATGAGGCCGTCCGCGGCACCATCGCTCGTTTTCTGGGCGCGGCGGATGAGAATGAGATCGTCCTGAACTCGGGCACGACCGAGGGGATCAATCTGGTCGCTTACGGCTGGGCGATGCCACGGCTGCAGGCGGGCGATGAGATCGTCCTCAGCGTCATGGAGCACCACGCCAACATAGTCCCCTGGCATTTCCTGCGCGAACGTCAGGGGGTTGTCCTTAAATGGGTCGATGTGGACTCCGAAGGTGGTCTGGATCCGCAGGCAGTGATCGACGCGATTGGACCCAAGACCAAACTGGTCGCCGTGACCCAGTGCTCGAACGTTCTGGGCACCGTGGTTGATGTAAAGGCCGTCACTGCAGGTGCTCATGCCAAAGGTGTTCCCGTGCTGGTCGACGGCAGCCAGGGTGCCGTTCATATGCCGGTCAATGTGCAGGATATCGGCTGCGATTTCTATGCGATCACCGGACACAAGCTGTACGGCCCGTCTGGCTCGGGTGCGATCTACATCAAGTCTGAACGTATGGCGGAGATGCGCCCATTTATCGGGGGCGGCGACATGATCAAAGAGGTCAGCAAGGACCAGGTGATCTATAACGACCCGCCAATGAAGTTCGAGGCCGGAACCCCCGGTATCGTTCAGACCATCGGCTTGGGCGTGGCGCTGGATTACATGATGGATTTGGGGATGGAGAACATCGCCGCCCATGAAGCCGGGATTCGCGACTATGCGATGCAACGCCTGACCGGCTTGAACTGGGTTCAGGTGCAGGGAACTCGTGCGGACAAGGCGGCCATCTTCAGCTTTACGCTGGACGGGGCAGGGCATGCGCATGATGTGTCGACGATTCTCGACAAGAAAGGCGTCGCCGTGCGCGCGGGCCACCATTGCGCAGGCCCGTTGATGGATTTCTATGGTGTGACCGCGACCTGCCGCGCCAGTTTTGGCCTGTATAACACCAAAGGAGAGGTCGACACGCTGATCGACGCGCTGGAACTGGCGCACGATCTGTTCGCGTGAAAGCTGACTGATCCGGGTAGATTTGCAGTTGCACCCAGATCGGAACAAGGTTAGCTAACGGCCAAGGCACCTGTAGCTCAGCTGGATAGAGCGCTGCCCTCCGAAGGCAGAGGCCAGAGGTTCGAATCCTCTCAGGTGCGCCATATTTTCTAAAAATGTTGAAGCAGAAAGACTTATGTGGTCTTAGTTTGAAGCCATTCGGGTTCAATTTGATCCCACATTATGCCTCCATTATGCGTCTGTTGTTCGTGGCGCTAAGCCCGAACTATCAACAAGTGTAGCACGCGTGCGCGATGAATTTCTGCTTTAGTGTTGGCAGTCCTGTGTTAGCTCTTGTTTTATGGAAACACCATCAGCACAACCCAGACCGGCTGTTCCCTATGCGCTAGCGGTTGGTGGTGTGCTTTTCGCCTCAGTTTGTTTCGGGCTGGTTCCATACTTCAGCCGGGGGTTGACCGAGCAAGGTGTTGCTCCATACGCCGTCGCATTCTATCGCTACATCGTTGCCGCAGTTCTGCTGCTACCTGTTCTCTTCATACATCGTAAATCATGGCGCGAGATTTGCTGGGGGCTTGCTGTCGGCGTAGTGATGGGGCTTGGGTGGATTGGATATGTGACCGCGTTAGAGACATTGCCCGCTTCGACAGTAGGTGTGCTCTATATGACCTATCCGGTTTTCACGTTGATTATCGCCTGGGTCTTGTTCGCCGATTCACCAACGAGGCGTGCCTTGGTTGCCTCGGGGCTTATCACGCTGGCTGCAATCATAGCGGCCGGAACATCCGCGTCTGTGCCCCTAGAGCACATCCCAACACTCTTGATTTCGCTTGCGGCTCCTTTTGGTTTTGGCTTCGGTATATGTGTCTTGGTCCATAGGCTGTCCCGCATCGCGCCTCTTGCCCGCATTGCGTCAGTATCCCTGGGATCTGTTCTTGGACTCTTACCTCTGATGATGAGTGCCGATCTGGCAAAGCTTCTCCCCGAAGGGCAATCTGACTGGGTTTTGATAGTCGGGATAGGCTTAGTTACAGCGCTTATCCCACAGTTCATATACACTATATGTTCACCGTTGATCGGCGCTTCTCAAACTGCAGTCGTCGGGAGCATAGAACTGCCCACGATGTTTGCAGTTGGTTTTTTTGCTTTTGGCGAAGCGATTACGGTGCCACAAGCCATGGCCTGCGTTTTAGTTCTGAGTGCTATTGCAATCACTAGAAGTCGAACGACACGCACGGTTACGGCTGTGATTTCCAAAGAACAAAAAAAGTAAGTTGGGTGCTTTGGTAGCACTGACCCATGTGCTTCGTGATTGCCAGGGCTACATGGCTTTTACTGTTTAACGCTGAGAGAAGACTATGCTTACCGGTCAATTTGACAGGGTGTGAGAGCCTAATCAATCAGAGTGCATGGGTTAATTGTTTCCTTTTGGAAGGCATCACAAAATGCAAGGCGAAAATTGATCAGATGCCAAAACCTATACGTCGAAGGAAGCATCTAGCCATTCTCCTAGCCTGTTGGTCCGCAGGCTGTATTTCAGATTCAAAAGGTATCGCTTTTTGTGCACAAAAAAAACAAAGAGCGCCCGAGGGCGCTCGTCGTTTTGAAGTTTATTGCGGGGAGTTAACCGCCCCAGCTGCGGACTTCACCGCAATCCATATGGACGAAATTCGAGCGGGAGTATTTGCCGACGCCACCCGCGCGGCAGGACATGGCCGCCTTGGCCATCTGCGAGACCGAACGCGATGACAGGCGCAGGTCGGCGGCCTGACCTTTCATATGCAGTGAGTTCTTGGCAACCCGACGCGAACGCGACCGCAGCATCGCGTTGGTCTGCGGCGATCGATATCCCGAAAGCAGCATGTACGGTTCGTTCACATCCAGAAGGTTGTGCGAGGCCGCCATGATATCAATGGTGCGCAGGTCCATGCCCTTGACCTGATCGGTCCGCCAGTCGCGCATGAAATGGTTGACCTCTTTCACGGCGTCCTTGATGTACTTCCCATCGACCCAATAGATCATGTCGATGCGTTCGCCGGTGCGACCTGAATACATGCGAATACGCCGAACATCGCCGCCGCCCCGAAGGAATCCTGCTGCATTGGAATAGGTCGGTGCCGCCACAACTGCCGTAGCTGCAAATGCGCCCAGAAGGGCACGCCGGGTCAAGCCCGAGGTACTGCTCATCGTCATTTTAGTTTCGTCCCGTACTGTTCCTGCCTGCACACGATGTTACGCGCGCGTTCTTAATTTTTTTCCATCCCAGATGCGGGATTTATGACACAGTCGCGAAAAACAGCCAAGAAGTCTTTCAAAATCACCTTTTCAAGGGGGAATTTTCGGCAGTTTTTTGCGCAGTTGATGCGTTTATGTATAATTCAGAAGCATTTGGTGGCGCCATTCCGCCGGGCGATGCAAACACGCATCACGCTCCGATAGATGCGCCGCGTTGATACATTTGTGAATAGACAAGCTGCCCGGGACGCAATCATAGTTGATCGGCACGCTCGCGAGCGGCGTAAAATTAAGAATAATCAAGGCCATCCCATGTTCTCAGGTTTTCGGACGCGTACTGGTTTCTTTTTAACGGCATGTTTTCTGGCTTCGGCATCTGTCTCAAGCGCAGGAACCCGGCCGGCAACGGCTTATCAGATGGCGGTCGCTGAATTTGCCCCGCCGGGGTCCGGAATTGCGGAATTCTACCGGGAAAACGGGTTTGCGCCGGTTTGGGTAGGGGAAACGCCCGCGCACATGGTGCGGCGAGCACAGTTGATCCGGGCGTTGTCAGGCACCGAAATGCACGGTTTGCCGCAAGGCTCCTACAGCGTTCAAGCGCTTTTGGATCAAATGCAGAGCGCACGCACGACGCGTGATCTCGGCGCTGTCGAGATCCGGTTAAGTCGTGCTTTTGTGGAATATGCCCGGAACCTCCAATCCGGCGCGTTGCGGCCATCTGAAATTGACGACGGTCTAGTTCGAAATGTCGAACGCACCTCGGCCAAGGATCATCTTCAAGGGCTGATCGCTGCGGAAAACGGAAGCTATTTCGATCAGCTTGCTCCGCAATCAACGCAATACCGGGCGTTGATGAAGCAGAAACTGGTTCTGCAAACCCTTGTCAACCAAGGTGGCTGGGGGCCGACTGTTCCGGTGTCCAAGCTGGAATATGGTGATACGGGACCAGATGTAATCAAGCTGCGTAACCGATTGGTTTCCATGGGTTATCTGCGACCGACGGCCAACCCGGATTTCGATGATGCCTTGTTGGGTGCGATTCAGGCGTTTCAGACAGACCACGGCCTTGCAGCCGATGGGGTCGCCGGGCCGGGCACAATCACCGAACTCAACCGCAGTGCCTCGGATCGGCTCAAGGCCGTATATGTTGCGCTTGAGCGCGAGCGCTGGTTGCCGCGCGAACGGGGCGCACGGCACATTCTGGTCAATCAGACCGATTTTTCTGCCAAAATCATAGATGACGGTTTGATCACCTTCGAAACCCGCGCCGTGATCGGCAAGAACACGCATGACCGCCGCAGCCCCGAATTCTCGGACGAGATGGAGCATATGGTCATCAACCCCAGCTGGTATGTTCCGCGCTCGATCATCACCAAGGAATACCTGCCCAAGCTGAAGTCCAACCCGCACGCGGTTGGTCATATCCAGATCACCGATCGCCGCGGTCGTCAGGTCAATCGCGGTGCCGTGGATTTCACCCAGTTCAACGCGCGCAACTTTCCGTTTGCGATGCGTCAGGCGCCCGGTACCAGCAACGCCTTGGGGTTAGTGAAGTTCATGTTCCCCAACAAGTACAACATTTATCTACATGATACGCCTCAGAAAAGTCTGTTCGCGCGTGAGGTGCGGGCGTTTTCGCATGGCTGTATACGCCTGGCGCAACCGTTTGAGTTCGCCTATGCGCTGTTGGCCAAACAAGAAGAAAACCCAAAGGCGTTTTTCCACCGGGTCCTGAACACGGGCAAAGAAACAACGGTGCAACTGGATCAGCACGTTCCGGTCCATATCATCTACCGAACGGCCTTTATTGGACCCAAGGGCAAGGTTCAGTATCGTCGGGATGTCTATGAGCGGGATCAGAAAATCTGGGAGGCTCTACAGAAGGCAGGGGTAGCCCTGCCGGACGTTCAGGGGTAATCAGCGGGGCAGGTCCTTAAACCGGGAAGCCCGATATGCACTACACCATCCAGCAAATCGCCGATGCCCTTGCGGCAGAAAGCCAAGGCGACACCAGCCTGATTATCCAACGCGTCGCTGAGCCGGCGGATGCCGGATCGTTTGATCTGGCGATGGCGATGTCTCCGAAATATGCCGAGGCGCTGAGCGGTGGGTCTGCAAGGGCCGCCGTCTTGTGGGAAGGTGCCGATTGGCAGGCGTTGGGTCTGGAAGCGGCAATTTTCGTACCCCGGCCGCGCATGGCGATGGCGGGGGTAACCGCGATGCTGGATCGCGGGCAGGGGGTTGAGCCGGGGATTCACCCCTCGGCCGTGATCGACCCGGCGGCTGAAATCGGTGAAGGCGCTTCGATCGGGCCGCTGACCGTCATCGGCGCGCGTGTGCGGATCGGCAAGGGCGCGGTGATTGGCCCGCATTGCGTGATCGGGATGGATGCCGTTATGGGCGATCAAGCGATGCTGCGCGAGATGGTCAGTATCGGTGCGCGGGCGCAAATCGGTGATCGCTTCATTGCCCAACCCGGTGCGCGGATCGGTGGCGACGGGTTCAGTTTCGTCACTCCCGAAGTGTCCGGTGCCGAAAACGCGCGCAAGACGATGGGCGATCAGGGGGAAGCGCGGGCGCAAAGCTGGCTGCGTATCCATTCTCTGGGCGCGGTTGAGATCGGCGACGATGTCGAGGTTGGTGCCAATTGCACGGTTGATAACGGTACGATCCGCAATACGCGCATCGGTAATGGCTCCAAACTGGATAACCTCGTGCATGTCGGTCACAATACCCGTGTTGGGCAGGATTGCCTTCTATGCGGTCAAACCGGCGTGTCCGGGTCGGTCGAGATCGGAAATAACGTGGTGCTGGGCGGCCAAACCGGAGTGGTCGACAACATCTTTATCGGCGACGGTGTGATCGCGGGGGGCGGCACCAAGATTCTGTCCAATGTTCCTGCGGGCCGCGTGATCATGGGCTATCCGGGCGTCAAGATGGAGACCCATACAGATATCTACAAGGCGCAGCGTCGTCTGCCCCGAATTGCACGTGACGTCGAGGCGCTGAAAAAGGCTGTTTTCAAACAGCCTCCGAGTGATTAAATCATCCTCAACGGGATAATCAGAGGACCGACATGAGCATCACCGACCGCGTCATCGCAATCATTGCTGAGCAGGCCGTGCTGGAGCCTTCGGACGTCACTCCTGAAAGCACGCTTGAGGATCTGGGAATCGACAGTTTGGGTCTGGTCGAAAGCATTTTTGCCATCGAGGAAGAATTCGACATCTCGGTGCCGTTCAACGCCAACGAACCCGAGGCCAGCGATTTCGATATTTCGAATGTCGCCGCCATCATTGCCGGTATCGAAAAGCTTGTGTCGGAAAAGGTCTGACCTGAGCCAATGAAACGCGTTGTTATTACCGGGGCCGGCACGATCAACTCGCTGGGTCATTCGGTCGCCGATACGCTTGAAGCCATGCGCGAAGGGCGTTGCGGCATCTCCGAGCTTGAATTCCGCGATGTTGAGCGTCTTTCCATCAAGATCGGTGGTCAGGTCCGGGGGTTCGAGGCTGAAGGGCGCTTCAACCGCCAACAGATGAGCCTTTACGACCGGTTTACCCAGTTCACCCTGACGGCCGCGAAAGAAGCGATCGATCAATCCGGGATCGAGTTTCATGGTGATCTTGCCGCCCGGTCCGGTGTCGTTCTGGGCACCGCTGGCGGTGGCGTTTCGACCTGGGACGATAACTACCGTTCGGTTTACGAAGACGGCAAGAACCGTGTTCACCCATTCGTTGTGCCCAAGCTAATGAACAACGCTGCGGCCAGCCACGTGTCGATGGAGCACAACCTCAAAGGCCCGAGCTTTACCGTCTCGACTGCCTGCGCGTCGTCCAACCATGCGATGGCGCTGGCGTTCCAGATGGTACGTAGCGGGGCGGCGCCTACGATGATCACCGGCGGGTCGGAATCGATGCTGTGTTTTGGTGGCGTGAAGGCCTGGGAAGGGCTGCGCGTCATGTCCCGCGACGCCTGCCGCCCCTTCAGCGCCAACCGCAACGGAATGGTCCAGGGTGAAGGTGCTGGTATCTTCGTTTTCGAAGAATATGAACACGCGCGCGCCCGTGGCGCCGATATACTGTGCGAGGTTGTGGGATTTGCCATGACCTCGGACGCATCGGACATTGTGATGCCCAGCAAACAAGGCGCGGCACGGGCCATGGCGGGTGCCTTGGCGGATGCGCGTCTGAATGCGGATCAGGTCAGTTATATCAATGCGCACGGAACCGGCACGGCTGCGAATGACAAAACCGAATGCGCTGCTGTTGCGGATGTGTTCGGTCCGCACGCGGATGATCTGATGATCTCATCCACGAAGTCCATGCACGGACACCTAATTGGTGGAACCGGCGCTGTGGAACTGCTGGCCTGTATCATGGCACTGCGCGATGGTGTTATCGCTCCGACCATCGGTTACGAAGAACCTGACCCGGAATGTGCGCTGGACGTGGTGCCCAACGATGCCCGTGAAGCAAAGGTCAAGGTGGCCCTAAGCAACGCGTTTGCCTTCGGCGGGCTAAACGCGGTGCTTGCGCTGAAACGGGTTTGAAGTTTCAACTAACGAATGCAAAAAAAAACGCTGCCTGTCGGGACTGGCAGCGTTTTTGGGTTTCATGGGATCAGTTCTGGTTGACGTTCAACCCGTCGAAACCTGCTGTAAATCCTGTCAGAGACATTTCCATATTGATCACCTGGTCGGGAAACCGGGCCGGAACCAGAGAAAATACGGCTTTTGACCCAGACTTCATCGCATCGATCTCTGCTTGACTGAGGCCAAGCTGCGCTACGCATCCAACGCGGACGCAATGGTGATAGTTGTAAAGCTTTCGCGGTGCGCCGTCGATTGAAAGAGCAAGCTGCGCTTGCAGAAGTGTTTCCAGCGGAACGATTACATTGGCCCAGGCGACAGCAGCGCCACCGGCCGGTAGCTTGCCAATGCTAACCTCAGCCAGCGGTTCACCTTCTTGACCGTTCAGGATCTGGACCATTGCGCAGGGGTCTTCACCAGCTTCTGCTTTGATACAGGACACTTCCCAGTCGCCGGTCTTTTCCTTGACGAATTGCTCACCGGTTCTTGGGCCGGAAGTGCCAAGATCCAGCCCGCTATCCGCCTGAGCGGATGGGGTTTCCTGCGCCTGCGTATCCTGTGTTGCTTCCTGTGCGTATGCGGCTCCGCACCAAAGCGCAGCCACCAGAATGTTAACGGGTAGAAGTTTCTTGATCATGAATGCCTCGGCAGATTGATTGATCTTTTTTGTGGGTCTTACCACCGTTCGAACACGGTGTCAGGCACTAAGCTGCGCAAACGGCCGGATGTGATCAGTTTTCTGCCGTTTTTGGGTGTTCCCGACCAATGAAAAAGGGAGCCGGTGGAGCGGCTCCCTTCAAATATGTTCTCCCCGTCGGACTGGCCGACTTAGTTATGCGCAGACGTTACGAAAGGCGGGCGCAGCGGTCAACTGCAAACCTAAAAAATTAATGGCAGATCCAGCTTTCTGTTAAAAAAACCGCGCCCGAAGGCGCGGTCAGTCGACAGGGAGGAAGATTGCCGCCTTGTTCCGTTCGCAACAAAGGCGGCGAATTGACTATCGCAGTCAAAGGTTAACTTTGTATGCTGGGGGCAGATCGGTGGAAATTAAGGCCTTACATACATGGAAAATAACATCTTTCTGGGTGGCGCGGGTGACGACTATAGCCAACCCCAATCCCTGACGTTGAAATATGCCAATCGGCACGGGTTGATTGCCGGTGCGACAGGGACCGGCAAAACCGTAACGCTTCAAATTTTGGCTGAAGGCTTTTCGGCCGCAGGCGTTCCTGTGTTTCTGTCAGATGTCAAAGGGGATTTGTCCGGTCTGGCCAAGGCGGGGAGCGACACCCATAAGCTGCATCAAGCGTTTCAGGACCGCGCAAAGCGCATCGGGTTTCAGAATTATGCCTATGCCGCGTGCCCGGTGACGTTCTGGGACCTGTTCGGGCGGCAAGGCCATCCGGTGCGCACAACCGTGACCGAGATGGGTCCGTTGCTGCTGTCGCGCCTCATGGACCTGAGCGAGGCGCAGGAGGGCATCCTGAACATCGCTTTCCGGGTGGCGGACGAAGAAGGAACGCCGCTGCTGGACCTTAAGGACTTGCAGGCCCTGCTGGTCTGGATCGGCGAGAATCGGGCGCAGTTATCCCTGCGTTATGGCAATGTCTCGACTGCTTCGATCGGGGCGATCCAGCGGCGCTTGCTGGTGTTGGAAAACCAGGGCGGGACCAACCTGTTCGGCGAACCAGCGTTGGAGCTTGCCGATCTGATGCGCACGGATGCGAACGGGCAGGGGATGGTGAACATTCTGGCCTCGGACAGGCTGATGGGGGCTCCGCGTCTTTATGCGACCTTCCTGTTGTGGCTGCTGAGCGAGCTTTTCGAGGAACTGCCCGAGGTGGGCGACCCGGACAAACCCAAGCTGGTCTTCTTCTTTGACGAGGCGCATCTGCTGTTCGAAGACGCGCCCAAGGTTTTGGTCGACAAGGTTGAACAGGTCGCGCGGCTGATCCGGTCCAAGGGGGTCGGGGTCTACTTCATTTCGCAAAACCCGGCGGACATCCCCGAGGACATTCTGGGGCAGCTCGGCAACCGGGTTCAGCACGCCCTGCGCGCGTTCACCGCCCGGGATCGCAAGAATCTTCGTCTGGCCGCCGAAACCTATCGCGAAAACCCTGCTTTCGACACCGAAGCCGCAATACGTGAGGTCGGCGTGGGTGAGGCGGTGACCTCGATGCTGCAGAAAAAGGGGGTGCCGGGGATCGTTGAACGCACACTGATCTGCCCGCCCGGTTCGCAGCTTGGGCCCATCACCGAGGCCGAACGTCAGGCGGTTCTGGCAGCCTCTCCTATGCAGGCGAAATACGGCACGCTGAATGATCGCAGGTCAGCGTTTGAAATCCTTCAGGGCCGTGCGGATGAAGCGGCTCAGGCCGCCGCCAAAGCGGAGGAGCAGGAAGAGACGCAGACAGTGGCTGAACGTGAATTTGCAACGGCCCGCCGGTATTCCGGTGGTCGCGTCGGGCGGTCTTCTTCCCGGTTAACGCGGAAGAAGGATACCTTTGCCACCGCCATGAGCGAGGCCGTCATCAAAGAACTCAAAGGCACTACCGGCCGCCGCATAGTTCGCGGTATTCTGGGCGGGTTGTTTCGGGGCCGATAGGTGTATGGCGCCGCGCAGCCTGTCTGCCGTCCGACGTTGATCCTGTTACTTAAGGCGGCGCTGGCCTTCTTGTCTGCAATAGGCGTCAGCCTCGGGCACCGACATTTTTGTGGCCGGGAAGTCAATGGCGCGATCCCAGGTCACTCGGTCATGCCGGTACAATTGGCAGGTCACCACTCCCTTTGGCGTCTGGACCTTGACCGGTGTGGTCTCCAGATCTTCGGGTGACGGGATACATGCGGCCAGACTGGCAACCATCGGTAGCATGAGGATCTTGGGGATGAAGGAGTTTTTCATGTGTCGTCTTCTTACTCTCGAGAGGTGGCCAGTAGTTTCAGCCTTGATTGACTAATTAAGCGTGAAGGCGATCTGGCGCAGGTCCGGAACGCGCCCACCGGTAACTTGGTCTATTCAGGTTCGGTTCATGAATCAAGAAACCGCGCCGGTTATGCGGCGCGGTTTTCAAAATTCCCCCTGATACGATCTATTTCTCGGGGATCAGCCCCCTTGGGCTGAATCTGAGAACAATCAGCAAGATCAGGCCCATGGTCAGCAGGCGCATATGCGCGGCGCTTTCGATCAGATGCGCCTTGAGCGCACTGCCATCGGGCAACCCTGATGTGATCAGGCTCATCAGCCACAAGCCGATGGGTTCGACCTGTACCCAGAGGAACCAAATGACAAACGCCCCCAGCACCGCGCCGAAATTATTGCCCGACCCGCCAACGATCACCATCACCCAGACAAGGAAGGTAAACCGCAGCGGCTGATAGGCGCTTGGGGTCAATTGACCGTCCAGAGTGGTCATCATCGCACCGGCAATGCCGCAGATGGCCGAGCCCAGAACAAAAATCTGCAGGTGGCGGCGGGTAACATCCTTGCCCATCGCCTCGGCCGCGACCTCATTGTCGCGGATCGCGCGCATCATGCGGCCCCATGGGCTGTTCAGTGCCTTTTGTGCCATCCACAACAGAACAAGCAGAACGATCAGGAACAGCAGCGAATAGCCCAGCTTGACCGACAGGGTCGAGGCCGTGACCGGGTCCAACCCCAGCCAATCGGCGCGTGCTACAAAGCCGGGATCGTTCTGCAGATCGACCTCATAGCCGACCACAGGGGCAGGGCGCGGAATGCCGTAGACATTCTTGACGCCACGCGCCAACCAGTCCTCGTTTTTCATGATAGCGATGATGATCTCGGCGATACCAAGCGTTGCAATCGCCAGATAATCAGACCGCAGACCCAGCGCCGTTTTACCGATCAGCCATGCGGCACCCGCAGCCAGCAGGCCACCTGCGGGCCATGCCAGCAACACAGGCAGATTCAGTCCGCCAAGGTTGCCCGCGACCGCCGACTCAATCGCCTCAACAGCCGCGGTGTTGGGATCGAGAACGGCGCGGTACACAAAAAATCCCACGACCAGAATGGCGATGATCGACAGGGTTCGCACACGGCCTTTCGGCATCTTCTGCGCCACCAGTACGGTGGTTACCACGGTCGCGGCACCCAGCAGCAAGGCCAATACGATACCGTACCCGCCCGCCGACCATGCTCCGGGCGTAGTAGGGGTCGAGACCAACACAACCGCCAATCCGCCTAGCGCGACAAAACCCATGACGCCAACGTTAAACAGGCCCGCAAAGCCCCATTGCAGGTTCACTCCAAGCGCCATGATGGCCGAGATCAGCCCCATGTTCAGGATCAGAATCGCCGCGTTCCAACCTTGTAAGAACCCGGTGCTCAAGACGAGGATCGCGACTGCGGCGAACAAAGACGAGTTCTTAAGGCTTTCATTTTGAGTGCGTAAGGCGTGCCAATAGACCCAACCACAAGCAACTTCGCCGACCCCGGCAATGAGGCCAACAGGGCCAAGTACCAAGCCTGCAAGCAGTGGAATTGCAATAGTTGCAATAACTCCGAAGATCATACCGCTTTCCCCTTAAACAGGCCCGTAGGTTTGAACAGAAGCACGATCAGCAGGATCACAAAGCTGACCGCGAATTTGTAATCGGTGGACAGGAACTGGACCAATCCTGACGGCTCCAGGCTTTCGGGTGCCAGATAGGTCAGCACTTTCTTCCAGGCATAGGTGATCGTCACCTCCGAAAATGCGATGATAAACCCGCCCGCGATGGCACCCAGAGGGCTGCCGAGGCCACCCACGATAGCCGAGGCAAAAATAGGTAGCAGCAGTTGGAAATAGACGAAAGGCTTGAAGCTTTTGTCCAGCCCGTAGAGCACTCCGGCAGTGGTCGCCAGCGCGGCGACGATGATCCATGTGATCATCACCACGCGTTCGGGGTTGATACCAGACAGCAGCGCCAAGTCCTCATTGTCGGAATAGGCGCGCATCGATTTACCGGTGCGTGTCTTGTTGAGGAACCAGAACAACAGCGCCACTGCGACAACGGCCACGATGACGGTAATGCCCTGAGAGGTCTTGATCGCCAGCCCTTCACGCAACCCGGTCATCGCCTTGAAATCCCTTGCAGAGACTATGAACCGCGCGCCGTCCGAAAACCTCTGATCATCCGGCCCGATGATGAAACGCACAAGGCCGTTCATGATGAACATCACGCCCATCGACACGATGACCAGAATAACCGGCTTGGCCTTTTGCTCGCGATAGAACCGATAGACCAGCCGGTCGGTGATCAGCACAAGTACGATACAGCCGAGAATGGCAAAGGGCAGGGCCAGCAGAGCGGTTGGCAGCGGCCCGAAACTGACCCCGGCGGCCTGCAGGCCCCATGTCACAAGCACGGCAATCATCGCACCAAATGCCATCGTGTCGCCATGGGCAAAGTTAGAAAACCGCAAGATGCCGTAGATCAGAGTGACCCCCAACGCCCCCAGTGCCAGCTGGCTGCCATAGGCAATTGCCGGCACCAACACAAAATTCGCAAGCGCGACTAACGCGTTCAGTATGTCCATCTCACCTTCTCATTCCGTCGGGTGCGGCCTTATGGCATATCAGTGAGGAAAGACACAATAATTCAGCTGTGTTGAGATGCCGAAATCCAGAGATAATACGGAAAAAGTGTAACCTTTTGCGCCTCGGAACGGGATGCGCCGGATCACTGGAAATCTACCCGGCGCAAAGAAAGTTGAAACCTGCAATTTGAAAGCCAGTGAACGCGATCTCAGGTTGCGATCTTGCAGGTCCCGCGGTCGTTTCGTTGCTGGCCACCAGACGCACGGACCTCAAGTTGGCCGGTGTCAGATTTCACGGTGTATCCGACGCTTCCACCGGCCAGAACCTGAAGAAATTCCAGCGCTCCAAGACTTGGGTACACGAGAACTTCGTGCTCTTGACCTTCAGCGACTAGGAGCCCTTTGGATTGGCCTTCAAATTTCTTCAACGTCACATGACCGGCGGAACCCAGTGGTGCGCAACCGCTGGACTTGCAGCTTTCGGTGATCTGGCACTCGTATACAACTTCACCTTCGACCGGGTTTTGCGATACGGCCTGCGCGGTCGCAGGCAGGACAATAGCGGCGAGCGCTGCCAGATATTTCATAATGTGTCTCCTGAATGGGATGTCTGCCCGAATGGGTTAAGAATCAACTGGTTGATTCCCGTTGTTCGCACGCTGTGAGTACGTGCGGATCGTGGCGAAAATTTAGCCGTCGAGAGAGGTTTCAGGAGGTCGAATAAGGGCTTTTAGGGCATTGTAATTGAACAATTTAAGTTATTCAGATTTTGACGCTCACCAAACGCAATCACAGTTTGGCCTCAATCCTGAAGAACGGTCGACGTTAGATGATTGCGGGAACAAGCACGAAGTTGGAGAGCGTTACAAGGGCGTTGGGGAAGTTCATTATTTGATGACCATACAATTGCCAAAGTGGGTTGTTGTAAGGAAAGTTCTGACATTCTGAGTTGTCAGCGATGCTGGCCCGCCATTAAGCGAGACAACAAACGATGATCGCCACTCAGAGACTTCGCCGGAAGCTCCAATACCCCAGAAATGGTCCTTATTCCCTCCACCTTCGAGATCGTAAAGACTTCCGTCCAAGAAAAGCAACGCGGTTGAGGCAACAATTTCGCTTGATGAAACCTCGTTAAGCCGTTGGTCTAGTGCGGTCGCGTAGACTACAAACTCACCTTCAATGCTTACCGCTTCGCAGAAATCGTCTAGGCATTTGGTTGGCATTTCGCAATGGAGTTCGATTGCGCCCGCTTTCAACAGTTTTGGGCGCAGTTTCTCGGAGTAGAAGTCTTTCAGCCCGCCTTCCGCACTCGAAACGCACGGAGACAATACAAGTGATATCAGGAAAATAGCCACTTTTCGCATCCTCACCCCCCCAAGAAACTCTTCCGAACCTCTGGATCAGCCAACAGTTCCTTGCCCGTGCCGGAATACGCATTCCGCCCCTGAACCAGCACATAACCCTTGTCCGCGATCTCCAGCGCTTGGCGGGCGTTTTGTTCGACCATCAGGATCGGCAGCCCGGTGCGCGAAACTTCGATGATCCGGTCGAACAGCTCATCCATCACGATGGGCGAGACACCGGCGGTCGGTTCATCCAGCATCAGCACCTTGGGCTGAGTCATCAGGGCGCGGCCGACGGCGACCTGTTGGCGTTGACCGCCAGACAGCTCTCCGGCTGGCTGATTGCGCTTGTCACGCAGTATGGGGAAGAGGTCATAGACCTGCTCCATCGTCCCGGAAAAATCATCGCGGCGGATGAAGGCCCCCATTTCGAGGTTTTCCTCGACCGTCATGGACGTAAAGATGTTTGAGGTCTGCGGCACGAAACCCATGCCCTTGATCACGCGATCTTGTGGCGAGAGTTTGGTGATATCCTCTCCATCCAGCCGCACGGAACCGGCGCGGACGTCCAGCATTCCGAACACGGCCTTCATTGCGGTGGATTTACCGGCGCCGTTGGGGCCGACGATGACCGCGATCTCGCCCTTGTCCACGGCGATGGTGCAGTCGTGCAGGATGTCAGGCCCTTTGCCATAGCCGCCGGTCATAGTGTCGCCGATCAGAAAAGGGCCGCCTTCGACCTTGTGTGTTGCACCACTTGTTCGATGGGCAGGCGTCATGGTGCCGACACCACGGGTATTGGTGATCGAGGCGTCTTTGTTGCCCTTGTCATCCTGATAGGGATTGTCGCTCATGCCAGCGGTCATGTTTGGGCCTCCAGCTTGTCTTTGTTCTTTAGCCCGGTGCCCAGATAGGCCTCGATCACGTGCTCATTGGCCTTGATCTCGTCCAAAGTTCCCTCGGCCAGCACCTTGCCCTCGGCCATGCAGATGACCGGGTCGCAGATCTTGCCGATGAAATCCATATCATGCTCGATGACGACGAAGGTATAGCCGCGTTCCTTGTTCAGACGTAGGATCGTGTCGGCAATGGTCATCAGCAGGGTACGATTCACGCCCGCGCCGACCTCGTCCAGAAACACGATCTTGGCGTCGACCATCATGGTGCGGCCCAGTTCCAGCAGCTTCTTCTGCCCGCCCGACACCTGACCCGCCTTGTGGTCGGCCAGGTGTTCGATGGTCAGGAACTCAAGAACCTCGTCAGCCTTGGCGCGCAGGGCGCGTTCCTCGTCGGCGATGCGCTTGCGGCCAAACCATGTGTTCCAAAGCGATTCACCCGATTGCGCACCCGGCACCATCATCAGGTTCTCGCGGCAGGTCATCGAGGAAAACTCGTGCGCGATCTGGAACGTGCGCAGCAGGCCCTTGTGAAACAGCTCATGCGGGGGCAGGCCGGTGATGTCCTCTCCGTCCATGATGACTTTCCCGCTGGTCGGAGGCAGAACGCCCGCAATCACGTTGAACAGGGTAGTCTTTCCTGCTCCGTTCGGTCCGATCAGGCCAGTGATCGAGCCCTTTTCGATCTCAAGCGATGCTCCGTCTACGGCGTGGAAACCGCTAAAATGCTTGTGCACGTCCTCAACGACGATCATGGTTTTCCCTTGTCTTATCCCCGAAAACAGAGGTGCAGACTTTTGTCACTGAAAAAGCCCGGACACAAGGCCCGGGCTGTTCTGATTATTTCTTGTCAGATGGTGGATTAACGGTAGTTGACCGTCTTCATCTCACCGTCGATAACTTCGATCTCACGATACGCACCGGCGCTTTCACCGGGGCCGATCAGTTCAACGCCTGATGCACCGACATAGTCGATCTCCTGACCGGCAGCGAGCAGTTCCAGACCTTTGGCCAGTTCGCCCGGATAGATTTTCTCACCCGGTTCGTTGGCGACATCCATGATCTTGCTGCCGTAATCCGCGGGATTGCTGGAACCTGCAGCCTGCATGGCCAGCAGGAACAGGGCTGCGGCGTCATAGGATTCAGGAACAAAGATCGACGAACCGTCAAAACCTTCGCCTTCGGCCATAGCAAAGAACGAATCCGCGGCCTCGCTTTTCGAACCCGGCGCCTGGCCGTACGACCCATTCAGTTCCGGACCAACGTTTTCGGGCAGCGAGTCACCGATCATCCCGCCAGGCAGGCCGAACGTGTCAAACGCGCCGCTGTCCAGCGACGACTGAATGATGCCCAGACCGCCCTGGTCCAGGTAACCAGCCACAACCAGAATGTCACCGCCTGCCGACGCCAGCGCGCCAACTTCGGCCGAGTAGTCGGCCTTGCCGTCTTCGTGCGCGGCAACGATGGTCACTTCACCGCCCAGCGCTTCGAACGAGGATTTGATCGCCTCGGACAGACCCTTGCCATAGTCGTTGTTGGTGTAGGTCAGAGCGATCGAGTTCACACCACGCTCTTTTAGGATGTCTGCCATGATTTCACCTTCACGCGCGTCCGACGGCGAGGTGCGGAAGAACAGGTCATTGTCCTCCATCACCGACAGGCCGGGCGAGGTAGCCGACGGCGAGATCATCACCATGCCGTTCGGCAAGGCGACGTTTTGCAGGATCGCGCCGGTCACGCCCGAGCAGTCACCGCCGACCAGCCCATTGATGCCTTCGGCAACCAGACGTTCGGCGTTGGCAGTGGCCAGTGCGTTGTCGGCGCAGCCGGTGTCGGCGCGCACCGGGGTTACGGTCGATCCGTCCAGCAGTTTGCCCGATTCCGAAACTTCTTTCATTGCCAGCTCGGCGCCTGACGCCATTGCAGGCGACAGCGATTCAATCGGGCCGGTGAAGCCGAACATAATGCCCAGTTTGACATCTTCGGCCATGGCGGTGCCGGCCAGCAGAGCGGTTGCTGCAGTTGCAGTAAGCAGCTTTTTCATGAGGTTACTCCCTGAAGTGGTCTTCATTCTGGGCACGACCCTAGGCAAGCTGTTCGGAAAAGAAAAGTCCTAACGAAAAAGTGTCTTTGCGGCTGGGAACCCTATTTGATCAGATGGGTGAAAGGGCGCTGCTGGCGCAGGAAACGACGGAGGACCAGGATGATCCGGACAACCGCAATCTTGATGCTGGCGTGGACCAGCTTCGCATGGGCCGACAGGCTGCAAACTTCACAAGGCGCTGTCGAAGTTACTGAAATGGTGGGCGGTTTGGACACGCCATGGGCAGTTGGGCTTTTGCCGGATGGCGGGTTTCTGGTGACCGAACGGGAGGGAGAACTGTTACACGTCAAGGACGGCAATATTCAGCGCGTTTCCGGTGTGCCCAAAGTACTGGCCAAAGGGCAGGGTGGGTTACTGGACGTGACCGTCGCCCGTGATTTCAATCAAACCCGAGAGGTTTTCCTGACGTTTTCGAAGCCACAACGAGGCGGTGCCGGAACCGCTCTTGCGGTGGCCCGTTTGTCAGATGCAGGCGACCAACTGACCAACCTGCGCGTGATCTTCGAGGCTGTACCGGGAGGATCGTCCGGTCGGCACTATGGCTCGCGCGTAGTCGAGGCCGAGGACGGAACCCTGTTTGTCACGATCGGAGACCGGGGTGAGCGGCCCAAGGCGCAGGATAGGTCCAACTTCAATGGTACCGTCATCCGCGTGAACCGCGACGGATCGGTGCCTGCAGACAACCCCTTTGTTCAGGAAGATGGTGCGCGGCCTGAGATCTGGTCCTTTGGCCACCGCAATCCGCAGGGGGCCGGTCTGGACTCACGTGGGCAGCTATGGGTTTCCGAACATGGGGCAAGGGGCGGGGATGAGGTCAATCTGGTCCGGCCTGGCCTCAATTATGGCTGGCCGGTGATCTCGTACGGTGTGCACTATTCCGGTGAAAAAATCGGAGAGGGCACTGAGAAACCGGGCATGGAGCAGCCCGCGCATTATTGGGACCCTTCTATCGCGCCCTCGGGGCTGCTGGTTTATTCGGGCAAACTCTGGCCGGAGTGGAAGGGAGACATCTTTGTCGGTTCGCTGAAATTCGACTATATCGCGCGGCTGGCGGGTTCACCGCTGCGCGAGGTCGAGCAGATCAAGGGCTCGGAGACCGAACGTGTACGGGATATCGTAGAAGCTTCGGATGGGGCGATCTGGTTTGTTTCTGTCGGGCAGGGGGCGGTTTACAGGATGACACCTTAGTTCTAAGGAGCGTTGAAGGCATCAATTCTAAGGTGTTAAAATGTTCCGAATTTTCCTTTCAGCGTTTCTGAGCGTATGCGCGGCTCCGGTGATTGCGGGAGACCTGTTCGCTTCTTACGAAGATTATGCGTCGTTTGTTGACGCAAAGATGAAAAACCGAGATTTTTCCGAATTTATTAACCGGTTAGGCAGCGAGGCCCAGATCGTACCCCAAGAGGTAAGAACTGTTAACAATCAACTCCGTGAAGTGATTCCGTATTATTTGACAAATGCTGATGTCGTTAGGGTCAGGGCTCATAGCCAATAGATGACGAGTGCTGCGAGGGCGATGGCTGACAGGAAGACCTTCGGGCACCTGTCGTAGCGGGTCGCCACACGCCGCCA